>NZ_KQ960673.1 GCF_001553265.1 Prevotella sp. DNF00663 | reverse complement strand
TTATCATCTTAGCAAATAAACTAGCCACACGCGCCACTCAAATAGAGGGGAGAGCCATCTATCAGAGACTTGATTGCTTTATTATATTTATCATCTTAGCAAATAAACTAGCCACACGCACCACTCAAATAGAGGGAACACCTATCTATCATGGACTTGATTGCTTTATTATATTTATCATCTTAGCAAATAAACTAGCCACACGCACCACTCAAATAGAGGGAACACCTATCTATCAGGGACTTGATTGCTTTATTATATTTACCATGATGTTATTCCATTCCTCCTCCTTCAGGGAAGGGAATAAAGTCTGAGACCTCTTTCCCAAAGTGTATCAACTCCCTCACAAGTGACGAACTGATGCTCGCCTTTGCCGGGTCGGCATAGAGAAGAATGGTCTCTACATCTCCTATTTGCTTATTGACATCGGCCTGTTCACGCTCATATTCAAAGTCTTTCAGACTTCTCACGCCCTTAATAATGAACTGAGCCTGCTCCCGACGAGCAAAGTCGACCGTCAAATCATTGTATGCTTTCACCTCTATCTTTGCCTCGTTGGCATATATCTGCTTGATAGTGTTTACCCGAACATCCGCACTATACATGTATTGCTTGCGTTCATTCACTCCCACCCCTATCGTAATTCGATCGAAGAGTGGCAATGCACGTCGCACAATATCATCATGTCCAATGGTAAAGGGATCGAAACTCCCTACGAATATTCCTGTTCTCATAAATATTTCGAAATAAAATCATGAGGCGTAAGCACCTCTAAAGCGGAGGCTTCATAATCCTTTATATTCCTTGTTACTATACAATCGGCTTGGGCTTGCATAGCAGAAAGATACTGCAAAGAATCTTCAAAGTCCTTCCAATCTAAGTATAGAGCCTCTAATATATATGAGGAACCGACCTCTACAATATCCACAAATTCCGTCAATTTCAATATTGCAGCGTTAAACTCCGCCCTATTATAATCTTTTCGAGTAATATAATTAATATTAGCAACGGACAAATCGGACATTAACATGATAATACCTTTACCCACACAAGACTTGAAACACAACCTTGAGTCCTTGGATAAAGGACCTCTTTCTAGCAGGCAATCCAGTAGGATATTAGTATCTAAGAAAACTCTCATAGGTATTTCTTTCTTAGAAAATCTTCTTTTTCAGATTTCCAATCATCCACTTTGCTCTTGGAAAAAATGCCAAACAACTTGTCTACACGCTCTAATTTCTTTTCCATTTCAACTTTAGAGTCATTGTCCGATCTACTCTTTTCAGCAGTTATAAGCCATCCTCTACTCTTAGCAACCTTATCTAAAAAAAACATATCCCTAAGAGGGACATTCAGTTTTATATTCAAACTTCCTTCCATATTATCTTTCCTCCATTTCCTTATTCCTATTGCACAAATATAACTGTTTCTCTAGAACAATGCAAGGATTTATTTAAAAACGTGCTATCGCATCAATAACCAGAACCGTAAACCCAAGATATGGGATAAAAAACAGAGATACGAAGCGACTTCATTTATCGGTCTCTACTTTTCACCCCTCTCTTTGGGAGAGGGGATGGGGGTGAGGTTCTATTCAAACAACCCCGGTGACATGATATCACCTTGATACGGATTGCGCCCCAAATGGTTGTAAGCAAGTTGTGTAGCCATGCGTCCGCGAGGCGTCCGCTTGATAAATCCCTCCATGATTAAGAAAGGTTCGTACACGTCTTCCACCGTTCCGGCATCCTCACCGATAGCCGTAGCAATGGTCGAAACGCCCACCGGACCACCGCGGAATTTGTCGATTATCGTCAGCAATATCTTGTTATCAATCTCGTCCAGACCATACTGGTCGATATTCAAAGCTCTGAGCGACAGTCGGGCTATATCGCTTGTGATGGTACCGTTGCCCTTGACCTGAGCGAAATCGCGCACACGGCGCAGCAACGAGTTCGCAATACGGGGCGTACCACGCGAACGACGCGATATTTCCACAGCTGCATCGTCTTCTATAGGCACGTCCAATAATCGAGCCGAACGCTTGATAATAATCTGCAAAGTCTCCGGATCGTAGTACTCCAAGTGCATGTTGATGCCGAAACGGGCACGCAACGGAGCTGTCAACATACCACTGCGCGTGGTGGCACCCACCAGTGTAAACGGATTTAAATCTATCTGTATGCTTCGAGCCGAGGGACCTTTGTCTATCATTATATCAATGCGATAGTCCTCCATGGCCGAATATAGATACTCTTCAACGACAGGAGACAAGCGATGAATCTCGTCAATGAACAGCACATCGTTAGGTTCGAGCGAGGTCAGGATGCCTGCCAAGTCGCCCGGTTTATCCAAAACCGGCCCACTTGTAATCTTGAATCCCACTCCCAACTCGTTAGCAATGATATTGCTCAGCGTCGTTTTTCCCAATCCCGGAGGTCCGTAGAGCAATGTATGGTCTAACGGTTCATTGCGGTATTTGGCAGCTTCAACAAACACTTCCAAGTTCTCCACCACTTTCTGCTGACCGTTGAAGTCAACAAAACGCAAGGGACGGAGCGCATTCTCGAAGTCCTTTTCTGCCGAGGACAATCTCTCTTCTCTGATGTCGAAATCTTCTGTCATGCCACAAAGTTACAGATTTTTCCCGATACCTGTCCGTTCTTTATTCAAAACCTTTGGTTAGTTCAATGATTCTTATCCCATAATACAAGTGATTCAGTAAAAGGATAGTTGTACTACTTGAACTCCCTACGGACGCGACATGTCGCACAACTGGCTCAACAAAAACCTCTCCCCACCCCTCTCCAAAGGGAGAGGGAGACAGAAATAGACCTTTTCTGTCCCACAACTAAAGAACTTATAAACTCAAGAACTCACAAACTAAAAACCTAAACTCATCTACTTGTCAACTCAAAACCTTGTCTACTTGTTTACTCGTTAACTTGTCTACTAAAACATGTGGCTCGGGGTGGGGCTCCTGCACCGCCTCTTCAGCATCGCTGCATGGGCTTTTCAACGATACTGCTACGGCTCGGCAGCAACGTAAAAGAGCCTCTTTTACAACACACTGATTATCAAACAGATAGACAATGTAGTTTAATACATTCCTATGAAGATTGACAATAGCCAGCTCGGAATGCTTGTAACATCGCAGAAAAGTGATAATTTTGAAGTTCGTACAACACAAGACCTCATAATAAAAGATTTCTGACAGAGACTTTCCTATCATAAGAAGCAATGAAAAACAGACTTTTAACAACAGCAATCGCCGTATGTATAGCCCTTGATATCGCTCATGCGCAAGAAGCAAAACTTACAGTACGCCCCATCGGACGCATCTTGATGGATGGCGAACTCTTCGATGCCAAGCATGAAAACAATCTGTTAAACGACAGATTTGCCATCCCCGACGCTCGCGTGGGCGTAAGTGCGAAATAGGGAGAATGGGCTGCTGTCGTGGATATTGGGTTTGCTTACAACAAAGTAGGCATCAAAGATAGATACGTAAAACGAGAACTCTGCAAAACTCTTAGTTTAGAAAT
>NZ_KQ960672.1:9455-23695 GCF_001553265.1 Prevotella sp. DNF00663 | reverse complement strand
AAAGAGAGTATATCAATTTTGACACACCCTCTGGGGAGAGGCCTCTGTTGGGTTGTGGGGGAGTCTTTCAGACTCAACATTGTGAGGTGCCATTTACCGTAAGATTAAAGGCTTACGGTTATTCATAGGGTTGTCCTTCGGACAATAAGGGATTCTTTTTTATCGCGGGGCTTTAGGCCTACGGGATAGAACGATGCCAAAAACAAGTTCCATTCCGCTCTTCTTCCTTCAGGGAAGATACTTAGATGAGGGATGAGGGAATAGAGATTCAAGATGATAAGAAACTTTTGATGAATCTACTGAGGCTTCCTTATCTTTTATGTATGCGCTCTTTGATACGGCGAACTATGTCGGTCTTCTGCTGTAATATGCGCCATGAAAAGGTGGCACTGATGAGGAAGAGGACGAATCCCGCTGTCCAATAGGCCGTACCTTGGGTGTTAATCACCACGACATAAGCACATAGCGCTACGAGGATGTGGAAAATGGTGTAGCCAATGTTGCTTCGACTCATGCGATAACCATAACGATGGTAGGCCATCATATTTGAAACAATGGAGTCAATCATACCTGCCAAGAGGATTCCGAAGCCGGCTCCGGTGAGTCCCCAATGGGTGAATCCAAAGCAAACGACACCGATGATGGCTGTAGCGGAGAGTCCTTCTATAATTAAATAGGTGGAAGAGTCGCCACGAGAGAGTGGTATATAGCAGAGCGGGAGGGTGATAGCTCGTAGATACATGGCTAAGATTGCCGGCTGTACCATGCTAAGTGCCGGTAAGAACTTACCACTATAGAGAAGTGGAAGAATGATGGGCATGCCTACAAGAAATATAATAAGAAGTGGCGCAAGCATGAGTAGCGAGACCTCTATCTGTCGGTTGATAAGCCGGTTTTGCTGTATGATGTCGTTACCAATGGCCGATAAGCGCGGAAAATAGTCGGTTTCCAAGGCTGTAAATACGATTCCGGCATAGGTCATAGTCATCATGAAACCTGCATTATACAGTCCTACATCATCAAGATTGCCGTGGGTATTGAGGAAAAGGCGGATGATAAACTCTGCTCCGCTGCCCATCATAGCCGACAACATGAAAGCGATACCGAGTCGGATGGTACTGTTGGCTTGTGATAGAAAATCTTTGTGGAGTGATAAATGAAGCGGATGGTAGCGGTAAGAGTAGCCGATGGTGAGCAACATTTGGCCTAAGGCTATCAACAGAAGTGACGGGATGATGGCCGACAGCTGCCAAGCTAGGAATAAAGGAACAGAGATGATGAGTGCCAAGACCACTTGGAAGAGCGAGATAAAGGCTAGTGGGCGGAGACGGCGTGTACCTTTGAGAACAGCCAGTTCGCCTCCCGTGATGGTCGATAATGCCACGATGGGGGCGAGAAGCATGAAGTGTAGTGTGTGGTTTCCCCAGTTGAAAGTCCACGAATTGAGCACCGGACTGAGGACAACGCATAGTATCATGCCCACGATGCCGGTGATGATGCTCCATGAACGAATCAGTTTGATGTAGTGGTCGAGTTCTTCTTGGTTACCATGTTCGTAGGCATAGGATATTTTCCGAATCCCACTGACCGGCAAACCTAGTTGACTAGCATCGCCAAGTAGACGGATGGTGGAGTTGAACAGAGACATGAGGCCCACGCCATTTGGGCCGAGAATCATTGCCACCAACTTGGTACGGATGATTCCTACCAAGATGCTTATCCCTTGCATACCACCGAATAAGCCGGTATATTTGAGGATGTGGGTGTAGTTGTCTGTCTGTTCTTGTTCTTTCATGCAATGATGTCTCCATATTGAAGGAAACAAAAAAAGAGGTAAGAGACGGATGGATGTTCCTGTCTTTTACCTCTTCTTGTATACGTTTGAAGTTTTTAATCTTGCTCAATCCATCCTGATGCCTGCTTTGCTTCGCTGGCTCTGTAAGATGGTATTACCTGCCCGGCTCTGTAGATGCCTACGAGTGTGATGTCGAAGACAAGCGTGGAGTAGGCCGGAATGGTAGAGTTGGCGCTCTTACCATAGCCCAATTGGTAAGGAATGTAAACAGTCCAACGGTCTCCAAGATGCATGTGCATGAGCGCAGTAGCAAATCCGTCAACTGTTCCGGAGACTAACATCTTGGCCGGAACCATGGTCTTGAGATCGTAATCGTAACCACGTACCCATGATTGATCGAAGATATAACCGTCTTTATAACTCGTTGACGGCAGCAAGCGTCCTTGATAATGTATGCGGACTGAGTCGGTGTAAAGGGGCGAAACCGTCCCTGTGCCACTCTTTTGTACCTTGACTACAATGTGGTCGATGGCGTCGTTGTGCACATTATCGGCAAACGCATAACTCTTAAATACCTTCCAAGAAGCGTCACCTGTTGCTGCTGCATCCTTTGCTTTTTGATAGATGGTGTTGAAATAAGTCGTATTGGTGGTTTCCCAATTAGGGAACTCGTCCACCTTATTGTCGTCTCCCTCTTTGCAAGATGTAAGTCCGAAGACCACAGCAAGCAATAATAGCACTGTATAGTCGGCCAGTTTTCTCATTTCCATAGGTTTACTGAAGTTTCTTGAGAACGCTTGTGATGCTCACACGATCCTCAATGATGTTGCGCAACTCGGCGATGTCGACGCGCTCCTGAGCCATAGTATCGCGGAAACGCAACGTCACTTTGTTGTCGTTTAACGTATCGTGGTCTACCGTAACGCAGAAAGGCGTACCGATAGCATCTTGTCTACGATAGCGTTTACCGATTGAATCTTTCTCTTCGTAGTGTGTGTTGAAGTGGAATTTCAGTTGGTCTACTATCTCACGAGCTTTCTCTGGGAGTCCGTCCTTCTTCACTAATGGGAGCACAGCGCATTTGATTGGCGCCAAAGCTTCGGGCAAACGAAGAACTACGCGAGTCTCTCCATTCTCCAATTTCTCTTCTGTATAGCTGTGACACATGACGCTTAAGAACATACGGTCAACACCGATTGAGGTCTCAACAACGTAAGGTACATAGCTTTCATTGGTTTCCGGATCGAAGTATTTAATCTGTCGGCCGGAGAATTTCTCATGTTGTGAGAGGTCGAAATTGGTGCGTGAGTGGATTCCTTCCACCTCCTTGAAGCCGAAAGGCATCTTAAATTCAATGTCGGTAGCGGCATTAGCGTAGTGCGCCAACTTCTCATGGTCGTGATAACGGTAGTTCTCATTGCCCATATTGAGACCCTCATGCCATGCCAAACGAGCCTTCTTCCAATATTCAAACCACTTTATTTCGGTACCCGGTTGGCAGAAGAATTGCATCTCCATCTGCTCGAATTCGCGCATACGGAATACGAATTGGCGTGCCACAATCTCATTACGGAAAGCTTTACCAATCTGTGCGATACCGAAAGGAAGCTTCATACGGCCGGTCTTCTGAACATTCAGATAGTTCACAAAGATACCTTGTGCGGTTTCAGGACGCAGATATATCTTGTTGGCAGCGTCTGAGAGAGAGCCCATTTCGGTAGAGAACATCAAGTTAAACTGGCGTACATCCGTCCAGTTCTTTGTGCCTGAGATGGGGTCTACAATCTCTTCGTCGAGTATTATCTGCTTGAGTTCCTCTAAATCTGGGCCTTGCATAGCCTTCGTATAGCGTTCGTGAAGGGCGTCATGTTTTTGTTGATGCTCCAGAACTCGGGGATTTGTCTCGCGGAATTTAGCTTCGTCGAAGCTGTCGCCAAAACGTTTGCGAGCCTTAGCTATCTCTTTTTCAATTTTTTCTTCGTATTTTCCCAACTGGTCTTCGATGAGATTGTCGGCGCGGTAACGCTTCTTGGAGTCGCGATTATCAATCAATGGATCGTTGAAAGCATCCACGTGACCGCTCGCTTTCCATATTGTTGGGTGCATGAAGATGGAAGAATCGATACCTACGATATTCTCGTGGAGCAACACCATGCTCTTCCACCAATACTCTTTGATATTGTTTTTCAGCTCAACACCGTTCTGTCCGTAATCGTAGACAGCTGCGAGGCCATCGTAAATATCACTACTTGGGAAGACAAACCCGTATTCCTTACAATGGGAAACTATCTTCTTGAAAACATCTTCTTGTGCCATGATTTATCTTTTGTTTACCTTTTTAACTCGGCAAAGGTACACAATATTTCTGACAGACTGTCTATTAAAAATGCAAAAACTTCATAAAGAACATGGCTTTACAGGCTTTATGCTTACCTTTGTAAGAAACTATCAGACGATGCAAATACTTTTATCATGCGCCAAGGACATGACTTCCGAGCGATTATACGATAGCCGAAAAGGTACGATACCGATGTTTCAACAACAGGCTGAGGCCATAGCTACGCAGATGATGAGCTACAGTGCCGAAGAATTAGGGGCTATGTTGAAAATCAATCATCAGCTAGCTGCACTCAATAAGCATCGCTATACCACATTTTTAGAGCCTGAACCGAAGATGGAAACTATCTTCTCGTACACTGGAATAGCCTATAAATATCTGCAAGCAGGTAGCTTTTCTGATGTGGAATTAGCATATGCGCAGGGGCATTTGTGGATAACATCGTTCTTATACGGTCTGTTGCGTCCCCTCGATATGATTAAGAACTACCGTTTGGAAGGCTCTGTCTACTTGGGAGAGAATGGTGGTCAGCGCATGTTTGACTATTGGAAACCGCTCTTGACAGACGTATTGATAGACTCAGTGAAGCAAGATGATGGCGTGTTATTGAATGTGGCAAGTGCTGAAATGAAGCATCTTTTTGACTGGAAGCGTGTTAAACGTGAGGTGAAAGTGATAGAACCGGAGTTCATGGTGGATAAGAATGGCAAGTTGAAGAGCATCGTCGTGTATTGCAAAATGTGTCGTGGAGCCATGGCTAATGATGTGATTAGGCATCAAATCAAAGATCCCGATCAACTCAAAAACTTTGAATTTGAAGGCTTTTCATATCGTTATGATTCAGAAGATGGACTTCATCCGCTCTTTGTCATGGAGGGATAATGGTCTTAGATGTTTCTTAGAGGATGATAAGTGTACTTTTGTGTGCGGACACACGTACTTGATTTATGTCAAGAATTAAACGGTATAATGAAAAAGACAAGTTTGTTTTGAGATGTAATTTTGCGATACCATATATCTTTGCATCATCAAAATTGAACGAAATTAGCGTGCGAAAAGTTAATAGATAATAAGATAATAAAGAATGTAAATCTCAATACGGTATCTAGTTTAAGGTAAGAAGATGGGATAATAAGTACGCAAGTAACAAGAGAAATTTGAGAGATTGATGTGCCACGAGGCACGAATAAAAGAAAGCAATAGAAATGAAAGGGGAAAGAGGTGATTTCTGTTAGATACAGGAATCACCTCTTTTCTGTTATCGGCAAAGTAAGTTTAGCCATTTTAATGGACACTATATTTTGGTAAGCGATAGGATTATACTAATTTTGCACATACAATATTGATATATGTTTAGCAGCAAACAAACCGACGCCTTGTTGGAACGAATTCGTCTGGGAGCCACGATGACGAATCGCGAGAAGCTCAATCTCATTGTCGAATTGAGTATTCCGTCTATCTTGTCACAGATTACTTCGGTACTGATGTTCTTCATTGATGCCTCAATGGTGGGACAGCTCGGTGCTCGTCCGTCTGCTGCTATCGGCTTGGTAGAGAGTACTACATGGTTGTTAGGGGCTTTTACGTATGCTTCTTCCATGGGGTTCTCCGTGCAAGTGGCTCACTTTATCGGTGCCAACGACTTCGACAAGGCGCGTCAGGTGTTCCGTCATGGACTGATATGTACCTTCTTCTTGAGTCTGTTTGTAGCTTTTTGCGGTTTCTTGGTGCATAAACCATTACCGTATTGGTTGGGTGGTGGTGCCGACATAGCGCATGAAGCATCGCTCTATTTCTTGATTTATGCGCTGGCCATGCCCTTTTTCCAGCTTGGCAACTTGTCCGGAGCAATGCTTAAGAGTTCTGGAAATATGCGTGTACCTAGTGTCGTCAATGTGGCCATGTGTGTGCTTGACGTGCTTTTCAACTATATTTTTATCTTCCGGTTTGGTCTCGGTGTCGTCGGCGCCGCTATCGGAACGGCTCTCGCTATCATGTGCGGTGCGTTCTCACAAGCCTATTTTGCCATCTTCCGGAGTAAGATATTGGCACTCCGACTAGATACAGCTCCATTCCGTTGGGTATGGGATTATGTACGTAATGCAGTGAAGATAGGCGCTCCAATGGCTGCTCAATCTATCTTGATGAGTACGGCTCAGATAGTCAGCACCATCATTGTGGCACCTCTAGGCAACTTTGCCATTGCGGCCAATACCTTTGCCATCACGGCCGAAAGCCTTTGTTATATGCCCGGTTACGGTATTGCCGATGCGGCGACCACGCTTGTGGGGCAGAGCAAAGGAGCCGGTCGACTCGACCTTTGTCGTAATTTCGCTTATATGACAGTGGCTCTTGGCATGGCAGTCATGGCCTTTATGGGTGTTATCATGTATATTTTTGCGCCCGAAATGATTGGTGTGCTTACCCCCGTTGAGGCCATTCGTGAACTAGGTATACAATCTCTTCGCATCGAAGCCTTTGCAGAACCGTTCTTTGCTGCAGCCATTGTGGCCTACAGTGTATGTGTGGGAGCTGGCGATACTTTGCGTCCTGCACTCATCAACTTGGGCAGTATGTGGTGCTTACGTCTTACCACAGCAGCTTTATTGGCACCTCATTATGGCCTGAAAGGGGTTTGGACAGCTATGGCAGCGGAACTTACGTTCCGTGGTTGCATGTTCCTTTGGCGTTTGTATCGCGGTAAATGGCTGCAAGCCAAGTTAGGTTAAGGGAACAACTCAAGCCCTTTCCGACTCAAGAACTCCCTCAATAACTCATTAATTCAGAAACAGAACAACTCAAAAACTCACTCCAACATTTCCTCCAACCGCTCCACTGCCGATGAAAGGTCGGCATCAAAGCAGGTATGGTCTAGCAGATATGAATCATTTCCATTGGCCAATAGCGCGTACAAGTCCTTGTTCATGTCAGCCACGTACGAACCAATAGCATATTCTATATCGTCTTTTTGCCAATCGAGTGTGGAGTATTGATACACACGATACTTCTGATGGAAGAAGCTGTAAGCCGATTCTATACTGTCTTTTGTAATCATATAAGTCGATGTTTGTGGTTTACCAAAATCGCTTCTCAGTCTCCGAATATTGGAAACCGGCCTTTGCCATGCGTGCCTCCAAGTCTTTTCTGCCTATGTTGAAATGGTAACATATCTGGTCAAGATTGTCAAATTCTTCGTCGCGCAACAGGAAGTTGATGGCCGAAACAAGCATCGGTATGTCGTTTTGTGGTAGGTGGTCCATGTGTATAAAGAGTATTTAAGTTTCGCAGCGATGCTCAACTTTGGAGTGATCGGGAGTTAAATGCCTATCTGGCATTGGAGTTATAGAGGGAGTTAACAGATGAATGTTTGTTGATTTCATATCTTGATGATTGTTGTATGAAAGATTATCGCTTCATCGGTGTTGCATTGGAGCGCAGCAAAAACCTACGGAGATAAGGCAAAGACCAATTCGTGTTTGATAAGACTCCCTCAAGTTTGCCAATTGTATAACAGATTGTGCGTGGGCAGTCTTGCCAGACTGGATACCCCGAATATTATAAACCGGAGACTATCTTCGCTATCGCTTGATAGTCCCCAGCTATTTATAGGCAGTCCTTCGGACTGGCATTGATATACATTTACTTATATGTTATAAGTAGATTTTACATCTCTATTTTGCTTTAACACTGCTACTTATTGATTGAAAATGTTGTTCTTAAATCGTAGCAATGTTTTACTACATTATCCGTAGATAATGTTTCCTTCTTCATCTTTGTACTCGTCGGCGATACCTTTCTCGTAGGCTGTCATGGCACGCAGGCTCATACCCATGCTAGAGAAGCCACCATCGTGGAAGAGGTTCTGCATAGTTACCTTACGAGTGAGATCGGAGAACATCACAATACAGTAGTCGGCGCACTCATCGGCCGTGGCATTGCCTAGTGGCGACATGCGGTTAGCGAAGTCGTACAGACGATCCATACCTTTGATACCGGCACCGGCTGTGGTCATTGTGGGCGATTGTGAGATGGTGTTCACACGTACGTTGTGCTCACGGCCATAGATATAACCGAAGCTACGAGCGATAGATTCGAGCAAAGCTTTGGCATCTGCCATGTCGTTATAACCCAAGAATGTGCGCTGTGCAGCCACGTAGGTGAGGGCAACAACAGAACCGTATTCTGCAATCGCATTTAATTTCTTGGCAGCCTGAATCATCTTATGAAATGAAATGGCTGATATGTCGAGTGTCTGTCCGAGCATCTTGTAGTCTAGATCGTCGTAAGTTCTCTTCTTACGCACATTGGGCGACATACCGATAGAGTGGAGTACGAAGTCCACCGGACCACCGAGAACTTCCATAGCTCTCTTGAATACGTTTTCAAGGTCTTCCACATTGGTAGCGTCGGCAGCAATGACTTCTGCGCCAGTTTGCTTGGCCAATGCGGCAACTTCTCCCATACGGATAGCCATAGGAGTGTTGGACAGCACAATCTGTGCGCCCTCTTCTACTGCCTTTACGGCAACCTTCCAAGCAATCGATTTGTCGTTCAGTGCCCCGAAAACAATACCCTTTTTACCTTTTAAAAGATTGTAACTCATCGTTTTATTTGTTTCTATATAATAATTTGAGAATGCAAAGGTATGTGTTTTTTGTTGATAAGCCAACCGAATTGTCCTATTTCTTACCCGTTTTTGCACAGATAGGGCTGTGTTGTGCATATTATAGAGGCGTGAGTTCATGAGTTTTTCATTCCCAACTCGTCACTTGTCAACTCCATAACTTATCACTTGTCAACTCGTCTACTTGTTAACTGGTTGGCTGCAAGGGCGTGGCAACATCGCTGTCTAGGCTTTGCAGCAATGCTGAATGGGCTAGGCAGTAACGCTGACAAGGCGCTGCAACAGCCCCACCCCGTCCCTCCCCAAAAGGGGAGTGAGGATATATAGAGTTGACAAGTATACAAGTAATGAGTAGAAAGAAAGCACCTGTTACGCCAACAGCGACTATTAGGTCGATGACCGGTGGTTTCCCAAAAGGGGAAGGAGGGTATATAGAGTTGATAAGTAGACGAGTTTAGAGTTCAGTTTATAAGTTTCTAAGTTCATAAGTTTTGAATTGTGGGGATTATTCTATTTTATGTAGGTACGCGACATGTTATATACTTACTGTTCAAAAAATCACGGTGATATGAAAAAATATTGAGAAAAAATTGCAAGAAAGTCTAAAATGAAATGCATTTGCAGCGTGCTATTATAGTAGTACACTAAGGTTGGTTTAAAAATACGGGTATGATAGAAATTCAAAACATGACGTTTGGCTATAGCAAGAAGGTAGAACCGGTGTTCGACGACTTCTCGCTTTCTTTGCCGGAAAACCGCATCTACGGTCTATTGGGTAAAAATGGGATGGGTAAGAGTACGTTGCTCAATCTTGTTTGCGGTTTGTTGCGTCCGCAGCAAGGACGTGTGTATATTGACTGTATGGACGTAAATGCACGTCGAGTGGAGATGTTGCAGGATGTGTATATCGTCCCCGAAACATTTGAAATGCCACGGATGAGTATGATGAAGTGTATTGAGATGCACCGTGACTTTTATCCTCGGTTTTCCGACGAGGTGTTAATCAAGTGCTTGTCGGAGTTTGAATTGCCCGAAGTGAAACGGTTGAACGAACTCTCTATGGGACAAAAGAAGAAAGTATATATGTGTTTGGCATTGGCTTCGGGAACTCGGTTGCTGGTAATGGACGAACCTACCAACGGCTTGGATATACCTTCGAAGAGTCTCTTCCGCAAGATTATAGCCAACAACATGACCGAAGAGCGCACCATGATTATCTCTACTCATCAAGTACACGATGTGGAGTCGCTGCTCGACCATATCTTACTGCTTGACCATTCACAACTCTTGCTCAATGCTTCAGTGGGGGAACTGACCGATAGATACACTTTCGGCTATCGCCGACAGAGCGAGATGGACGATACAGTTATTTACGCAGAACCGGCATTGCAAGGCAATGCTGTGATGTGTCACCGTCAAACAGGCGATAAAGATACGCTCTTGAACTTGGAATTACTGTTCAATGCAATGGTGAATCAAGCAAATTTTACCAATCTGGAAAACCAAGAACACAATTAAATGGAGGAAATATGATGGAAACATTTAACATACGTAGATTTGGGAAACTATTGAAGTGGCGCATATACACTGGCTGCTTACGCTATTGGCCGGGACTCTTAGGCGCAGTATTGGGTGCCGCATTCTTATATATGATAATCCCACTCCTTCATATAGAAGATATGCAAATGTCTGTGACCAAGTTTTTAGGAGGTATTGTGGCTACGTTTTTGAGAATAGTATTCGTTATTTCCGGCATGGGAATCATGCTGGGGATGTGTAAGCCACATGAGTTGGTATCAGAGTTGATGTTACCTGCTTCTTTTCTAGAGAAGTTTTTGTCGCGTTACCTCTTTGGATTGTTGTCTTTCTTTGCACTATTTTTAGGTGTTTGGATGTGTACAGAATTATTCTACTATATATTGCACTTGATAGTCTCTATTGATTCGTATAGCATGATAACTCCTTATGTTTGGCGTGATATATGTGCGAATCAAGACTTCTTTACTTGTCGAGATTTATGGATTCATACCGTCTTTTTGGTGACGATGGTAGTGTTCCGCAGGGTGGGACCATTGGTGACTGTTGTCGTATGTGGAATGGTCTTGGGTGGTATGGAATATTATCTTACCTATCAAACAAAAGAAGCCGTGAATTCTCACGGCTTCTTTTGTTTATATATATGTATTTATACCAATACCGGAACGACGAATTTAGCCAAACAATAGCCTCCACCAATGAGCCAAAGATAAAGAATGGCTGCTAATACGAAGGGTTTAAAACCGGCTTTCTTAAACTTCTCGATGCTCGTTTCGGCACCAAGTGCGGTCATGGCCATGGTCAGAAGGAACGTATCAAAAGTGTTGATAAAGTTCACTAGAGATTCGGGCAAGAGGTCGAAAGAGTTGAACCCGATAACGGCTAAAAATAGAATGGCAAACCAAGGAATGGTGATTTTGCCGCGCTTATTATCGCTTGCATTTTGTCTGGTAGCACGTGCTACGCTGTAACTAATGACTAATAGTACCGGTACAAGCATCATGACACGGATCATTTTGACGATGATGGCTACGTCGGAAACTTCTTTACCCATGGCATTGCCGGCACCAACGACGTGTGCAACTTCGTGAATGGAAGAACCGGCAAAAATACCCATGGCCTCAGGAGATAACTCAAATATGCCGCTACGATACAATATAGGATAGAGGAACATGGAGAGTGTGCCGAAGATAACGACCGTGGCAACGGCCACAGCCGTCTTATATGGTTTGATTTTAATGGCCGACTCGGCACCTAATACAGCGGCGGCTCCACAGATACCACTGCCAACCGATGTGAGCAAAGCGATGCCTCGGTCCATGTGGAGCAGTCGTCCGATGAGTATACCACCGCATACCGTGACCGTCACCATGATGGCATCGATGGCGATGGCAGGTAATCCTACGGCTGTAACATCCTGAAAAGTGAGTCGGAAACCGTAAAGGATGATACCGATACGGAGGATTCGTTTAGAACAGAAAGCGATACCGGGAACCCATGTTTCGGGCAGATTATTGCGGAGACTGTTGGCATAGAGCATACCTAAAATGATACCGACAATCATCGGACTGAATGAAATCTGCTTGACGAATGACATGTCGCCGATGTAGAATGCGGCGCAAGCGAAGAGTGTTATCAGTAGCACTCCGTGGAGCATACTGCTCCTTGATGATGATAATTGCATAAAAAGAGGCCGCTCTCTATCTCTTGATATGAAAGAAAGAGGGTAGAGCGGAGTTATTGATTGGTGGTATATTATTAATAATCGTTACTCTCGTATCTTGAGTAGAGAGATGGGGGTAAACGTTTACCCAAGTATTTGCTTGGCGTGTTCCTTTACCTTGATTTCTTTGGGAGTGAAGATACGTTCTACGATTCCCTCTTCGTTGATGATAAAGGTGGTACGGAATGTACCAAAATATTTACGACCATACATGCTCTTCTCACCCCATACGCCGAAAGCTTCATTCAATGTCTTCTCGGTATCTGCGATGAGTGGGAAGGGCAACTCATTTTTATCGATGAATTTCTGGTGAGACTTCTCATCCTGAACGCTTACACCTACGACTGCATAGCCAGCTTTGCGAAGTTCGGAGTAGTTGTCGCGTAGATTGCAAGCCTCTGTAGTGCAACCCGATGTACTGTCCTTTGGATAGAAATATAATACCAGCTTTTGTCCTTTGAAGTCGCTCAATTTAATCTCGTTACCTTTTTCGTCGCGTCCCAATACTTCGGGTGCCTTATTTCCTACTTCCATAGTTAAATGTGTTTAGTTGTTGTTTATTGGCGGAAATATGGTGCACACGAACACAATGAAAACCTTTTTTCAAATTGTCGAGTGCAGTATTTCAGCTACAAAGGTAATGAAAATAAGGGATAAAGGGTATATAGTTAGCGTTAAACTCGTATATTATCGACAAAATTAATGTGAAATAATTGTTTTGTATCCTCGTTCTTTTATATCTTTATTCTACATCAAACCACAACTCGGATTTACGCTTTGGAATTTCTTGTAAGGTAAAAAACTTTAGTAAGATTTCACCTCAGTGAAAAGTAACACACTTTTGTACTGACTTTTACAAATTAAGTCGTAAAGTTCTCGTATTAATATCATATCATGTTCCATAAATTCCTATTCTTTGAATGGTCTATAATACATTCGTTTTATACCACACAGCAGCCTGAGCCATCACGTCCTTCAGATCCTCTATTATCTGCTCATAGTTACTCTGAGTGACATTGATGTGTCGCTCTGGATGTTGGCCGTCATGGTCGCCCGAAGCGAGGTGTATGATACAAAATGTGCGATCGGTGTCGTGAGTGGCTACCATGCCGCGCTCCTTGAGCTTTTCCACTACCTGGTTGAACTTATCAGGAGTGGTCGGTATCACCTGCAATACACTCCAGGGATAATCCTTTGCAGTGAGGAGTGTTTGCCCTTCCTGCTGACTGAGCAGGAAGGAATGTAATTTATTTGATGTTTTCATTATATCTTTGTTTTATCGTTGAACACCGTTTAGTGTTACTTTCCCTAATTCGTAATCCCATTCTATTGTCTGGTCGCACCAGTCGAAATTGAAAGTATATCCAATTTGACCATAAGAACAAAAGACTGGCATAACAGTGCATCTATCGCACCAGAAAGAGCCTCTTTGCATTATGCGAGTAGCATTCACCACACCGCGCTGTATTGCAAACAGAAGACGCTTAACGGCTGTTTCAGTTGGTACGTTGCGAAGGCTTTTGTCTATTTCATCGCTCAACTTTCCAAGAAACTTATCCACATCTTCACCATCTTCTACTAACTGACGTGCTGACAAGTTGCACACAGAAGGACGTTCTTTTTTAGCGTCGAGCCACATACCCACATACTCATCCACATCAAAGTCTTCATAATAATCGCTCAATGCTTCAGCAAATGTTTCGTTAGGGTTTTCTTTGTCGAACCAGAGTGAAACAATCTGGTCGCCATCGTGAAGGCTGTAAAATTCCAGCTCTACACAATATCTGCCACTCTCTTCATCAACAGAGCCGTAAGTGACATAATTCTTTTTAAGAGGAAAACAGGCGCATTAATCAGCCTGTTTCGTTGTCTTATATCTTTATTCTACATCAAACCACAACTTCAAGGTCGTAACGCCCGCACCAAGTCCGTTGTCTTATATCTTTATTCTACATCAAACCACAACTACCTAATAGGCAGGCATTCGGGTTCGAGTGTTGTCTTATATCTTTATTCTACATCAAACCACAACTCACTACTAGTTTGATTAATCTCGCCTTTAGTTGTCTTATATCTTTATTCTACATCAAACCACAACAACAGGATACTTCTTCGTTCAAACAACCTAGTTGTCTTATATCTTTATTCTACATCAAACCACAACGTGTAATGTATTCCTCTTCCGTGAATACGGTTGTCTTATATCTTTATTCTACATCAAACC
>NZ_KQ960672.1:9134-9355 GCF_001553265.1 Prevotella sp. DNF00663 | reverse complement strand
TTATATCTTTATTCTACATCAAACCACAACTCCTGCTCTTGATGAGAACGACCAACCTAGTTGTCTTATATCTTTATTCTACATCAAACCACAACACATGATTATTTATAAATTTACAATTGCAGTTGTCTTATATCTTTATTCTACATCAAACCACAACAGATTTGCTTACTAAAAAGTATAATCTTAAGTTGTCTTATATCTTTATTCTACATCAAACC
>NZ_KQ960672.1:0-9034 GCF_001553265.1 Prevotella sp. DNF00663 | reverse complement strand
TATATCTTTATTCTACATCAAACCACAACTCGTGACTGTGATTGGTGCGTACCATATTGTTGTCTTATATCTTTATTCTACATCAAACCACAACGTATATGTCTTATATCCTTATAAATCAATGAGATATGATAGGATTAGAGTATATGAAGTGGTCGTCTCTTATGTAGATATAGCAAAAATACTAAAAAAATTCCAATTGCATAGGAGCTTTCTCTGTTTTTGTTTTAATTTCTCCCCAAATATTGATAATTCTGGCATATTGTCTATCCGTGATAGTCAAAATACTAACATGACCTTGTGTTGGCGTGAATGTTTTTACACGTTTGATATGTACATTTGCGCTTTCAAGAGAACCACAATATCGAATATACACACTATACTGATACATGGTAAATCCATCTTTCTCAAGTTCTTTCCTGAATCGAGTATGATTTTTACGTTCTTTAGCTGTTAAAGTTGGTAGATCAAACATCACAAACAACCACATAATATGATAACAATTTAGTCGGATTTCACTCATCTTATTTCTGGTAATATCAATTTATTACTTGTTTTGGCATAACATCTTACCAATGATGCCATTGTCAAAGAGAGACCAACTGAAAGCGGACGTGTTACTTTCTTAAAATAAGTATCATAGTATAATAGTCTAATTAGTTCTGCTTTGGTTTCTTTATTCAACTCCTCTTTTCCTTCACAATAGAGATTATAAACTATTTCATCAACAAAGGGACGATATGGTTCCATCAGATCATCAGCTAATGGAAAAGCATTGTTTCGATTTCTATGAAAGAGTCCAATCGCTGGGAATAAGCCTGATGACATCAAGGAGCGGGCTACAGCCGATCGCAGTATAGTATATCCATAATTTAATAGACTGTTAATACTGGGCATATTTCTATCGCGTAGAAAGTCCTTGCCAAATAATTCTGACCAATAAACTTTTGCAGCAATCCCTTCTCTATTATCGGCATCGCCAGATTTTACGTTCATAAACAAAGGTTTTAGTAGCTCACCTCGTTTGCCGACTTTATTTAATAGTAACGATTGATTACGGATCTTTGCTTCTACAATCTGTTTCCAAACATTCTTTTTCAAGACCTCTCCAGCATTCATTTGGTTTCGTATGGTTTCTCCTTGTGTTGTATTTGTATCTAAGTTTAATAGCATTGAACATGGCATACCTTTACTATTACAAAAGACTAATGATACGTTGTTTTCTGATAAAAAATTCATTAGTGGTACGGTCAATATCACTTGTGGATGTTCTACCATTATAAACCCTAAATCTTCTATAGGAACAGTATGTAGCTCATCAGGGTGTTCCTTCAAAGAAATAACTAACTGTCTATCTTTCATAGAAAGCATGGCAGGAGATGTAAAAACCAAACTACGTTTCAGCATATTATGCGTTATATTAATTCTATATTTCCCGTTACATCAATATTGAAGTCTATGTTTTCTACCAAAGCATTAAATTGGGTGTGAAGCATAGTAATTGCTGGACGAAGAGCTTCACCATTCTTAAAAGCTCCATTTTTTGATTTTATATCCTTAGAAGGTCGTGCTTCTTGATGATGTCTCAATGATAAGACGCCATATTCACAACCAGATACAATCATGGAGCTCATTCCTACAAGTTTGTATAACCTCCGACAAATATCTTCTTTTTTTGTGAAATCTATTTCTTCTTTGTTCTCTTCGTACAGAATAACCATTGTCCCATTTGTTAATGTTGTTTTCAATGGGAAGCCATGTTTAATACTCTTTTCGGGTACGATGGTAGGATAATCTCTTCTATCTTGGCTACGTTTAAAGAAATTAGCAGCTTCAATATTCTTTACGACTTCGAAATCTCGCTTAACCTTTCCTTTTACAGTTCCTTCATAGATGGCAATCAGGTAATTAATGTCATTAGATACATGGAATTTCCGTTTGTACTCTTTACTAGAACTATCGCGATGTGTACGAATATCTATAGGCTTCTTGATAGATTTTGCATAGCACCTAACTTTCTTAATCAATACACCTTTTTCTTTATTCATATAAATAGGAGCATTGACAGCTTCCTTAAAATTCTTTCCCTCTAATGCTTTCCGTACTGTCTCTTTAACAACATCATCGACGATACTATCAACATCGCTCATTTGCTCAAAGGATGATACAGCTCTTCTTACTACATATTTGATTTCGCCATCTCGTTCAATGGCTCCATAATATGTATCATTGTGTAGACTTCCGTGAGCAGAATCTCCTTGTGCCCAATGTTGTCCTGTAGATGTTATAATTCTCTTTCGTGCCTGTTTAGCCATATTGTTTGGGCTATGGTGTACTACGAATAAGCTATGCTCCAAATCTAATAAGTCTTCCGTGAATGTCTTCCATGGTTTGGGGAATATGGGCTTTATTCCGTGATGATATAGATATTCAGCTTCGTCGTGATAGTATTGTGCCATTTGAGCATATTCATGTTTGCCGATGCAGGCTATTGTAATAGCATCGATGCAATGATGTACATGGTTATTGCGTGATTTCTTCTCATACTCATTTTGCAATCCCCACATTTTCCTAAATTCAGCAGTTGTAGTCCCTTTTACAACAAATACATGACCTTTGTTACGTTCATTCTTATCATGGAATAATGATTTTAAATATAGTCCCGCATATTTAGAAATGAGTCCAATACCTACACCCTGCCTGCGACTGAATCCCTCTGGAATCTCATTCATTGTGAATCGTTCATATTTCCCACGCCAGTAGTCACGTTCTAATTTTAATAAGTGCCTTTTTTGAATTAGCCTGTCTTTTATGTCTTTAGCCATTCCGGAATGAGTACGAATACGATCTATGTCTTTGGATAATTTCTCGTAGCTGTTTTTCCAACCAGCTATTCGTACTAATATGTCTGCGTGATTACCCAGTTGTGTTGGTAATTGAGCTTTTTTAATCTCGCGATTGAATCTGCTGTCACATAATGTCAGATTCATGTCAGTACTATCTCCACCCACACTCTGTGGTATAGTATGTTCTATATCATATTTGGGGGTAGCTCCAAGAAATTCAGCAATGCCTATTTGCTGTCCTGTGTACAAACAAATATGATTTTGTTCTTCCCATAATTTGAATTTCAGAATATCTGTATCTGTTGGTACTATTGCTTTTCCGGTTTCTTCCTTGTATAGATTTGTTATCTCCTCTACATATTTCTTATGTAATTTCTCTTGTGATTTCTGCCAAATAGATATTGCTTTTCGTTTGTTTGCATCATTTAGTTCGCGAGCGTATTCGACATGTATTTCTGTATCTTGATTTATGATTTTATCTTTCAATAACTGGTTTATAACCTTTCTTATCTCATGTAGTGAACGCATAGCCATAGGATTCCGTATGGCGTTAGTACGTGGTGAACCGAGTTGTAATATACCGTTGCTATTCAATCCTGCATCCGGATAGGCCTCTATCATCGAAGGATGATAGAGCTTATCTACAGCTCCATTTTTTAATTCAAAATTATTTTGTAGAAAGTCTTTCACACAGAAATCCAGAGTTTCTTGTAATTTTGTCTCCTTGGGATTAAAATTTTCTATGAGAGGTAGAAGTTCAGCCAATATAAAATTACGTTTTCTTTGCCATATATCAGTTCCTACTATAGTAGGAATATTAGCTAAGGTTACTGCATGGGAATAGACTAGACCCATACGCAAAAATATATTTATCTTACGAATAGCTTTTAAACTAAGCGATGCAAACTTATGAGTCAATTTGATATTTGCAAAAGTGTCTGCTTCTTTATCTCCTAATTGTAATTTTTTACGTCCAAAGTCTCGTAATTTATCTTTTGATGAGAATGAGTACAATACATTCCAAACATCATCAATCATTGCATCTACAGACTTCTGTCCCAATTTTGTGTCAATGGCTTGATATGATTCTGCTATACCCGTTTGCCAGTCTTGACCAAATACGTTTATCAAGTAAGTCGTCGTTGGGCATCCTGAAACACCTTGTGACATCCGATAATTAAACTTATAAGCTTTATCAACAACATCGCCTATATAGCAATAGTTATTTCTGCCCGCTAGTTCTTTGGCAATATCCTCAAAGTCAAAGTTGGGTTTAGATTTTCTGCAAAACAATTTAGTAATGGAGTCTCGTTCCTCTGTATTTAGTACACGAAGTTCTGTATCATAAGGCCCTTGCACCTTAATTGTATTTATAAAACTCAGCATACGGAATTCTTCATATGCAGGATGAGAATCTGCACATCTTGGTTTATTAGGCTCGAATGTACATCTTCCAACAGTATGGCGTTGTGATTTCAGCGGACGCTGAAAATACAACGCGCTTGCTAATTCTTCGATTAGTTTTTTATCTAGCTTTTGTTTTTCGCATATTGCATAAAATTCTTTTTTATAGTGAAATTCACGACTTGTATATCTAGTCCTAAGTCTCACCGTATTGCCATGTTCATTATAAAGTTTATAGAAGTACTCTCCTAAATACTTACATCCTGAAGATTGTATTTCTTCTGTTAAATTAGAAATACCGCATTTTACAGCACCTATTTGATTTTCATCTTCTTCATTATCTAACCTATTACTTAAAAAGCCTCTTCGTTGTGCAAGATGATACATGGCTCTACCTACAGTCATGCGATTTGCAGATACTGACATGTCAAGCTCTTCATGTAAACAGCGATACCTGTATATGTAAGGGTTCTTCCCCGCCTTTTCGTCAGTACGTTGCCATTGTAATAAATCTTTGTTTTGGGGATATAGTTTTCGCGTATGCCATAAATGTAGTTCTTCTTCAGAGACTTGAGGACATAAGTTATATTTCACTAGAACTTTTAATACTTCTATCTTACGTAGTCTCCGTCTAAAGTATAGCTTTCGCAGAGCTCGGTGGCTGGTCCTCTCTGCAGCTTTTGATGATTCAACACCTTTCTCGATTTTTACTCCCTCTTCGAAAATCAGATCACCATATTTAATTAGTGAATATTGATTGTTCTCATCTCTATCAACCACAGCCCAACCTAGGCTATTGGTACCGGAATCCAATCCTAATATGCGCTTTTTCATGTTTTATTAAATTAATGCAATAAAATTATACAAAATATTTGTAACTTCAAAATAAATAATCTATATTTGCAACAGAAAGATTTCTACATCTTATCACAATAAGGCTATATGCCGAAGGATATTTTCCTGTAGCTCCTCTTCGGAGGGGCTTTTTTTTGATTCTCATATATGGAGGAAAGATGAGCAAATCATTTCCTCTTTTTTATATTTATACCTAAGTGCTACTAACCTGAATCCTAACTAATTGTCCAATATATTTCTATTTAATATACGCCAATATACCTTTAGTTCCAGTCCTTTTGGTTGGAGTAGAGTTAACTATGCTAATTTTGTATTTGCTAGTTGACTCTACCATTCCAATTCTTTTAATGTCATTATCGAAAAATATTTGTTTTTTGACGCAATGTATAGAATAATTATTTATCTTTGTAGTGAAGTACTAACAGCCGGCATAATCGAGCGGAACATTCTCGCGGATGATAGGAATACCGTTAAGCCTGAATTAACCAGCGGGTGTTAGTATTAATCCGAAGAGGCAGCAAGGACACCACTATCCAACCGTATGACAAGACTTGACCACGAGATGGCGAGTTGAGAATTAAGACGGCGGACGTAAGGACCAAGCTGCTTCGAACATTTTTATCTATGATAAATAAGCAATCCTTTCCTGATTCTGTCATCATGTAATTCGTATCAAAACTTTAGATCTAACTTTTTGTTTTTGGATATTACAGGCACAGACTAAAACAGCACCCTCATAGTATTTGATATAATATCATTGGTTGAAGAAATTATGTTTCTGTTGTCTCTTTTCCTCATCCGCACCCAGCTATACTTTATCAAGTTCTTCGTAATTCGATTTTGAATATACATAGCACTTTCATCTATAGCATGCTTTGGGTGTCAAAATATATAGCGTATATTTCATAATAGTTGCACACATAATTAAGACTATAATAATAATTTGATAGTCTATACATTCTTAATTTATAATACGAAAATAGCAGCAACATAATATCTCTATTACATTGCTGCCATTCACTTATAGTTTTTTATATTCTATCGTTACATTTCCTGAGAGATTATTTCACTTCCTCAAATATATCCTACGCTGATTATCAATGACTTACATTTGTGTGGTACAAAAATGTTTCCTCAATTTGAGTAGTATTGATTAGCAAACATCTTGGATGTTGTCATTGAAATCTATAAAGTTTCAAGAATGGTATTGTATCTTTTGTATGGTAGAACAGTTATGTTATCTTAATCATTCTTGCTGTTCTTTTTTCTTTATCTCTTATAACCCTCATCGTCTGACCTAAATATAACATGAATATATCCGGATGTTCTTCAACACAGAAATATAGATAATTGTATTCATCTATTATTTGAAAATTTCTTTGCTCCTGAATTTCGATAAAGTCCAAGGATGGTAAATATTTTTTTTCACAGATGATTATAAACTCATCACAGTACAATCTTCCTAAATCGTATTCTAATGCACCCGTTGATATTTTTAAACCACTTGTCAATTTTATAATCACATGCTCTTGTGTCAGAGATAATCTATCTAAATATTCTTGAAGTTTATTTCGATTAATGTTCTTAGTCGACATATTAAATGATTGTCTGACAATCTCTATGTATACTTGTTTGTATTTGAGATATAAGTCCTCTGCTAGAAAATTTCCAATTCCTCCACACTCCACAGCTCTTCCTTTTTGTAAGAACCTCCTTTCAACACTATTGCATGCTTGTATAAATTTATCAATGCATAAAGATTCCTTGGGGGGTAAGTCTGTTTGGCTTGGTATTGTTATATAGTTTTCATAGTTTACTCTTATTGCTTCATCAGTTATGTGCTTTAGTTTCTGATCATCGTAGCCTTTTCTTCCATCTATTTCTTGATTCATCTTCTTACATTCATTCGCACAATCGTCAAGTATCTTTTTAACATCATCAATCGCAGGAATGTTATTAAGACGAATATATGTGAATACATCAGAGTCTAGCCATTCAATAGTATATTTTTTTAACCTTTCTAAAATAAATATTCGTTTCTCATTTATATCAGCATTATAATAATCTGCTTGCGGTATAGTAAGAGGATTACTATATGTATAGTTATAGTCTTTATATGACCATATACGAATAATAAGTAGTGCAAGATATTTATAAGCCTCTGAGATAATAGCATCATCATTATTAATTCCATGATCTAATCCTTGTATTGTATATTTACCATATACTTCTAGTGGTTTGTCAAGCATTGATTCAAATTGCCCTGCACACGATAAAATTTTACCAAGCGTATCTGGGATTAAAGGGAATTTTGCTGGTTGGCTTTGGGTAAAAGTCATAATATGATACAAGCATTCGTATCTTTTGTTGAAAACGAGTAAGGCACCAAGCATGACATTAAACTTATAAAAATCCTCTGTCTGTTTATTCTGCGCTCTCATAGATATGTAGCTATAATACTGTGTTGTCCATGTCCAATAGTTTTTTATCCACCCATTATCACCTCTCATCGCTGCATTATTCAACATAAACCATAGTAATTTGTATGTCGAATCTGACAAATAAGTTTTGTTACTTTTATCATATATAACATCAATTAATTCATCGAATTTATAGCCATACTCTTCACTTTTAAAATCACCTATTGTTTTTCCGATTTCCACTAGTACACGTCTCACATTTTCAGAGTAAATCACTTCTCTTCCTTCTTCAGTATTTCTTTGCTCTAGCATAATGCACTCTGCTATTTTGGCCATTGCTTTTATGTATGTATCTTGATAGCCTTTTCGAGATGCATATCTTGCTAAATCAAATGATACAAGAACCTTTCTTGAAGGATTTTTTATCTGTAAACTTTCTACCAAATAATTTAAATTGTAATAAACCATTATTTTGTTAAACAACAATATCATTAGCACTGCTATTACCAAGATATAAATTAGCATAAAACAATGGATGATATAGGATAGATTGGTTTTAGCATTTACATAGCCCAAAATCAATGGAGATAAACAAACAATAAAGAGGTATGGGTAAAGCAACCATTTAATTAGCTTAAATGAAACCTCATTCTCAAATTCCTGTGATATAACAGACGAATTATACTTTTCATCAATTCTTTGAATACATTGTAGAATAAGTGGGAAAGCCATACCGAAAATGACGGTAAATAACCCAGTAATAAAAGTGTACGAATTATTATAGAAATCAAACATAACTATTAAATTGTATCTTTATGACATGTACAGCAGCGATCGTTTTTATCTGTGGACTTAACATACTTTCTCTGATTCCGTATACCTTTTGGCTGATCTCCTTTGGATGTTGTGGGGATATGTGCTTTACAGTTGGTAACGAATGAGGCATGCTGTTGTATAAGAAATTGATTCTGCTCGTTTATTTTACCCTCAATATTAATACCCTTTTGGATGAGAGAGTCTATCTTGGGTCCTAAGAGATGATCCGTTTTAGATTGAGACTTAAATTCTGCGGTATCGTAGAATAAGACAACTATTGCAATCGTAAAAAGTAGTCCTGTCACTAGAACTACTGTAGACTTCTTATTTTTGAAAGATGTTTGGTATACAGAACTTATCCTGGAGCGAATAGTTGCATATAAATTATCCTTTTTCAGTGTGTTGCTTTGAGTATAAGAAATATCCAGTATTCCATCTAATTCGTTCTGCCGTTGCCAATTTTCAATAATTACACAGGGAATACAAAACTTCTTAGCGAGACTTTTGATATTCTCTCCCGCTTTCAGTTCTTTAATAATCATTTCCTTTTGCTCTTTGTTATAGTAAAATCTTGAGGGCATATACTTAAATAATTATTTATATATAGTGTTATTCTTTACATAAAAGTAGCAAAATCCATTTATGATTTTATTCTTTCTCATATACGCGAGTTCGGGATAAAAAAAGCATTTA
>NZ_KQ960671.1 GCF_001553265.1 Prevotella sp. DNF00663 | reverse complement strand
AATACGCGAAGTCAAGATATTCCAAGAGTTTGTAGGCAAGATGGTTTCTCTCTTGCACTAGTCTGAATGTACACAACTATTGTGATTTTGCACTGTCTGGTTGATTCTGTCAATTCTGTTAGGCTACTGGTATGTGTGAAAACTTTTTCCTAAATATTTGGTAGTAAGGAAAATAAGATGTAATTTTGCACCCGCAATTAGTGGCACAATGCCACTGTGAAATGTTTAATATTTAAATTTTAAAATCAAAAACATGATTATTGTACCAGTAAAAGATGGCGAGAACATCGAAAGAGCTCTCAAGAAGTTCAAGAGAAAATTCGAAAAGACAGGTGTTGTAAAAGAGCTCCGTGCTCGTCAGCAGTACAACAAGCCTTCTGTTTTGAAGCGTCTCAAGATGGAACACGCTATCTACGTACAGAAGTTGCGTGCAAACGAGGAATAAAACTCGTTAAAAATTTGGTAGTTTGAATTTAATTCTGTAAATTCGTACCGACACATATAAGATGTGAGGGACGTTTTGATGATGATAGAAAAATTTTTGGACTACTTGAAGTGTGAACAGAATCGTTCGCCACTGACAGTGAAAAGCTACGCAGATGATCTTTATGGTTTTGAAGCGTATTTCAAAAATTTGGAAGGTCGACTCTCTTGGGAGCGAATAGATTCCGATGTCATTCGAGGATGGATGGAGAGTATGATGGATAAAGGAAACAATGCCGTCTCTATCAATAGGAGGCTGAGTGCGTTGCGTTCCTTTTATCGTTTCGCCCTCTCTCATAAATTAGTAGAAAAGGATCCTGCTTATAATGTAAAAGGTCCGAAGAAGAGTAAACCTCTTCCGCAATTTTTGAGAGATTCGGAAATGGACAGGCTTCTCGATGACTCTTCTGTTTGGGAGGAAAGTTTTGAGAGCCAGCGGGCAAGATGCATGATCATGATGTTCTACATGACGGGTGTGCGTTTGGTGGAGTTGGTGAACTTGGAAAATAAGGACATTGACTTCGTGAACAGACAGATTAAAGTGACGGGTAAGAGGAATAAACATCGTATCATTCCTTTTGGTGATGAACTTTGTAATGTTCTTTTGGATCATATGAAGCTGCGCGATGCAACTGTTGAATGTAAGTCGGAGTGTTTGTTCTTATCTAGTCATGGAGATAAAATGACACATCCTCAGGTGCGAAATGAGGTGAAAAAGTATCTTTCGATGGTTTGTACATTGAAAAAGCGAACACCTCATGTACTCCGCCATACTTTTGCCACGTCGATGTTGAATCACGAGGCCGGTTTGGAAAGTGTAAAAAAACTGCTTGGACATGAGAGTCTTTCGACAACGGAAGTATATACTCATACGACGTTTGAACAGTTGAAGCACGTATATTCTAAAGCCCACCCTAGGGCGTAACCTTTAAAAATGGAGGGAACTATGGAAATTAAGATTCAGTCGATTCATTTTGACGCTACCGAGAAATTACAGGCGTTTATCGAAAAGAAAGTCGCCAAGTTGGAAAAAACTTACGAGGATATTCAGAAAGTAGAGGTGCAATTAAAAGTCGCAAAGCCGGCAACGGCCTTGAACAAGGAAGTCAGTCTAGAAGTAATGGTGCCGGGAAACACGCTCTTTGCAGAGAAAACGTGTGATTCATTTGAAGAAGCTGTTGATTTAGTGGTGGACTCAATGAAGGTGCAATTGACGAAGTTCAAAGAAAAAATGCGCAATTATTAAAAAAAACACATAAAAGTTTTGGCGATTTAGAAATAAGTCGTATCTTTGCAGCCGTTTTACAACACGTCCTAAATTAAGTCGCTGAGCGGCTGCAAGGATTTGCCTCTTTAGCTCAGTTGGCCAGAGCACGTGATTTGTAATCTCGGGGTCGTTGGTTCGAATCCGACAAGAGGCTCAAGGAATGAAACCTTTAGGTTGAGTGCCGAGAGTTGTTGAAACAAAAAAATAAGGGTAGTTACCAGAGTGGCCAAATGGGGCAGACTGTAAATCTGCTGTCTTTCGACTTCGGTGGTTCGAATCCATCACTACCCACTTCAGTTGAAGTTTTGCGGAAATAGCTCAGTTGATAGAGCACTAGCCTTCCAAGCTGGGGGTCGCGGGTTTGAGCCCCGTTTTCCGCTCTAAACCAATGCTGTAATAGCTCAGTGGTAGAGCACTTCCTTGGTAAGGAAGAGGTCCTGAGTTCAACTCTCAGTTACAGCTCTGCTTCGAACTATTTTTTTAGACGAAGAAAAACAATACTTTAATTGAACATTTATTAATAATATAAACAATTAAGCTATGGCTAAAGAGACATTCCAGCGTACCAAGCCGCATGTTAACATTGGTACTATTGGTCACGTAGACCACGGTAAGACGACTTTGACTGCTGCCATTTCTAAGACTCTTCACGATAAGGGTTTCGGTGGTGAGGAAGCTAAGTCTTTTGATCAGATTGATAACGCTCCTGAGGAAAAAGAGCGTGGTATTACCATCAACTCTTCACACATCGAATACGAAACAGCAAATCGTCACTATGCACACGTAGACTGTCCGGGTCACGCAGACTATGTGAAGAACATGGTTACTGGTGCTGCTCAGATGGACGGTGCTATCTTGGTAGTTGCTGCTACTGATGGTCCTATGCCTCAGACTCGTGAGCACGTGCTTTTGGCTCGTCAGGTAAACGTACCTCGCTTGGTAGTGTTCTTGAATAAGTGCGATATGGTTGACGATGAGGAAATGCTTGAGCTCGTTGAAATGGAAGTTCAGGAAATCCTTTCTCAATACGAATACGAAGAAGATACTCCTATCGTCCGTGGTTCTGCACTTGGTGCTTTGAACGGTGTTGAAAAGTGGGTTGACAGCGTAGTTAAATTGATGGATACTGTTGACGAATGGATTGCTGAGCCAGAGCGTGATTTGGATAAGCCTTTCTTGATGCCTATCGAGGACGTATTCTCAATCACAGGTCGTGGTACTGTAGTTACAGGTCGTATCGAAACTGGTAAGGTTAAGGTAAGTGACGAAGTACAGTTGCTCGGTCTTGGTGAAGACAAGAAGTCTGTTGTAACAGGCGTTGAAATGTTCCGCAAGCTCCTTGATGAGGGTGAAGCTGGTGATAACGTTGGTCTGTTGCTCCGCGGTATTGATAAGGCAGAAGTTAAGCGTGGTATGGTAGTTGTTCATCCGGGCGCTATTACTCCTCACGATCACTTCAAGGCTTCTATCTACGTATTGAAGAAAGAAGAAGGTGGACGTCATACTCCATTCGGAAACAAATATCGTCCTCAGTTCTACCTCCGTACCATGGACTGTACCGGTGAAATTACTTTGCCAGAAGGTGTAGAAATGGTAATGCCCGGTGATAACGTAGAGATCGAGGTTAAGTTGATTTACCCTGTAGCATTGAACAAGGGTCTTCGTTTCGCTATCCGCGAAGGTGGACGTACTGTAGGTTCAGGTCAGATCACTGATATTCTCTAATAAAGAATACTATCTTATTAAGATAATATAGGAAGTTCCCGCAACTTCGGTTACGGGAACTTTATCTACGGGTTTAGCTCAGTTGGTAGAGCACTGGTCTCCAAAACCAGGTGTCGAGAGTTCGAGTCTTTCAACCCGTGCAAATTAAAGATAATATGAATAAGATAGTGAATTACTGCAAAGCTTGCTATGATGAGCTTGTGCATAAAACTACATGGCCAACACGTGCCGAATTGACCCATAGTGCAATGGTTGTATTATCTGCTTCCCTAGTCATTGCAATTGTGGTGTTCGCTATGGACAGCGTGTTTAAGTTTGTGATGGGAGTCATCTATCCAAATTAATTATTCAAGGAAAATGTCTGAAACAGGAATGAACTGGTATGTACTACGTGCCGTGAGTGGAAAAGAGGCTAAGTTGAAAGAATACATCGAGGCCGAAATGAAGCATAACGAGTTGTTGAGTACGCATGTATCCCAGATTCTTTTGCCTCTGGAGAAGCATGCTTCCTTGCGTAATGGTAAAAGGGTAGTCAAGGAGAAGATTTCTCTCCCTGGCTATGTTTTCGTTGAAGCTAAGTTGGTTGGTGATGTTGCGCATACATTGCGCTTCATGCCTAATTGCTTAGGATTCCTCGGAGGTTTGGATAATCCTTCTCCCGTGCCACAATCTGACATCAATCGTATGCTTGGTACTGCTGAAGAAACGGAAATAGAGGATATGGTAAATATCCCTTATTCTGTGGATGAAACAGTGAAAGTTACGGATGGTCCGTTCAGTGGCTTTAGTGGTGTGATTGAAGAAGTCAATGCCGAAAAGCGCAAACTGAAGGTGATGGTCAAGATTTTCGGACGTAAGACTCCGTTAGAGCTCGGTTTTATGCAAGTAGAAAAAGAAGGCTAATTATTGTTACGAATACGCGTCTTCTTTTATAAATTCAAAAATTAAATATTAACAAAGAAATGGCTAAAGAAGTTGCTGGATTAATCAAATTACAGATTAAGGGTGGCGCTGCAAATCCCTCACCACCAGTAGGACCTGCATTGGGTTCTAAGGGTATCAATATTATGGGATTCTGCAAAGAATTCAACGCCCGTACCCAGGATAAGGCAGGAAAGATTCTTCCTGTTGTTATTACTTACTATGCCGACAAGTCATTCAGCTTCGTTATTAAGACACCTCCTGCTGCTGTGCAGTTGAAGGAGTTGGCTAAAGTAAAGAGCGGTTCAGCTCAACCTAACCGTCAGAAGGTAGCTTCTGTCACATGGGAGCAGGTAAAGGCAATCGCAGAAGATAAGATGAACGATCTTAACTGCTTTACTATAGAGTCTGCTATGAAGCTTGTTGCCGGAACAGCTAGAAGTATGGGTATCACTGTAAAAGGGGACTTCCCTGGTAAATAATTTATAACTTCAATTAAGAAAATGAGTAAACTGACAAAAAATCAGAAATCAGTAGCTGAGAAGGTTGAAGCAGGGAAGGCATATACTTTGAAAGAAGCCGCAGAATTGGTAAAGGAAATTACTACTACCAAATTTGAGGCATCTGTAGATGTTGATGTGCGCTTAGGTGTAGACCCTCGTAAAGCTAACCAAATGGTACGTGGCGTTGTCACATTGCCTAATGGAACTGGTAAGGTTACACGTGTACTCTGTCTTTGTACTCCTGATCAGGAGGCTGCTGCTAAAGAAGCTGGAGCTGACTATGTAGGTCTTGATGACTATATTGAGAAGATTAAGGGTGGTTGGACTGATATTGACGTAATTATTACGATGCCTTCTTGTATGGGTAAGGTAGGTCCTTTAGGACGCGTATTGGGTCCTCGTGGTTTGATGCCTAACCCAAAGAGTGGTACTGTAACTATGGACGTTGCTAAGGCTGTTAAGGATGTCAAGTCAGGTAAGATAGACTTTAAGGTTGATAAGTCTGGTATCATCCATACATCAATCGGTAAGGTTGGCATGACTGCAGAGCAAATTTATGGTAATGCAAAAGAATTTATCTCAACCGTTATCAAATTGAAACCTGCTGCTGCCAAAGGTACATATCTGAAGAGTATCTTTATTTCTAGCACAATGAGTAAGGGTATCAAGATTGATCCTAAATCAGTTGAATAACTCTAAAAGTTTTGTAAAATGAAGAAAGAAGTAAAAGATACCATTGTTGTAGAACTTGGAGAGAAGTTGAAGGAGTATCCTCATTTCTATCTCGTTGATTTGGCGGGATTGAATGCGGAAGCTACCAGCAACCTTCGTCGCAAGTGCTTCAAGAACGAAATCAAGATGGTGATGGTGAAGAATAAGCTTCTTCACAAAGCTTTCGAGGCTTCCGATATTGATTTCGAAGCTATGTACGGTACACTGAAAGGTACTACAGCTGTGATGTTTACGCACACCGCTAATGTACCTGCTAAGTTGCTGAAAGAGTATGCTAAAGAGGGTATTCCCTCTTTGAAGGCTGCTTATGCTGAGGAAAGCATCTTTGTAGGTGCTGACAAGCTAGAGCAGTTGGTGGCTATCAAGAGCAAGAACGAAGTCATCGCGGATATTGTTGCTTTGCTACAGTCTCCCGCAAAGAACGTTGTTTCAGCTCTTCAGTCAGGCGCAAACACTATACATGGTGTGCTCAAGACTTTAGGCGAGCGTCCTGAATAATCAATCATAAGGTCAAGCAAATAAATATTAATAACAAGAATAATTAAAATTTTAGAATAAAATGGCAGACGTAAAAGCTATTGCAGAAGAATTAGTAAATCTTACTGTTAAGGAAGTTAATGAGTTGGCAACAGTCCTGAAGGACGAGTATGGTATTGAACCTGCTGCTGCAGCTGTTGCTGTAGCTGCTGGACCAGCTGCTGGTGGCGCTGCTGCAGCTGCTGAGGAGAAGAGCTCATTCGACGTTGTTCTCACAGAGGTAGGTGCTACTAAGCTCCAAGTTGTTAAGGCTGTGAAGGAAGCTTGTGGTCTTGGTTTGAAGGAAGCTAAGGATCTTGTAGACGCAGTTCCTGCTACTGTAAAGGAAAGCGTTTCTAAGGACGAGGCTGAGAACCTGAAGAAGGCTATCGAGGAAGCTGGTGCTAAGGTAGAGTTGAAGTAATCCAGTTTACAACAAGGTTATAATACGGTTAGGATCTTCCAAGTAGGTGGGTCCTAACCTTTTTGTGTCTTTATCATCTAATTTGCCTTGTAAGTTAAATTTCTTGGCTTTATAAGGTCGGTTAATAAATATTTTATGACAAAAGTAGTAGATAACAGAGTCAATTTTGCCAGCGTGCATAATCCGCTTCCATATCCGGATTTTCTCGATGTGCAGCTGAAGTCTTTTAAGGACTTCTTACAGCTAGATACTCCGCCTGAGGAACGTAAGAATGACGGTTTGTATAGAGTGTTCGCAGAGAACTTCCCTATTACCGATACTAGAAACAATTTCGTTCTTGAGTTCTTGGATTACTATATTGACCCGCCCCGTTATAGTGTAGATGAGTGTTTGGAGCGTGGGTTAACTTATAGTGTACCTTTGAAGGCTAAGATGAAGCTGTATTGTACTGATCCTGATCATGAGGATTTCGGTACATTTATCCAAGATGTGTTCTTGGGTACAATTCCTTATATGACTTCTAATGGTACTTTTGTCATCAACGGTGCGGAACGTGTTGTTGTTTCACAGTTGCATCGTTCACCCGGTGTATTCTTTGGTCAGGGTGTACATGCTAATGGTACCGTATTGTACAGTGCTCGTATCATTCCGTTTAAGGGTTCTTGGATTGAGTTTGCTACAGACATTAACAATGTGATGTATGCTTACATTGATCGTAAGAAGAAATTGCCTGTAACGACATTGCTTCGTGCTATGGGATTTGAGAAGGATAAGGATGTCCTCCAGATCTTCGATTTGGCTGAAGAAGTAAAGGTTAACAAGAAAAATATGAAGGCGGCTTTAGGTCGTCGTCTTGCTGCACGTGTACTTAAGAGTTGGAACGAGGACTTCGTAGACGAAGATACGGGTGAAGTTGTATCTATTGAGCGCAATGAGGTTATCATGGAGCGTGAGACCGAGTTGACCGAAGACAATATCGATGAAATCTTGGAGAGCGGCACGGCTTCTGTGCTATTACATAAGGATGCGGAAGCAGCTAATAAGTATTCTATCATCTTCAATACACTGGCAAAAGATCCCAGTAACTCTGAAAAAGAGGCTGTGAATTACATCTATCGCCAGTTGCGTAATGCAGATCCTGCTGATGATGCTAGTGCACGTGAAGTATTCCAGAACCTATTTTTCTCTGATAAGCGTTATGATTTGGGAGAGGTAGGCCGCTACCGTATTAATAAAAAATTAGGTCTTGAGACTGATTCTGATGTCCGTGTATTGACAAAAGATGATATCATCGAGATTATCAAATATTTGATTCAACTGGTAAATTCCAATGCTACCGTAGACGATATTGACCACTTGAGCAATCGTCGAGTACGTACTGTTGGTGAACAGTTGAGTAATCAATTCGCTGTTGGATTGGCTCGTATGAGCCGCACGATTCGCGAGCGTATGAATGTTCGTGACAATGAGGTGTTTACTCCGACAGACCTTATCAATGCAAAAACCATTTCGAGCGTTATCAACTCGTTCTTTGGAACTAATCCATTGAGCCAGTTCATGGACCAGACCAACCCATTGGCAGAGGTCACACATAAGCGTCGTCTCTCGGCTCTTGGTCCTGGTGGTTTGTCTCGTGAACGTGCCGGATTTGAAGTTCGTGACGTTCACTATACTCACTATGGTCGTCTTTGCCCGATTGAAAGCCCAGAAGGACCTAACATTGGTCTGATTTCTTCTCTTTGTGTCTATGCAAAAATTAATGATCTAGGTTTCATAGTTACACCTTATCGCCGTGTTAGAGATGCTAAGGTAGACATGGATAATAAAGATGTTGTTTATTTGACAGCTGAAGAAGAAGAGGATAAGATTATTGGTCAGGGAAATGCTCCGTTGACTACGGAAGGACAATTTATCAGAGATACCGTTAAGTGCCGTCAGGATGCTGATTACCCAGTGGTAGCTCCTAATGAAGTAGACTTGGTGGACGTAGCTCCTCAACAGATTGCCTCTGTTTCGGCTTCGTTGATTCCTTTCTTGGAGCATGATGACGGACACCGTGCTTTGATGGGATGTAACATGATGAGACAGGCTGTGCCATTGCTTCATAATGATGCACCGATCGTAGGTACCGGCTTGGAAAAACAGGTGTGTGAAGATTCACGTACCATGATAACAGCCGAAGGTGATGGTGTCATTGACTATGTTGATGCAACAACTATCCGAATCCTATATGATCGTACTGAAGAGGAAGAGTATGTAAGCTTTGAGCCTGCATTGAAGGAATATCGTATTCCTAAGTTCCGTCGTACGAACCAAAATATGACCATAGACCTCCGTCCTATTTGTAATAAGGGACAGCGCGTGAAAGCTGGAGATATTCTCACCGAAGGTTATGCTACCGAAAATGGAGAGTTGGCATTAGGTCGTAACCTCCTTGTGGCTTATATTCCTTGGAAGGGTTATAACTATGAGGATGCTGTTGTTATCTCTGAACGTATGGTTCGCGATGACGTGTTGACTTCTGTACACGTAGACGAATATTCTTTGGATGTTCGTGAGACTAAACGTGGTATGGAAGAATTTACAAGCGATATTCCTAATATTAGTGAGGAAGCTACCAAAGATTTGGATGATAACGGTGTAGTACGTGTTGGTGCACGTATTGAACCGGGTGATATCCTGATTGGTAAGATTTCACCTAAGGGTGAGAGCGACCCTTCTCCTGAAGAGAAGTTGCTCCGTGCCATCTTTGGTGATAAGGCCGGTGATGTGAAAGATTCTTCATTAAAGGCCAATCCATCTTTGAGTGGTGTTGTCATTGATAAGAAGTTGTTCTCTCGTGCTGTGAAAACTCGTGAGTCTAAGAAACAGGATAAGGTTTTGATGGCAAAACTTGATGAAGAGTATGAGGCAAAGAATAATGACCTGAAGGAAATCTTGGTTGACAAGCTGATGACTCTGACAGAGAATCATGTTTCTCAAGGTGTCAAGGACTATACTGGTGCAGAAATCATCACTAAGGGCAGTAAATTTACTGTTGCTACATTGATGAACCTTGAATATGATGGTATTCAGAGTAATGGCTGGACTGATGATGAGCATGCTAATGGCATGATTCAGAAGTTGATTATGAACTACATCCGCAAGTATAAGTTGATGGATGCAGAACTGAAACGTAAGAAGTTTGCTATCTCTATTGGTGATGAGTTACCTTCTGGTATCCTTCAGATGGCGAAAGTCTATATTGCCAAGAAGCGTAAGATTCAGGTAGGTGATAAACTTGCTGGTCGCCACGGTAATAAGGGTATCGTATCAAAGGTGGTTCGCATGGAAGATATGCCATTCTTGGAAGATGGACGTCCTGTAGACTTGGTATTGAACCCAATGGGTGTGCCTTCTCGTATGAACCTTGGACAGATTTTTGAAGCTATCCTTGGTGCTGCCGGTCGTAAATTGGGTGTGAAGTTTGCAACGCCTATCTTTGATGGTGCTAAACTTGAAGATTTGTCTGAATGGACAGATAAAGCCGGTTTGCCTCGCTTGTGTTCTACATATTTATATGATGGTGAGACTGGTGAACAGTTCGACCAGCCCGCAACGGTAGGTATCACTTACTTCTTGAAGTTGGGTCACATGGTTGAAGACAAGATGCACGCTCGTTCAATCGGTCCGTACTCTTTGATTACACAGCAGCCACTTGGTGGTAAAGCACAGTTTGGTGGACAGCGTTTCGGAGAGATGGAAGTTTGGGCTCTTGAGGCCTTTGGAGCTAGCCACGTATTACAGGAAGTTTTGACTATCAAGTCTGATGATACTGTCGGTCGTAGCAAAGCTTATGAGGCAATCGTTAAGGGCGACCCCATGCCTACACCGGGTATTCCGGAGTCACTCAACGTATTGCTACACGAGCTGCGTGGTCTAGGATTAAGCATCAAGCTCGACTAATCTGAGTGAGAATTGAGAACTGGGAACGATGAGTTCCAATCATCTTCCCTTGTTCTCCGTTTCAAATTCACAATTAAGACAAAAGTAAATATGGCTTTTAAGAAAGATTCAAAAGTTAAGAATAATTTCACGAAGATAACCATCGGTTTGGCTTCTCCAGAGGAGATTCTGGAAAACTCGTATGGTGAGGTGACCAAGCCCGAAACCATCAACTATCGTACCTATAAACCAGAGCGTGATGGCTTGTTCTGCGAGCGTATCTTTGGTCCTACCCGCGATTATGAATGTGCCTGTGGTAAGTATAAGCGTATCCGTTATAAGGGTATTGTCTGCGACCGATGTGGTGTAGAAGTTACAGAGAAGAAGGTTCGTCGTGAGCGTAGTGGACATATCGAACTTGTAGTCCCTGTTGCTCATATTTGGTATTTCCGTTCTCTTCCTAATAAGATTGGGTATTTGTTAGGCATGCCTACCAAGAAACTCGATACCGTTATTTATTATGAGAAGTATATCGTTATCAAGCCGGGGGCCATGGAAGGCCGTACTGATGCTGATGGTAACGAAGTCAACGGTTCTCACAAGATGGATCTTCTCTCAGAGGAAGAGTATTTGGATATCTTAGATAATCAGATAGATTCCAATAATGAGTATCTTGATGATAGCGATCCTAATAAGTTCATCGCTAAGATGGGTGCAGAGGCTGTTTACGACCTGCTGGGTGATCTAGACCTCGATAGCCTCTCTTATGAACTTCGTGACCGTGCTAACAACGATTCAAGTCAGCAGCGTAAGACTGAAGCATTGAAGCGCCTACAGGTTGTAGAGGCATTCCGTGCATCAAAGGATGTGAATCATCCTGAATGGATGATCATGAAGATTATCCCTGTCATTCCGCCAGAACTTCGTCCGTTGGTTCCTTTGGATGGTGGCCGCTTTGCTACCTCCGATCTCAACGATCTTTATCGTCGTGTTATCATTCGTAACAATCGTTTGAAGAGATTGATGGAGATTAAAGCTCCTGAAGTAATTCTTCGCAACGAGAAACGTATGTTGCAAGAGGCTGTCGATAGTTTGTTCGACAACTCTCGTAAGGCTTCTGCCGTTAAGAGCGAAAGCAATCGTCCATTGAAGTCGCTTTCTGATTCATTGAAGGGTAAACAAGGACGTTTCCGTCAAAACCTTCTCGGTAAGCGTGTAGACTATTCTGCCCGTTCGGTAATCGTTGTTGGTCCTGAGTTGAAGATGGGTGAGTGCGGTCTTCCCAAGTTGATGGCTGCTGAGCTATACAAACCGTTCATTATCCGTAAGCTCATAGAGCGCGGTATCGTGAAGACGGTTAAGAGTGCTAAGAAGATTGTCGACCGCCGTGAGCCGGTTATCTGGGATATTCTTGAGAATGTGATGAAGGGACATCCTGTGATGTTGAACCGTGCCCCAACACTTCACCGTCTCGGTATTCAGGCATTCCAGCCTAAACTGATTGAAGGTAAGGCTATTCAGTTGCATCCATTGGCATGTACGGCGTTCAATGCCGACTTCGATGGTGACCAAATGGCTGTTCACCTCCCATTGAGCAACGAGGCTATTCTCGAAACTCAGGTGTTGATGTTACAAAGCCATAACATTTTGAATCCAGCCAATGGAGCTCCTATCACCGTACCTTCTCAGGACATGGTGCTTGGTTTGTATTATATTACCAAGTTGCGTCCGGGCGCTAAGGGCGAAGGTCTTACATTCTACGGACCGGAAGAAGCACTTGTTGCTTATAACGAAAAGAAGTGCGATCTTCATGCTCCTGTAAAGGTCGTTGTTAAGGATTTGGTCAATGGTCAGTTGGAGCCTCGTATGGTAGAGACTTCTGTCGGACGTGTGGTTGTCAACCAGATTATTCCCGAAGAGATTGGCTATTTCAATGATATTATTTCTAAGAAGACCTTGCGTGGTATCATTGCCGATGTAATCAAGGCTGTGGGTATGGCTCGTGCATGCGAGTTCCTCGATGGTATCAAAAACCTCGGTTACCATATGTCTTATGTAGCAGGTCTTTCGTTCAACCTTGATGATATCATCATTCCGGAAGAGAAGAAAGCTATTGTTGCTCGTGGTCAGAGCGAAGTCGACCAAATCAAGACCAACTATGAAATGGGTTTTATCACCGATACCGAGCGTTACAATCAGGTAATCGATGCATGGACTCATGTAAACAACGACTTGGGCAACATCTTGATGAAGGAGATGACCGAAGCCGATCAAGGTTTCAATGCTGTATTCATGATGTTGGATTCAGGAGCCCGTGGTTCTAAGGATCAGATTAAGCAGCTTTCAGGTATGCGTGGTTTGATGGCTAAGCCTCAAAAGGCTGGTGCTGAGGGCGCACAGATTATTGAAAACCCAATTCTGTCTAACTTCAAGGAAGGTATGTCGGTGTTGGAGTACTTCATTTCTTCTCACGGTGCTCGTAAGGGTTTGGCCGATACTGCTATGAAGACGGCCGATGCCGGATACTTGACACGTCGTTTGGTTGACGTCTCTCACGATGTTATCATCTCTGAGGAAGACTGTGGAACCTTGCGCGGACTTGTTTGTACTGCATTGAAGAATGGTGATGAGGTCATCTCTACCTTGTATGAGCGCATTTTGGGTCGTGTATCTGTTCACGATATTCTTGAACCTACTACCGGTGAGCTGATTGTTCATGCCGGTGAGGAAATCACAGAAGATAAGGCACAGGCAATTGAGAACTCTCCTATTGAGAGTGTTGAGATTCGCTCGGTGCTCACTTGTGAGAGCAAACATGGTGTTTGTATGAAGTGTTACGGTCGTAACTTAGCTACCGCACGCATGGTTCAACTTGGTGAGGCTGTCGGTGTCATTGCTGCACAGGCTATTGGTGAACCGGGTACACAGCTTACTCTTCGTACGTTCCACGCCGGTGGTGTGGCTGGTAATGCTGCAGCTAATGCTAGTATTGTAGCTAAGAACAATAGTAAACTTGAGTTCGATGAGCTTCGTACAGTACCGTTCGTAGAAGAAAGCGATAGCGATGTGAAGTGTCAGATGGTAGTAAGTCGTTTGGCCGAAGTCCGTTTCGTAGATCCTAATACAAATATCGTACTTGGTACATTGAACGTTCCTTACGGTTCTATATTGTACAATAAGACCGGTGATACGGTGAAGAAGGGCGACGTTGTTGCTAAATGGGACCCGTTCAACGCTGTTATCGTTTCCGAATATGCTGGTACATTGAAGTTCAACGATGTTGTTGAAGGAAGAACTTACCACGCAGAAACCGACGAAACAACTGGACTTACCGAGAAGATTATCACCGATTCTAAGGATAAGACGATGGTGCCTACCTGCGATATTTTGAATAGCAAGGGCGAGGTGCTTGGTACATACAACTTACCTGTAGGTGGTCACGTCGTTGTAGAAGACGGCCAAGCTATCAAGACTGGTGAGACGCTGGTGAAGATTCCTCGTGCCGTTGGTGGTGCCGGTGACATTACCGGTGGTCTTCCTCGTGTTACTGAGTTGTTTGAAGCTCGTAATCCTTCTAATCCTGCTGTGGTTTCAGAAATTGACGGTGAGGTGACGATGGGGAAGGTGAAGCGTGGTAACCGTGAGATTATTGTTACATCGAAGACCGGTGATCAGAAGAAGTATCTAGTGTCTCTGTCTAAGCAGATCTTGGTACAGGAACATGATGCCGTACGTGCCGGAACACCGCTTTCTGATGGTGTTATCACACCAAGTGACATCTTGGCTATCAAGGGTCCAACCGCTGTTCAAGAATATATCGTCAATGAAGTACAAGACGTTTACCGTCTGCAAGGTGTGAAGATTAACGATAAGCACTTCGAGATTATCGTTCGTCAGATGATGCGTAAGGTTCATATTGATGATCCGGGCGATACTACATTCCTTGAGCAGGAGATGGTAGATAAGCTCGACTTCGCAGAAGAGAACGATCGTATCTGGGGTAAGAAAGTTGTTGTCGATGCCGGAGACTCTGAAACGCTCAAGCCGGGTCAAATAGTTTCAGCTCGTAAGTTGCGCGATGAGAACTCGTCTTTGAAGCGCCGCGACTTGAAACTTGTACAGGTCCGCGATGCCGTTGCTGCCACATCTACTCAGATGCTTCAAGGTATTACTCGCGCAGCATTGGCTACCAAGAGCTTCATGAGTGCAGCATCGTTCCAAGAAACCACCAAGGTTCTCAACGAGTCTGCTATCCGTGGTCGTGTAGACCGTTTGGAAGGTATGAAGGAGAACGTTATCTGTGGTCACTTGATTCCTGCCGGTACCGGTTTGCGTCAGTGGGATAAGCTCATCGTTGGCTCTAAAGAGGAATTTGAACGCATGCAGGCTAACCGTCGCAATGTGCTCGATTTCGCAGAACAAGAAGCTTAAGTAAATATTAAACTCTATACAGAAAGGTCGTAGGTTCATAGCCTACGACCTTTTTTGTGCTTTAACTTTAACAATCACTTTTGTTTTATAAAACTTGAAATAAGCCATATGGATGGGAAAAGGTATAGAGGTAAAGAGTATTAGAGAGGGAGGTTGATGCTTTGTACACTTTAGCAGTTAATAATGAATATTATTACATGTTTCATAAAACTAATGATAATAATAGTGATAAAAGTAGTAATTTTGCACTGGATTAACTATTTGACAGTAAAAAGTTTTATTGCTGTCCGCTAAAAATGAATTGAAAGCCTGCACTCCCTTTATCTACCGGTGATACAAGCATTTTTACTCTATAGGGTGCTTGGATTGTAGTTACAAATAGAAAGCATCACAAGATTCCTTGTTTTGATTAGATAATGGTTTATATTTAAGTTTTAATATTCAATACTGTATTAAAGGAGATTTTTCTTACATCAATAGTTCGTTAAAATTTGAGATAATGGCTACGCAGCTTTCCTATGCCAGCCAAAGAGTTCTTTGATAGTATGACTAATAAACTTTCGGTTCGGTATGCTCCGACACCTGTCGAAAATTAATTTTGCAATGTATGTGCTCGCCATGAGCTCCTTGAAAGAAGCTATGGAATACGGTAGCCCGTTTTCCTTCATCATCACCTTTGCCACATACTGTGATGCAAATGATGCGTTGTAGGAGAAGTCCAGCTGATTCTTGTTCCTTGCCTGGCAATGCGCGAGTCCGGTATACTGCTTGGCATCACGGAAGCAAAACTCGATTTGGAATCTTGAGCGGTATGTGCGCAATACTTCTTCACCCGACATGGATGTCTTTGTGGAGAAGAAAAGCTTGTGCTTGCTGTTCGGCATCACCCAAATGACAAGACGCACTTTCTGCTTCAGTGTCTTTGAGTAGGCGATGAGTGTGTAGGCTGTGCCTTCAAGTCCTTCGATATGCATCTTCGCCATACGCGTGAGGTCGAGTTTCTTGTAATTGATTTTCCCGTCAAGTGTTTTGGGACGCCCGGGCTTATTGGAACGAGGTCCCGTGTACACATAATATAGGCTCGCCGTATCTCAGAAACGGCTGACAAGATGAAAGCCTTGCTCCTTGATTCCCTCCACAAACGGACGGATAGAGAAGAAAGCATCAGCGACAACAATATCGGTGACCTTCAACAATTCTTTCCTGTAGCGTTTGATGACGGCAATGTAATGCTACACAAGAGTCATGCTACGCAGTTCCAACTCTCCTGTAGAAGGGGTTTGATGGGCACGAAGCATCATGCAGTTGTTGGCGTAGACATCGACAAGGGCAAGTCCCATGATTTCAAGTCTGTGTTTCATGGAACCTGCACAGCCGGACCAGAAAGTACCAACATGCGGAGGCTTCTTGCCTGACTTACTGATGTAGTTCGGATCTATGGCTATAGCCAGCAGCCCGTCCATGTTCAGATAACGCCGGGAAAGGGAGAGGTTGAACTTAACCCAGTTGATGCACTTAGCCCGGCTGAGGTTGAAATTCTTTCTGTAGGTCTGCTCGCAATGGATGCCGTAACGCTCCATTTGAGTGAAAATTATCTTTCTTTGTATCGCCATGTACAATAAGAGTATTTCCAAGAGTAGATTCTCAAAAGTTTTGCCTAATTTTGCAGATAAGCCTTTGATGGCATCTCTGCAGATTTCTGTATACTGGTCGAGTGGTTCTGATGTCATTTGCTTTATGTTTTCGCTACTATAAAGTTACTGATAATCAGCCACTTGACCAAATTCTATTAGTTATATTAAGTTAATCAACTCTCTCATTTTCAAACTATTATATTGGAATTAACGAAGTATTGCTGAGTAGTTACGTAAATGAAACCCAATGGTTAAATTAGTATAAGAAACAATAAATATATGTTAGTTTGTTACAATATTTAGTAAATTTGCAAAAGCTATAAATAAACAAGAAATTTAATGAAAATTAAAAGAACATTGGCGTACATAGCACCCCAGATAACAATTATAGAACTAAAGCAGGGTGCTTTTATTTTAGCAGGTAGTCCTCCTGTGCGTCCTGGTGGCGATGGCAAAGAACCAAATAAAGGCAATGTTAATGTAGTGGATCCTTCTGAAGATGATGAAGACACTGATCCTTTTGGAGCTTATTACAATGGAATTCATTAGATTTTATTTCCATAGTCATTAGGTAAGTTCTATGCAACATTTAATTTAATGCAAAACAACATGAACATATTAAAAAAATACAGCTATTGTTACTTTGTTGGTGTGTTCGCATTGGTCACTTTTATGGTGGCTTCTTGCGCAGAAGACATTGTAGAGAATGATAGTAGTGGTAAAAGGACTGGCGCTTATGTGTCTTACAATGTTAGTGAGGCACAAGATAATACGCTCTCCCAAATTAATGAAACGGGCTTGCCCAAGACTCGTGCAGCCTATACTCAGGAGCTTTCCATGCAAGGTCTGCAGCCGGAGGATATTGTTGATCAAAAAATTGTTGGTCGCAGTAGCGACGGTAATGAAGCCTACTTTATAGAAACAACTGTGGCTGGTGTCAACCCTGTGAAGACTAACAACGATGAAAAAACCCGTGCCAATATCACGAGGCTGGAGGATTTAACAAACTTCAGTACCATTGGATACCGTGGTGTTACAGAGGCTACTATTAGCAACAGTCCTTGGTTTTATAGCGAAGACACTAAGCCCGACGGGCAGTTGGTAAAATGGATCCCATGGTCATGGGAACAACCGTATGGACGGTTCTATGCTGTGTCACCAAAAACAGAATCAAAAATACATCTGTCACCCGAGAGTTATGCTAAAACTCCATACGTTGATTTCGAGGTGGAGCCGTTGGTAAAAAACCAAAAGGATTTGATGACTGCATGTTCTGGCAACGTACGTTATGCTGTACGTAATGTAGCTCCACGCACAGATCTTGATTTTTATCATGCACTTACAGCCATACGTTTTAAGATTGGTAATAATCTTTCGTATGACAAAACTGTTGACAAGGTAGAAATCAGAAATGCCCTAAGCAAGGGACGCTATACCCTGTCAGATAAGTTGAATAACGAAGGTGCTGTATGGTCTGATTTGAGCACAAGGGCTACATTCACGCTTGGCGGGGATGGCACGGTAAATGTCAGCACCCAGGGAGACGTTGGCAATATCATCATGGGTAGAAATGGTGACAACTACACATTTTACATGATACCCCAAACTCTGACAGGTAACAGTATTATGCTTTATGTGCATTTTACGGATGGCTCATACATAGAGGCTCCGCTCAAAGGATCCTGGAAGCCTGGCACCACCAAGACCTATGCTCTTTCAGAAAGAAACTCGCATTGGGAATACACGTTTACCGTCACTTCTCCAGATTGGCTTGAAGCAAAACAAGATCTATCTACTGCCTACACGATTACAAGTTATCGTACTGATCCAAAAACAGGGGTTAAGCAGCCTGTGGAGTGGGAGATTGTAGGCTATGAGGAGAATGGCATAAGAAGAACCAAAGATTATGGACACACAGATGACCCCGGCTGGTATGGGGATGATAAGACGGAGAGACCTGATTGGCTTTCGAAGTTGAGTTTGGAAAGTGGTAAGGGAGGTACAGCTGCAGAGAAAGGGTATGCTACCTTGAGACACGACTATACCGACTGGAAAGCTGAATACGACAAGGTGCTTCAAGATGCAGCCCCCAAGGGAACAGCAGGGGCGCCGTATAACCTTTCAAATCGCAATGGGGGGCCTCAAGTAGAGAATACAGCCAACAGCTACTTGATTTCTGCACCGGGTTATTACAGGATACCACTGGTATACGGCAATGCCATTGTCAACGGCAAGAAAAATGAGCATGCTTATATAACTCAATTACAAGATGATGATATTAAGCCGCGAAAATATAATAGCCCTGAGCCAAAAAAGGAGTCAGCAGATGAAATTATTAATTATCGTATTTTGTGGACTTTTTTAGACCATAATAACCAGGAAATTACCGATCCGTGGATAACTAAGTCCAACTGGAAAAGCAACATTCCTGATGGGGCAAAGATAGTTTGGTCTGACCAAAAAGGCCTCGTTAGCGATGTCAAGCTTTCTGCTGACAAAGAATATGTAGAGTTTTACGTTTCGAAAGAAAATATTAAAAACGGCAATGCAGTTATCGCGGTTACCCAAAAAGGAACTGTAGTATGGTCGTGGCATTTGTGGTTTAATCATGCTGATGCGCTGAATACGTTAAAGAGTTCTGACGGTAAAGGTGGTCCAGTCTATAGCTTTACCAAACAGCAACTTGGCTTTGCTTACTTCAAATGGGAGGGAACACCATTCACCGATTGGCGTGGTGTAAAACTCACAGTGCGGCAAAAAACTGGCAATGGAGGTCAAAGAAAAACGGGAATCATTACCATTCAACAGAAAGCAGCGTTCGAGATTCTTGCTGGACCTACCAGATACCATTTTGGGCGTAAAGACGCCGCTCCGTATCAAGATAATGTTGAGGAAGGAACATTTATACTAGAAAAACATTATACAAAGTTAACATGGGACGTTTGGACCCAACATCCGGAAAGGTTTAAGAATCATTATTCGGATGCCAAGATCGAGAGGCAAGATGATAAATCTGTTTGGAAAGATAATGCTTGGACGATGGATAACTATAAAAATACTTTCAATCACAATCCTGTTGTTAAAACAGTTTACGATCCATGTCCGGTAGGTTTCTCTCTGGCACCGAGTGCGGCCTATGATTGTTTCATGGCTTTAGATCCCGCAGATAAAACCTCTTGGAGTTCGTATAATCCATGTAAATACCGTCGAGTCTTAACAAGAGGTCCGCGTTTGTATCTTGATTCGGATGAAAAGGATGAAAATGGTAAGATTAAGCAGTTCTGTATGCCATTGTTAGGTGAACAACAAAACTTCTATACTTGGGTAGCTGTTTCAAATGCGAGTCCGAAGCCCGAACGTCAGGTGTGTTTCGGACCAGATGGTTCAGGTGTTGATCTAAACCAAGTTCACAGCAAGTCTGCCTATTGGTTAGAGCATGATAGAAGGGTAATATATAGCCTTGTTCCTATTTGGCCAGTAGCACAAAGTAAAATAAAGTGAAACAATCTTTGCGAGCGCAACATGTTTGCGGATAGCTTATTAAAGACAGACTGCTCCCTATTGCAAGGAGCAGTCTGTCTTTCTCTATCTAAGTATGCAAGCAGACTCCTCGTGTAATCTTTTGATTATTAATCATTATAAATAGAAACACTACTGTCTACCAATATACAGAAAGGCACAATGATATTGTTGAGGAGTCGAACGCATAGACATTGTTCGATATGAAGAAGTCCTTGACGACTCCTCGTTTATCCCTTGCTATGGAAACCATCTTGTCTGCAAACTCTTGGAATATCTTGACT
>NZ_KQ960670.1 GCF_001553265.1 Prevotella sp. DNF00663 | reverse complement strand
TCTATAAATGAAGGTTTTGCAGAGGTCTCAGTCCGGAAAGCATCGACAAAAGCGCGCTATCCATACCGATATTAACCTGCACGTTAATTTGAATTGGTTGCATAACTTTACTGTGTTATAATTCGTTGATAAACTTTGTAAGTTCCTTAATCTTATCCTGCTGCTCCCAGTGCGTAAATAATCGGGCAGCTGCGAAGCCGGCTACCAGTGTGATAACCTTAGAGGAAACCAGCACGTAGACCCAGCTTAACGCTGGCAGCTCGTCGTCGGGTACTGCGAAAAAGCCGATAGTCGTAATAAGCCCCAGCACGAAAAGCACGTAGTAGCGATAATTTGAAAAAATCTTTTTCATACTCTTACGATTAAATTGTTTATAAATAGGTGGCTTCCCAGCATTTAACTATCTGCCTCCCCGTTGTAAATTTGGCGCGTCCGGCTTTTCTTACGTTGAAACGTATGCAGCCGTCCTGCTCCCAGCGTTTTACCGTGTGACGCTCCACGCCTAAAAGCTCTGCCGCCTCGCGTTGGCTGTAGCGTCTATCCGGTTCGCATACTGGTTTAACTGGCACCATAGCGCGTAACCGATAACTGTAGCCCATCGCTTTTGCAGGCAAAGCGGCAGTTTTCCATCTTCTGCATAGCGTAGGCCGTGTTTTTTTGGCTATCCATATCGTAGCCGTCCGCGCATTGCGTAGTAATGGTGTCCCCATTTCGCATAGCCCTAAGACGTTCGCGGGTAATCTTTTCGACGGGTTTTACCGCCATTTCACTAACTTTCTGCGTCATTTCCTCTAACTTTTGTTAAAAACTTCGTTCGTTCGTTGGTACATTAAGAAAAACCGCCTATCTTTGCCATTGGAAAGTATGCGATAGCCGGCTAAAAAGTCGGCGGCCTTTATTATGCCCTTTCGGTTCGTTCGTTTGTTCGTTGGTGCAACGATAGAGGTATTTCGGTAACTTCCAAAATCTTTAGGCAAAAAAGTACCCATAAAGCTCTAAATTTAACGATTATTTAGAGCTTTACGGGTATTGGGACGTATTATTTAGTTTGAAAGCGTATGAAAGACTATGTAGGTAAAGCCGCAGACGTGCGTAACCGCATTAACCTGCTGCTAAAAGAAAAGGGATTATCCCAAAATTCGGTAGCTGGTGGCGACACGCCAACCCAAAAACGGCTAAATAGCCAGTTAAGCCACGGCAGTAATATATCGCTCGATACAGTCCTGCGGGTACTGGATGCCTGCCCGGACGTATCGGCAGACTGGCTGCTGCGCGGTGTTGGCGAAATGTACCGCGCCACGTCTCCGGCTGTTAGCGCGTCGGTAACTGGTGCTAATAGTGTAACCGGCAAAAACGCTACAGTAATCGGCCAGCAAACCGCGGTACTGTCCGAAACATTCGTGCGCGATATGCTGGCCGAAAAGGATAAGCAAATACAAACCCTATTACAGTTAATGGCAAAATGAAAAAGTTATTATTCGTGATGCTGGCCGCTTTCGTTTTCGTTTCCTGCTCTAAAGACGAAAGCGATTTAGTCCCTAACGACGGGCAGTATATCGCACGCTCCGGCGATATGGTTATATGTATGCAGCTTAAAGGTGGCCGCTGCTCTTACTTTGCACCCTACATAAAGGGCCGTATTTTTCATAGCTGGACTAACGTAACTACGTCCGGCAGCTACCCTGCGTACATATATAGTATAAAAGATTTTACCGTGCAAGCGCGTTATAGTAGTCTCGATGCTTTTACGGCTACGCTCTCCGGTGTTCTCCATACAGAGGAAAGCGACGCGCTAAATACTGGCCAGTCTCTATATATTGGTGTGCCTGCCAGTATGCAGTTTAACTTAGATAATTCCGTACTGGATGCTAACGGCGACGGGGTGCTGGATAGTCAGCAGCAAACTGCAAATTTTCAGCAAACAAGTTTTAAGTAGTTGTAAATAGCTGTGTTTTAGGTTGTTATAAAATTCCTATTTATATTATAAGGAACAAGGGCGCATAAGATTACAGAAAGA
>NZ_KQ960669.1:9534-12372 GCF_001553265.1 Prevotella sp. DNF00663 | reverse complement strand
TAAATCGTTTTACTGGGTCTAAAATACTTTGCTAGCGTGGGGCAAATTAGTGTGGCTTTTCCAATGTTCTCAGAATGAGTTATTCCATGAAGTGTGTCCTATTTCTAAGAGTAGGTCTGATAGGGGAGAATACGAAGAATTGGCTTTAAGATTCTTTGCCTACTCTGAGTCTTATCTAAGTTTTAAGCATGATGTGTCTTCTTTTTTAGATGATTATGTGAAAGCTCATAAATCATCGTTTGACGAAGAACGAATGAGAAATGCTTTTTTGACTATGTTGAATTTTGCAAAAAAGGAATTGGCACCATGTTATTTTGCGAGGAGTGAAAGAGATAAATCTACTCCAAGAGTTAGATTTGAGGCTTTAGCTGTTGGCATACATTTTGCCTTGCTGGAAAAGCCAAATTTAACTGTCAAAGATCGAAATTGGCTTAACTCCATAGAATTTAAGAAAGTAACCACTTCTGATGCTAGTAACAATCCTGGGCGATTAAAGGAACGTATTGAGTTTGTTCGCGATTGCTTGTTAGATAAAATAGAAAATCTCACTTATGAAGAAAACTAAAGATGAATTCAAAAAGAGATGTGTTGAGGTTGACAAATATTTAGATGCACTGTCGTTGCTTGACAAAGGCAATTGTCAACTAACTTGTACTGATTTAGCAGGAAATGCTATTGTCAGACAGATTGATACCGATCTAGCGCGAATCTTGAAAGCTAATGCATTCCTGTTACTTTATAATCTTATAGAGGCTACTATAAGAAATTCTATACAAGCAATAATAAACTCTATCAATGGTGACAAATTAGAGTTCGCACAAATATCAGATAAAGTACAAGAACTGTGGTTGAGACAAGAAATTAGTGACATAAAGAATACAAATCAGAATTATCTGATTATATCGGGAATATCTCAAAAAATATTAGCGCACTCCTTACTTTCTTTCAAAGAAGACTGTATTAAAATTAGTGGAAATATGGATGCTAAAGCTATTCGTAAAATAGCAAAACAGTTTGGTTACCAAGAACCTAAAGATGGAAGAGGCTTAGTACAAATAAAAGAAAAAAGAAATAAACTTGCGCATGGAGAGTATACATTTACTGAGGTTGGCAAAAATTACACAATCAGTGATATAAGTATTCTAAGTAAAGAGGCTAAGGAATACATAGATGATGTTTTGTTATGTGTGGAAAATTATATATTGAAAAAGTCTTACAGGAAGATAAGCTGATTGGGAACAATTTGGGAACATTCCTAAAACAAGAAAAAGCTAAGTATTGAGTAATCAATTACTTAGCTTTTATCATTGTACCCAGACCCGGTACAATATCGTAAAAAAAAGAGAAACCAAAAGAATATATTATATTGATAATCAGCTATTTGCAATTTTCTTATATTTGGTGATTTTGCCCTTTTTTGCCTGTTTTTTGTTAGATAGTACACTTTTAGTACACTTTGATGTTCGGAACTTTTTAGTATCTTTGCAAAATAAGAAAACATCTGAAAATAAACGAGTTAATGATTTTACTCGGTTTGATACACATTTAGGTACATAACTATCAACTATGGCAAAATTAGAAAATAAAGCAAAGGAAAACCCGAAATTGGAGCAAAATGTGTTATCTGATGGTCGGATAAGTCTTTATCTAGAGTATTATCTTGGTAGAGAAGAAACACCTGTATTGGACGAGGACGGTAACCCTGTTTTGTATGAAACAGGTAAAATGATCGGCAAGCCCAAAGTACACATCAAGCACAATAGGCGAAAAGAGAATTTGCAGTTGTATTTGATAGCCAAGCCTCGTACTCCAATAGAACGGCAACAGAACAAAGAAACGCTTGAACTGGCTGCCAAGATCCGTGCTGAGCGTGAACAAGAATTTAAAGAAAGCATGCTCGGCTATCGTTTGAAGAAGGATAGAAATATTAATTTCTTGGACTACTACCAAGCGTACATAGACAGTTATACCAAGAAAGACCTGCGAATGATAAAGATAGCCTTGAATCGTTTTAAGGATTTTCTGAAAGAGCAATACCCACTCTATGAGTTTAGCATTAAGCCCGATTTGATAACAAAGGAAATGATGGAACGGTTTGTGGAGTATCTGCAATCACGAAGTGTTGGCGAAGGTGCAAAGAGCATCTATCAGCGTTTCAAGAAAGTGGTGCGCTATGCTATCGACCATGAAGTGATGTTGAAAGATCCATGTAAGGGTGTGGTGTGCAAGGTTGATGAGCAGATCTTGCGTAAGGATGTATTGTCTATGGACGAAATCCAATCTTTAATCCAATGCCATTACGAAAACGAGAACCCAAATGTGCGACGAGCATTTATTCTCTGCCTGTATTGCGGTTTACGTTTCTGCGATGTGAAAGACCTAACCTATAAAAATATCGACTACACCAATCACCTGTTGAAGTTTGAGCAGAATAAGACCAAAGGACATTCTGCTAATAGCGGTGTCGTTATCCCTTTGAACGATGGTTTGCTTTCATTGATAGGAGAAGCCCCTGAAGACTTAGATACCTCCATTTTTAACTTACCCACATACGAGAGTTGTTGCAAGTCGGTAAAACGGTGGGTAAAGCGTGCAGGTATCAATAAGCATATCAGCTGGCATTGTGCTCGCCACAGCTTTGCCGTGAACATCCTGAATAATGGTGCCAATATCAAGACTGTTGCAAGCCTGTTAGGGCATAGTGGATTGAAGCACACCGAAAAATACACTCGCGCAGTGGATAAGTTGAAGTCGGAGGCGATCAATAGTTTACCAGAATTGAAGTTGTAATAAGAAAAATGAATTTAAAAACATTTTTTTGATTAGATGCGACCATCT
>NZ_KQ960669.1:0-9434 GCF_001553265.1 Prevotella sp. DNF00663 | reverse complement strand
ATAAGTATGGAACGCAAGAAAATAAACCGTCTAAAGGTGGTTCTCGCCGAAAAAGGAATGACCAATAAACAACTGGCAGAAATCTTGGATAAAGACCCTGCAGTTATATCAAAATGGGTAACGAATGTTGCCCAACCCAATGTAGAAATGTTCATTCAGTTGGCAAAGATATTGGGAGTGAGAGTTGATGATTTGTTGTGGACAGAATAAAGAATATAATTATGACAATACAAATAAAAGATAACAAAATATACGCTCCTTTAAAGGATAAATGGCTTGTGTTGAAACCAGAGGAAGAAGTAAGACAAAAATATATCAGCCGTTTGGCAGATAGCTATGGTTATACATTTGACCAAATGGGGCAAGAATTGCAAGTTACCAATTCAAAACGTGGGCAAGGCTCAGCCCGTGCGGATATTGTCATTTGGAAAAGTAAAGAGGACAAGGAAGGTAAAAAGTATCCTTTAATAGTTGTGGAATGTAAGGCTGAATCTGTTACCATACATAAGGAAGACTATTATCAGGGTATGAATTATGCTTCTTGGGCACACGCAGATTTCTTTGTAACGACTAACTTAAAGGAAACTCGTATTTTCAAAATTGTAAAAGGACAAATCCCAGATAAATTGGATGAAATTGTAGATATTCCAAACGCAGAACAAGCTGGTAATAGGAAAGAAATAGACAAGTTGTTAAAGCAGACAAAGGCTTTTACACGTGATGAATTTTCGAAGCTATTATTCAAATGTCACAACATTATCCGCAATAATGACAAACTTTCTCCAGAGGCTGCTTTTGATGAGATTAGTAAGATCCTTTTTATTAAGATACGCTATGAACGTGAAAATGATGAGGGACAGATATTCTCGAAAGAAAGGTTTGTTGTAAATAGAAAGGCATACGAAAAGTTAAATAAGGAAATGGGTGTAACAGATGCCATTCCCTTCTACCAAAACCTGTTTGAAAAAACAAAACAACAATTTGCAAACGACCATCTCTTTGATGATAATGCTAAGATAGAGATACGAGAAAATAGTTTTGAGCAAATCGTTAAAGAGTTAGAGATTTACAATCTCTCTACAACCTCTGACGATGTGAAAGGTATTGCCTTTGAAAAGTTCCTTGGTAAGACCTTTAGGGGGGAGTTAGGACAATTTTTCACCCCCCGCACCATTGTTGATTTTATGGTGTCAATTCTTGACCCACAAGAAGGAGAATTGGTTTGCGACCCTTGCTGCGGAAGTGGTGGCTTTTTAATCAAAACTTTTGAGTATGTGCGCGAGAAGATAGAAAAAGACATTGAGCAGCAAAAAGAAGGGATAAAAACGGAAGAGTATGGGGAAGACTATGACAAGATGTCTGATAAAAAGAAGCAGCAGATTGAAGCAGAAGTTGCACAAACCTTTTCTTATTTGAATGAGGAACTGAACATCAATAATGAAAAGGGGCGTTTGCGCTCTTTGTCATTTGACTGTATCTATGGAACAGATGCCAATCCTCGAATGGCTCGAACAGCCAAGATGAATATGATTATGCACGGCGATGGGCATGGAGGTGTACATCACCATGATGGTTTACTCAATGTAAATGGTATTTTCGAGAATCGCTTTGACATTATTCTTACTAATCCTCCTTTTGGGGCAAGGGTTGAGAAAGACTTAAAAATATCAGAGGCAGACAGATTCACTGACGAAGCTAAAATTGAAGAATATGTCAATCGGTATGGGGAGGCATATAAGCAAGCTCTGCGTCAGGTAAACGATCATATAGGTAAATCACTATTGAGCCTTTACAATATTGAAAGTAGCCTTACGGAAGTGTTATTTATTGAACGTTGTCTAAACCTTCTAAAGCCGGGTGGCAGAATGGGGATCGTATTACCCGAAGGGGTGTTGAACAATACCAATCTGCAAAAAGCTCGTGATTTTGTGGAAGGTAAAGCAAAGATATTGCTGATTGTTTCCATTCCTCAAGATGTATTCATTGCATCAGGAGCAACTGTAAAACCTAGTCTGTTGTTCTTTAAGAAGTTTACTGAAGACGAGGCTGCGACTTACTCTCAAATACAGAGTGAAGCTCAGATAACAGTTACTTCAAAATATCAGGAAGAGATAGATGAACTTCAAGAGAAGCTGAAGTTAAGAGGGAATGAAGCACCCTCAAAAGAAGAAAGGAAAGATTATCGAGCAAAACTAAAAGCTCTGCAAGAAAAAATCGAGATGGAGGTAAAAGCAGTAGTTAAAGAAAAGTTCGACTATGAAATCCCTATAGCGGAGATACAAAAAGCTGGTATCAGCACTACGGGTGCAGAGATTGAAAACGAGCTTATACCTTTGGCAAAGGAATATACACCTTATCGTATTGAAAACAATTTATGGGGAGTCCCGATAAAGAAAATTGGGTACAAGACAGATGACGAAGGATATACTTTTCGTTATAGGATGACAGACGGTATTGTCTCCGAGCCAGAACCATTTTATGATGCAAAGAAATAAAGTGTATGCATAGTAAAAATTATAACTACATTAAAACAGTTGACTATAAGCACCTCTCACTATGGGATGTAAAGCGATATGTGGAAGAGAATATATCGTTTGACAACTCCATCAAACTAAGCGAGGTCCTACAACCATATCATGTTCCCATCTCAAAGCAAGAAATGATTGCCAATGACTGGCAGATCATCTCAAAAATAAGTTTTGCAGGCAATTTGTTTCTAAGGGATAAGAATGACAATGTATCTTTCAAGGGTAATCTGAATAAAGTAGATGCAGACTCATTGATTTACTCTAAAATAAATATAAAGCATGGGTGCATATATTATCATTCCAAAGGTGCTATCCCATTCGGAGTAAGTTCTGAATACCCCGTTTACAAGATTGATTCAACAAGAGTTATAGGCGAGTTTCTCGTTATGGTTATTAGAAGCAATTTCTTTAAGGACATTCTGAATAAGAAGGTTACAGGCATTTCGAAGGCAAGGCTTAAACCAAATGAATTCCTTGATACGGAAATACCATTACCATCCCTTAAAAGACAAGAAGAGATGGTCTCTGCATATAAGTCAAAGTTGGAAGAAGCAAAAGCCTTGGAGTTGAATGCTCAACAAACTCAGCAAAGGATGAATTCTAATTTGCTGGAAATGTTGGGTATTGATAAAAGAGAAGATGGAGAAGATAACGTAGCTGATAATAATCATTATTTGAAACTTGTAAAATACAGCAAAATTTCAGTATGGGGGACTAGTTTAATTCGAAACAACCAGCATCAGAAAGATGGGAAATATCCTGTCATGAAAATAAAAGACCTTTGTCAATTGGGAAGCGGTGGGACACCTTCTCGGTCATGCTCGCAATACTACAAAGGTACTATCCCTTGGATAAAAACAGGGGAAGTATTAAATGAAGAGATATTTGACACAGAAGAGCATATAACAGAAGAAGCTATTGCAAATAGCTCAGCTAAACTATATCCCAAGGGTTCTTTGATAATTGCGATGTACGGGCAAGGAGAAACAAGAGGCAGGACGGCTAAAATGGGTGTTGATGCCGCGACTAACCAAGCATGTGCTGTACTATACAATATTAACAACAACATTGTTAGTACAGATTATCTTTGGTATTATTTGCAAGGATGCTATGATGATTTACGCTCTTTAGCTACTGGTAATAATCAACCGAATCTCAATGCAGGTAAAATTAAAAATTATGATATCGCGATACCTTCTATAGACATACAAAATAAAATAGCTACATATATCATGGAGCAGAAAGTGTTCATAAAGGAACTTAGGAACAAGATCCAAGATATGAAGGAGGAAGCTACAAAACAATTTGAAAACGAAATATTTAAATAAGTATGGCAAGTAATTTCTTAAAACTAATATCCTTGTCAATAAAAGGGTATAAAAATATCAAAGCTTTACAGATAGACTTTGAAGCAAAAAAGGGCATTTCTGTTCTAATCGGTAAGAACGGATGTGGAAAAAGTCATGTACTTGAGGCTTTTTCATCAATCTTTGCTGGTTTGTATAATAAAAAATTGTATGAGCCTTCTTTTAATTATGTAATAAAGTATGAGATTGCGGCCAAAAAAGTAGAGATACAGAAAGAAAAAAAGTATAGCTTTAAGGTTGATGATAAGTTTCTTGCGCAAACAAAATTCTTTAATGACGTTTCTCTTCTTCCAAAGAATGTGATCGCATGCTATAGTGGTGATAATTTACGCTTATGGAATGACTGCTATTGGCCATATTATAACGATTATATATCTACAATTAAGAATGCCGATAGTATTCCAGAATTACCAATGCTCTATATTAATCGGTATAACCTAACAATTTCTCTGTTATTATTATTTTTTCACGATTTTGAAGTCTTTACTGACGTAAAAGAATTTTGTAATAACACCTTAAATATACAGAGTATATCTAATGTGAAATTTACGTTTAATCTAAAGAAAATACGTGAATGGAAGGAAAATTTAGTCATACAAATGGTAAAGGCTCTTTGTAATATAGATAGCATATCAGAACTTTCAACGGGCACAATAGAGCTTACTACTATTCAACTTAGAGAACGGTTGGAATACATGGAACAAAGAGAATTTTTCAAAATCATGTATGCCGCTACAATGCCTAAAGAGGATAAAATTATAACCGATATATCATTCGATATTCTTTTAAACAATGGAGCTACAATCTCTTTGGAAGATTTAAGTGAGGGTGAACAGAAAAACTTGCTGATGTTTGTGATACTCGAAACTATTGCAGATGAAAATTCTTTGCTTCTATTTGATGAACCAGATTCTCATATTCATATAAGTAGGAAAGCTCAATTGAAAGAACTTTTTGAAAAATATCCTAACAGAGAGAATGTTATGACTACGCACTCCCCCACATTGGCTGTGAAATTTGAAGGACATATCGAAGGATTAGGTATAGACACAGAAGGGTATACTGTTAGTATTGATAATGAAAAAGCAAAACTTGTAACCTCTATTACAGATAACATGTGGAATGTCCATGAGCAGAATATGTTTTTAGCTTCAAACAAACAAATGACCTTATTGGTAGAAGGGAAAACTGACAAAACGCATATAGAAGAAGCTTTTAAGCATCTCAAAGGAAACTTCCCATTACTTGATTTCGATGTTTATTCTATGAACAGTAGTGAGCATATTCGAGAGGTATTAATAGGTCTATCATGTTCGGAAATAGTATGGGGAAAACAATTTATTGGTATCTTTGACAATGATGATGCTGGGCAACAAGCCATAAAGAGTGGATTTGAAAAGGAAGCTAATAATGACAAAATTAAGCATGTAAAATACAAAGACGGTACACCTTCAAAGTCTTTCTATGCTTTTTTATTACCAAAACAAAAAGGATATAATGATAAAGGCTTTACGATAGAAAATTGCTATGATGCGTCTAAATACGAGGAGGCGTTCAGTTCCGCTTTAGAAGAAAAAAAAGGACATTTTATAGGATTATCCATTGACACCATATCAGAAAACCTAAGGAATAAATCTAAAACAATCTTAGCAGAGAAAGCCAAGACCTTTAATGACGAAGACTTTGAAGGCTTTAAACCTATATTTAGTTTATTAGACGAAATTAGATCTCTTAAAGAAATATAATATGGATTTTTATAATCTTGAAAATTATACGATAGACGACATCGAGTATCTCATAGCTAGTGAGATTGAGGAGAATATACATCTCGACTATAAGGCAGCTGGTGCTTTAGATAAAGATGATAAAAAACGTACAGAGATAACCAAAGACGTTTCTGCTTTTGCTAATTCAGATGGGGGAATTATCGTTTATGGTCTTTCTGAAAAAGACAATAGACCGCAAAGTCTAAGCCCAGTAGATGGACGAATATACACAAAAGAGTGGTTAGAGAATGTGATACAGCTTATTCAGCCAAAGATTGAAGAATTAAAAATATTTCCCGTCAGAATTAACAATTTAGACCAATCTATATATGTTGTTAAAATACCAAGGAGTGGTGCAGCACCACATATGGCAAGAGATAAGAGATATTATAAACGCTTTAACTTCAAATCTGAGCCGATGGAAGATTATGAAGTAAAAGATGTATATAACAGAGTTTCTGTTCCACAATTAGAAATATTGGGATGTTTCCTATCTAAAAAAGAGAAAAATGCAGATGAAGTCGAGTACATTCTTGGGGCAACTATTGGGAATTGGGGCAACAAGGAGTGCACTACTTACAAGTTGAATTTCTATATTAATCATGCCCATTATTGCCACAACATATCGTATTCACCCTTAGAAGTTAAGAACTCTTATACATGGATTGAAAGAGAACGTCTAAAATTAGGTTCACCATCACAAGAAGTAATTTTCCCCAACGAGCAATTAGATATAGGACATTTTAGGGTTTCTGTAAAAAAGGAGAATGAAAACATTTTCTTAGAAGGTCTAGTAATAGATATGATTCTTTTTTACCCAGGTGGTCATCAAGATATAGCATATATACCATCTAAAAATGAATATGTAGAAGGACGTGATAAAATAGAAAAATTGTTAGAGAAAATTAATTCTGAAAAGTAAGAATTTCTAAATAGCTTAAATAAAATGTCTATAGAAGAAGTACAGAAGCATAAAGAAGACCAAACTTTTGACTGCAAGAGTATTCAAATTGATCCCAAAACATTGGCAATTACCATCGTGGCATTTGCGAATGCCGATGGTGGAACGATTGCTATTGGTGTGTCTGATAAGACGAGGAAGATAGAGGGCGTGGATCAACATACAGAGAAGCTGAATGAGTTGCTGCGTGTTCCTTTGGATTTCTGTAATCCTTCTGTGCCTATTACCAGCGACCTACTGCCCTGTACTGATAAGGATGGGAATGATAATCACATCTTGTTAATGTACATCCCTGCAAGTTCTGAGTTGCATGCTAACCAAGTAGATGAAGCCTATATGCGTGTTGGCGATAAGAGCAGAAAGTTGACTTTTGAAGAACGTATACAATTAATGTATGACAAAGGAGAACGCTACTATGAAGATACGGCTGTGTATGGTGCTACGGTAGATGATATTGATATGGCTGCTGTCGAAAGATATACAGAATTGATTGGTTATGCCAAGTCTGCCAAGCAATATCTACATGAGAATAATAACTTCATAACTACCAATGCAAAGGGAGAGGAGCAGGTTAGTGTAGCTTGTATCCTGTTGTTTGGTAAATATCCTCAAAGGTTCTTTCCTCGTGGGCGTACTCGCTTTATCCGTTATAAAGGTACAGAAGAGAGAGTGGGCGCAGAAATGAATGTGATTAAGGACGTAACTTTTGAAGGAACGATACTTGATCAGGTGAAAGCCACGATAGCTTATCTTGAAACCCAAGTGGAGGAACACACTTTCCTTGGACAGCATGGACAGTTTGTAACCAATAGGGATTACCCAAAGTTTGTGATCCAAGAAATGGTTGTCAACGCTTGCTGCCACCGAGCCTATAATATAAAGGGTACGGAAATCCAAATTAAGATGTTTGACAATCGCCTTGTATTCGAGTCGCCCGGTAGATTACCCGGAACGGTCAAGCCCTCTAACATCCGACATACGCATTTCTCACGCAATCCGAAAATTGCTCAATTCTTAAAAGCATACGACTATGTAAAAGAGTTTGGAGAGGGTGTTGATCGTGTATGCAGGGAATTGGAAGCTAATGGTACACCACATTTATCTTTCCATCTTGATGATTTTATTTTGAAAATTACAGTACCGAAGGTGGCAGAAAATAGCAATAAAGTAGCAGAAAAGGTAGCAGAAAATAGCAACAAAGTAGCAGAAAAGGTAGCAGAGGCAAATAAAAAGGTAACAGAAAGATTAATTGAAAAGGCTAATGCTCATGGAGAAAGATTAACGGCTAACCGAATCAAGATATTGGAACTGATGTTAGAAGATCCCTATATATCAAGGGCAGATTTGGCTAAAAATATAGGAATTAGTGAAACTTCCATCTATCGTAATATTGAAGTTATGCGTGGCAGATATCTCCGTCGTGTTGGACCAGATAATGGTGGCTTTTGGGAAATCATAGAATAATATGGTGATATAACAAGCCCAACCTGCATCTCGTTTGGTTGGGCTTGCTTCGTAGAGTATTATTTCAATTTCTTCTGCATCAAGCTATCAGCCTTAGATTTTAGTTGTAAGTCGTATCCGTCTGCCTTTTCTTTGATTAGCTTGATAATCTTTTCATCACGATGAATGTCAAATACCTCATTGAGCCATAGGATTTCCTTGGGACTACATCCTCTCCATACTCTGATGATGCGGAATTTCAAGGCATCATCTTCATATTGCTGTTTGCTTTGCAACAAGAAGTAATTGCCGACCAAAGAAATAAGACAGAGGATAGACACAGCCACCACAGTAATAAAGACTTTCGATGACTTAATGTCAAAACTATGCCTATGAATATGTTCCTGCGGTTGTGGATGCTCTTTCTGCTCCTGCCATTCGTGCAACATGGTCATGACGCTTGCCACCAATTTGTCCATGGATTTAGCCTCCTCGTCTTTGATGCGCACTTGTACTCCAATATACTTGTTAATCACATCTTTTGTTCGCTGTTCATACTGATTGAGCAATTCCTGTTCTTTCTGCTCATCACTTTGTGCTGGTGTAGATTGAATAGGGAGAGAAACAGGACTGTTCTCCTTTTCTTTCAACTCCTTTAGCTCCCTGTAAATTGTCTCCAGTTTGTTTTTGATTTCCTCAAAGAGGACAAATGTATTATTATCAGCCATAGTTATAAATGTATTTTACGTTTTTTCTTTTTCTTCTTTTTATCGAGTGTGTTGTAAACCTCCGCAGGGACAGTACCATGAGTTTGAAACAAATCCAATCCTCCTCCTATAAGGTCGTTGGTAATTTCGCTCGTAACACTTGCAACATTAGATATGAGGTTTATCATTCCTTGTGTCTGCTGTTCGTGTTCCCTGTTATTTTGTTGCAGGGCAAAGTCTATCTTGGAATAACTGAAACCCCTATCCACCTTTGAACCATTGAAATGATAACCGTTCTTTTCAAAGATGATGCCCTGCACCTCCTGTGAGTTACCTTTGTACTTGAAACGGACATCAATATTTTGCTTTTCCAAATGACTAAGGAGAGTTTTCCAATCCCTGCATCGAGTTATTTCTGCTTTCAACACCTGATAGATTTCATATTTTGTCTTGTCAGGTTCTTTCAGGCGGTGTTCCTTGACATTCTCCTTGCCATCGGCGAAATACAAACCATATTTGGCGGTCAGTTCCTTGCAGATCTTTTCACTTCTGAACCTGTCGTTACGGTCAGAAATGGTCTTTCCGTTATTATCTATCCGATTGAAAGCGATATGAACATGTGGATGTTCCTTGTCAAAGTGGCGACCGATAATGTACTGTGT
>NZ_KQ960668.1 GCF_001553265.1 Prevotella sp. DNF00663 | reverse complement strand
CAGGGTGGGTCAAATTAGTGTGGCTTTTCCATCTGTCCCATACATAATTAACTCTTTCTTTGCATCAAGAAGCTTATTACGCATATCTTTGTTGCTAACATTCCTATTATCCTTCGTGTTTTTAAACATTTCATAGAAGAAATCATAAAGTTTCGCATAGGCAGAGTATCTTTTTTCAGACAGTTGCCCTTCCATAATTTTTATTCTCTCAGTTTTACGATGAAGCAAAGCACCTAAGTAAGCGCACATTAAAGTAACCACTATACTTATAAGCCCTAATATTACATTCATATCCATTTCGATATCTTTGTTTTATTCTAATTGTTTTCTATACACCGAATTCAAAGTGTTTCCATCTTTGTCTTTCCAAACAAGCCAACCATTATTACTACTTCCTATACAGAAATCGGCAGCAGTGCTTGGGCTATTAAAGGTGGTATCTGTATTTAATACTAACTGCCCATTATAAGAGTGCGTATATTCGTTCAACATCTTCTCACGCTTATCTTTCCATTTGAAAGACGGAACAGAAGAACTCACTATAGTACTTCCTTTCAACACTGTGAAACCTTTACTATGATAAAACCCTTTTGCGTTACAGCCACGCCCTTTGGTAAAGAAAAGATGTTCCTCTTTAGGCTGCGCAATATCAAAAATATTGCAACCTATGAACGAAGTCAGGAACTTCACGTCCTCGAAAAACTCATCCATATCGTCCTTTCTATATTCTGGAAGATTAGGAACTTTAGGTGTCTGCTTGTTTTCATTTAGCACAAAAGAGTTTGAAACCTTCGCCTCCGCTATCGCTTTATGCTCCAAGTATTGCACATCAGCTTTAGTCATTGCTGCATCTTTAGAAATAAACAACAAGGCTTTTTGCCAAAACGCCTTCTTGTTATCGTGGTCTCTCACCCGTTCACGAAAGTTCTCTGTCTCCCCAATATATGCTTTTGGTTTCGTCTCTTCGTCTTCACCCAATAGAATGTAAAAAGCCGGCGTCTGCAATTCTGTCCGTTCATTCAAGATTGAAAGATTTGAACGTGGAATTACATACATCTGACAAATTTTATTGCTGATAAACACATATTGTGTTCCTTTTGGATCAGCATCTATCAAATATGTTGTTACCGTTTTTCCCATACTTACCTTTTTATTCTTTAAAATACTCTTATCCTTACACCCTTTTATGAGAAGTAGATAATAATTTTACCACCCTATCATTATACCTTATTCTGTCCACAACAAATCATCAACTCTCACTCCCAATATCTTTGCCAACTGAATGAACATTTCTACATTGGGTTGGGCAACATTCGTTACCCATTTTGATATAACTGCAGGGTCTTTATCCAAGATTTCTGCCAGTTGTTTATTTGTCATTCCTTTTTCGGCGAGGACAACCTTAAGACGGTTTATTTTCTTGCGTTCCATACTTATGCAACTTGATTACGCCATAAAATTACTCATTATTTCTTAGAATGTATGTATTTTGAGCAAAAAGATGGTCGCATCTAATCAAAAAAATGTTTTTCAATTCATTTTTCTGATTACAACTTCAATTCTGGCAAACTATTGATAGCTTCCGATTTCAACTTATCCACAGCACGAGTATATTTCTCGGTGTGCTTCAATCCGCTATGCCCTAATAGGCTTGCGACGGTCTTGATATTGGCACCATTATTCAGGATGTTCACGGCAAAGGAGTGGCGGGCACAATGCCAGCTGATGTGTTTATTGGTACCTGCACGCTTTACCCATCGCTTCACCGACTTACTGTAACTTTCATAGAAAGGGAGATTGAAAAGAGAAGTATTCAAATCATCCGGTGCTTCACCAAGTCAATATGAGCAAACCATCATTCAAAGGGATAACGACACCACTATTGGCAGAATGTCCTTTGGTCTTATTCTGCTCAAACTTCAAAAGGTGGTTGGTGTAGTCGATATTTTTATAGGTTAGGTCTTTCAGCATCAATTCATGGCGAATCTAGGGAATAAAATTCATGTTTTAACACTCGATATGCGATAATTCAATAAGAATGTAATAACTTTGAGGGTGTTTTATGATAATCTAATTATTAACCTGCTGTTTTTACATATTATACAACTTATGGCTGCTATTATCGCTATTATTCCGATTGTACTGCTCTTCGTCTTGATGTTGGGATTGAAGATGGCAGGGCACAAAAGTGCATTTATTACTCTCCTTGTTACCATTGCGTTAGCTCTTTGGGTAGCCCCCACTATGGGGTTCGCACCGCAAAATTTCACGACAATGGGCGTTGGGTGGGCTGTTGTCGAGGGTATTCTCAAAGCCGTATTCCCCATCCTGATCATCATCTTAATGGCTATATTCAGCTATAACGTGTTGGTGGAAAGCAAGGAGATAGAGGTCATCAAGAATCAATTCACATCGTTCTCCGACGACGACGGCGTCACGGTGCTCATGCTGGTATGGGGATTTGGCGGACTCTTGGAAGGTATGGCCGGCTTCGGAACGGCCGTAGCTATTCCGGCAGCTATTCTTATCTCACTCGGCTATAAGCCTATTTTCTCGGCTTTGGTGGCATTGATAGCCAATACAGTACCCACCGGTTTTGGTGCCGTAGGTGTGCCTGTCATCACCCTTTGCAACGAGGTGGCGCCGGGCGGAGCGGCAGCTCCCGAACTCATACGCGAGGTTGCGACCTACTGTGTGGTACAGCTCTCCCCCCTCTTCATTATTCTTCCGTTTATCATCCTCACCCTTACCAATCGCAGCCACAGCGCTATTGTACGCAACCTGCTGCTCTCGTTGTGGGTAGGTGGGGTATCATTACTCACGCAGTATGTCGTTTCCATGTTCCTAGGAGCCGAGACTCCAGCCATCATAGGCAGTGTGGCAGCCATCATAGCTCTTATCATTTATTCTAAACTATTTGCTCCGAAGAAGGATAAGAACACAGTAAAACATTACACGCTCGCCCAAACATTCCGCGCATGGAGCGTCTATCTCTTCATCCTCTTGTTTATCTTACTCTCCGGGCCATTGTTCCCTGCCATCAACGGCTTCTTGAAATCGCATTTGGTAAGCCACGTAGCCCTGTCCATCTATACGGCAGGAACTACATTCAATTTCGGTTGGATTAGCAATGCCGGCCTTATGTTATTGCTCGGTACGGTGATTGGCGGACTCATCCAAGGTTTGTCGCCTCGCCAACTCCTTGTGATTTTGGCCAAAACAACAGTCAACTTGCGCAAGACCGTTATCACGATTATCAGTTTGGTATCTATCGCTTCGGTGATGAACTACGCGGGTATGATAGTTGTCATCGCCTCGGCTTTGGCAGCAGTCACAGGACAATTATACCCATTCTTTGCTCCGCTCATCGGTGCTATCGGCACATTCGTCACGGGTAGCGATACTTCTTCCAACATCCTTTTTGCCAAATTACAGGCCAACGTAGCCCATCAATTGGATTACAGTGATCCTAATTGGCTCGTTGCAGCCAATACCACGGGTGCCACAGGCGGTAAGATGATTTCGCCGCAGAGTATTGCCATTGCCACAGCGGCATGTAATATGCAAGGTCGCGATGGCGAGATTCTGCGTGCAGCATTGCCTTATGCCATCGGATACATCGTCATTGGCGGACTCATGGTACTATTGGCTGTATAATATAACATCCATAACGCTATTCACTTCAAAACTCATAGGCTTGCTGCAGGGGTGAGGCAACATTGCTGCCTAGCCGCTGCAGCATTACTGAATGGGCTAGACAGCATCGCTGGGGAAGCTTGGCAGCAACCTCATCTCAATCACCTACAGCCCCATCCCAGCCATTACCTCCCTCGCTTTCCGTCGCACCGGCTACGCCGACAGCGACTACTCGGTCGATGACCGAGGGTTCCCCAAAAGGGGAGGGAGAACAAAGAACTCATAAACTTAGCCCTCATGAACTAACAAATTCACTCAATAACTCATTAACTCTATATAATTTCCCTCCTTTTTGGGAGGGTTTGGGTTGGGGCTAACGATAGGGTAAATGGTACTCATACCATCTCTACACACAGAAATATAAGGCTTATTCTTGCTCATACCGAGCGATTGGCATTTACCCTATAATGCCAATTCATTTATAGGAATAGCTAAAAAACGGACTTGATGAGTTTCTCGGTAGCCGTCAGATTGGCTTCTACACGTTCCACAATGCTTTCGGGTGTGATGCCATGGAGACAAGCCCAGTCGCCACGCATGCAGGGTTTGTTGCCATAAATGCTACATGGACGACATGAAAGATTCACTTGCACGGTATTGTCGGCACACTGGTTCCACCCCATAAAGCCAGCGTAGGGATGTGTGGCACCCCAAATGCTCACCACAGGGCAAGCTACCAACGAGGCTAGATGCATATTGGCACTGTCCATACTCACCATGACGTCAAGCCGACTCATGATGATAAGTTCGTTGGACAAGCCTCCGGCAAGTGCCGAAGCATTAATACAATTGGTGTAACGCTCGACCCATTGGTCGAGTATTTGACGCTCGTTGCCCCCACCACCAAACAAGAAGATGCGACAAGAGGGATGCAAATGGATGAGTTGAACGATGACTTGTTCCATCAACTCCACGGGATATATCTTCCCCACGTGGGCAGCAAAGGGAGCAATACCTATCCACTGTTGGAACGGACGTTTCTCGCCAATGGTCGCAGGAAGCAGTCGGAGCGGTGCGCCTTCGGGCGGATAGATGGAACAAAAGTTTGGTTTAACGGGATAGCCCAATTGGGCTAGCACGTCGGCATAGTTTTGGAAAGAAGTAGGTTGCTGTACAAGTTCCTTATTATCAGCATCGACAAGCCGGCGTTTACCGGCACGGTGCTTGTCGATATGAGCCACGCGATAATTGCCGATATTAAACCGCATGCGCAGGTACTTGGACCTAATAATGTCGTGAAAGTCGGCGATGGCCGTGAAATTCTTGGCAACAAGTCGGCGATAGAGTGCATTCAATCCCTTGACTCCATTGTATTCAGTCTTCAAGTCGGCTTCCATGAACCCGACGTTGGGTGCCAGTTGCTCAAAAAAAGCGCGAGCAAAAGGCTTACTGAGAACCGTGATTCTCAAATGAGGATATTGGGTGGCAAGGGCATATACCACCGGAACGGCCATAGCAACATCGCCCATGGCCGAGAAACGGATAATGAGCAAGTGTTCGTTTTTCACTTTTTGGCGTAGAGCACAGGATTGGTTGAAGGGTCGTTGTACATCTTCATTTGTCGGTAAACCTTCATGTATTTGCGACCGGCCTCGATGTCTTCCAACAATTGATCAATGGCTGTAGAAAGGTCTTTTTGCTGTTCGAGCAGCACTTGCAACTTATTTTGGCATGCTGCCTTGTGCTCATCTCCGGCATCGGTACGCTCCGTCTGCTCGCGCATGTGATAGATTTTCAGTGCAAGGATAGACAAACGGTCGACCGCCCAAGCCGGACTCTCGGTGTTGATGCGTGCATCGGGCAACACTTTCACGTCGGAATATTTCTGTCGGAAATACGAGTCAATCTGCTCTACCAAGTCGGTACGGTCTTGATTGCTGGTATCGATGCGACGCTTCAACGCCAATGCTTCGAGCGGATTGATGTGCGGATCTCGGATAATGTCTTCGAAATGCCATTGCACAGTGTCAATCCAGCATTTCAAATAAAGTCGGTTTTCAATGCTATCACGATGATAGGGATTGCTAATCGGCGTGTCGATACAGTCCTTGACATGATAGTCTTGGATAGCTTTGTTGAAAATCTCGTTGCAGAGTTGTGTGAATGTCATTCTTGTTCAGGTATGTGTTTAACTTCTTGCAAAAATAGAAATTTTATTTGAGAATACAAATGTTTGCCCGCTAGATTTGCGGGCAAACAGCCTTATTTCTCGTCTATATCGCTTTGATAGCGGGCAACATTCTCCAAGGTTACGGCTTTCCGATTGTGGTGGAAAGCCGGATAGGCATTGTTATGTAGCACTCGATTGCCACGCATTGTGATGCCGTCGACCGATTTAGCGTACAACAATGGAGCATCGAAGGTATCGAACACGTTGTCCAGAATCTTGATACCGCTGTGGAAGTATCGTTTCTGCTTGCTGAATTCTGGTATTTCCGGGTCGATGGAGATAACGCCTTCAGTGAATTGGAACATATTGGTGAGGGCATTGACAAAGACATTATGGCGAATGGTTACATCGCGACAAGCCCCCGATTCGTACCATCCGTTGCAGTCGCCACAGAGTAATATGGCCGTTCCGGAGGTGTGGTCGAAGAAATTATCCTCGCAAACCACACGACGAGGTGTGGAGAACAGACAGCCGCGTGCACGGTTGTTACGCACTACATTGTGGTCGAATTGTACGGTAGGTGTCAGTGTCAAGTCTTCTACACCGATGCTGTTGCGCTCATCAATATCTGCTGCCAAGGGCTGAACGAATGTTATCTCATACTCTTTAACACCTTTGTCGATGGGTTTGTCAATTGCCTTAATCTTCTTTATGACATTGGTTCCGGGGATATGTTCCATGGTTCGGGAGGCGATAAACTGCACCGTGTCGCCCACATAGCCCCATTTGTAACCATAAGCTTGGTCGTGCATGAAGCAGGCGCGGATAGTATGATCGTCCAATCGTTTCGTCATTTTGAGGTAAACACCATGGATATTAATGGCATCATCCATCATACTCTCGTACAAACCATGCCTGCTGACAATCTCGCCACTGCAATTAACAAAGTGGGAAGCATCGGCCTGTGTAGTGAAATAGCGGTGGGTACCGGGACGAAGGGAGACGTTGAATCCATCGAGCGATACGTTATGGCACAACTGAGCCAGCACTCCCATGCCTTCCATATAATATATGGTAATGTCTTCGAGCTTCGTATTCTTGCACTCATAGAGGAAGATGGCCGGTGCAGGACGTGTCCATGAACGCATGGCGAGCACGGTTCCGGGCTTCAAGCGGGCATCGTTCCATCCGCGAGCAAGAAATTTTCTATCGGGCAAAGCGCTTACTCCGGTCACACGGATGCCTATGTCGCTAGTGCGATAGACCATGTGATGAGTCTTGGGGTCGAACGCAATAGCCGAATTCAGGAGGTATTTCCATCCCTGCCCATTGGTATATAGTGTGTCGTGAGAAAGTGTATAATTCACTTCGGGTGACAGTTGATAAATGATTTCGTGGCTCACTGTGTCGTTGCTGACAATGGTTGCTTGGGCTATATGTGGGTTGGCGTGGTCTACACGGAAACCATGGAGCGTGCAGTTCTCTGCTCCCACAAGACTCAGGGGCAACATACGGCCATGGAAGATGAAATCGGAACCGCCACCGTCGAAAGTCACATTGCGCAATCGCTCCATGCAGATGCCCACCGCACGAGGATTCAATTGGTCGTGATTGGAGACGTAGTACTCACGTACCGTAGCCCCATCGGGATAGAAATGATAGCGTCCGCGCGGCACTTTTACAGTTATTTGATTGCCTTTAATAGCTGCTTTTTGCACTGCTTTCATGGCTCTACTGAAAGCTATGGAGGCGTTGATGGTAGTGTCGGAAGACAAGCCATAGTGCGCCAAATCAATTGTAATATTGGCTGCATGTGATATGATAGCAAACATACTAACGGCACATGACAGAATGAGTCTTTTCATTATAAATATAGATTTAGTTATACTTGCAAAATTAGTATATGTTTTTCATAAAACATATCAAACTGTCTGATAATAGGGAATTTACGCATTAAATAGCTATTTATATGCACAATCACTACTAGTGTGTGCAAGAATGAGCGCTTTTTTGAATAAAAAACTTGTCAGACTGAAAATAAATTCGTTTCTTTGCAGCCGATTTTATAATGAGAATTATTTATAAACAATTTAAATTTAGAGTATTATGTCAGAAATTGAAAGCAAAGTAAAGGCTATTATCGTAGACAAACTTGGTGTTGATGAGGCTGAAGTTAAGCCTGAAGCAAGCTTTACAAACGACCTCGGCGCAGATTCATTGGATACTGTAGAGCTGATTATGGAATTCGAGAAGGAATTTGGTATTTCAATTCCCGACGATAAAGCAGAAACCATCCAGACTGTTGGTGACGCTATCAACTACATCGAGCAGAACGCTAAATAATAACGTTTCGTAGTTGAGTGTTTATGGTTGGCGGAAGCTTTCCACATCTCTTAGTACCTTATTGTGTGCATAGAGACGGAAGCCGTCAACCATAAATATTTGCTATTGATTCAATAAATACTTTCTGAATAATGGAGTTAAAAAGAGTAGTAGTAACAGGTTTAGGCGCAGTAACGCCCGTTGGCAACACTCCGGAAGAAACTTGGAGCAACTTGTTGGCAGGTAAGAGTGGTGCCGCTCCTATTACATCATTCGACGCTTCTAAGTTCAAGACACAGTTTGCTTGCGAGGTTAAAGACCTCAACGTGAACGATTACATCGATCGTAAAGAAGCTCGCAAGCTCGATCGTTACACTCAATTGGCTATGATTAGCGCCATTCAGGGTGTGAAAGATGCAGGTTTGGACTTGGAAAACGAAGATAAAAACCGTATCGGTGTAGTATACGGTGTAGGTATCGGCGGTATTAAGACCTTCGAAGACGAGGTGACTTACTACGGTCAGAACATCGAAAACGGCCCTAAATTCAGTCCTTTCTTCATCCCAAAGATGATTGCCGACATCGCTTCAGGACAGATTTCAATCCACTTTGGATTCCATGGACCTAACTTTACCACGACATCTGCTTGTGCATCTTCAAGCAATGCACTCGCTGATGCGTTCAACTTGATTCGCTTGGGTAAAGCAAACGTTATTGTAAGTGGTGGCGCCGAGGCTGCTATCTGCGAATGTGGCGTAGGCGGATTCAACGCTATGCACGCACTTTCTACACGCAACGACGATCCCGAACACGCTTCTCGTCCATTCAGCGCAAGTCGCGATGGATTCATCATGGGCGAGGGTGCCGGCTGTTTGGTACTCGAAGAGTTGGAGCATGCAAAGGCTCGTGGCGCTAAAATCTATGCTGAGATGGTGGGCGAAGGTGCTAGCGCCGATGCTTATCACATCACAGCCAGCCACCCGGAAGGCCTTGGTGCTAAGCTCGTAATGATGAATGCGCTCGAAGATGCCCACTTGAATCCGGAAGATGTAGACTATATCAACGTGCACGGAACATCTACTCCAGTAGGTGATATTTCTGAGGCTAAGGCCATCAAGGAAGCGTTTGGCGATGCAGCTTATAAGTTGAATATCAGTTCAACCAAGTCTATGACCGGTCACCTGTTGGGTGCTGCCGGTGCAATAGAGGCTATGGTATGTGTATTGTCAGTTCAAAACGATATCATTCCTCCAACGATTAACCACGAAGAGGACGATAGAGACGAGAACATCGACTACAATATGAACTTCACATTCAACCAAGCTCAGAAGCGCACAGTGCGTGTAGCACTGAGCAACACCTTCGGTTTTGGCGGTCACAACTGCTGTGTAGTGTTCAAGAAATATGCTGAATAATCTTATTGATAGAATCAAGCTCCCTTTCCGAAAGGAAAAGGAGCTTTTTTCTTCCTTGCGCAATATCATAGGCTTTTACCCTCACAATATCAGTTATTATAAGCTTGCTTTGATGCACAAGAGTGTGATGCGACGCAACGCTAAGGGTAAACCCATCAACAACGAACGCCTAGAATTCCTCGGAGATGCTATCCTCGACGCTATCGTTGGAGACATTGTCTATCAGCATTTCCCCGGAAAACGTGAGGGTTTCCTCACCAACACGCGTTCCAAACTCGTACAACGCGACACGCTAAATAAGCTCGCTCAGTCGTTAGGACTAAGCAAACTCATCCTTTCTAGCGGACGCAGTTCTTCTCACAACAGCTATATGGGAGGAAATGCTTTCGAAGCTCTCGTCGGTGCTATCTATCTTGACCGCGGTTACGATGCCTGTATGGCATTCATGAAGAACCGCATTTTGTCCGAGATGATCAACATTGACAAGGTAGCCTACAAAGAGGTGAACTTTAAGAGCAAGCTCATTGAGTGGAGTCAGAAGAATCGAGTGCAACTCGACTTCAAGATGCTCAATCAGAAGAAAGACGACAATGGTAGTCCTATTTTCAGCTACGAGGTGCTTTTGGAAGGTATACAAGGATGTTCGGGCAATGGCTATAGCAAGAAAGAAAGCCAGCAACTGGCCAGCAAGCTCACCTTGGAGAAGTTGCGTCGTGAACCTCAGTTCATTGACGAAGTATTTGCTGCGAAGACCAATCGTACCAAGATGGAGGAAGAACCTGTAGAGAACGTGCCGACCACAGAGGCTAAAGATGACTTCATCATCACTAAAGATATTGACGAAAAAGCATCGGTAGAGAAGCACGAGAACACGTTCCGCGAGGAAGTATTCGACGATAAACCACGTCGAAACAAGCGTCGTCCGCCCATGTATCGCTCAGACAACGAAGTAAAATCGGTTGAGAAAGAAACAACGGATACCGATGAATTCGACCTGAGTGACATCAGTGCTGGTCCGCAAAGCAAAGAAGACATTATCAAAGCTGCCGAAGAGGCCGCTTTCAATGAAATACAGTAAATACGAACTCGTATCTATATATAAAAACGCGACAAGCTTTTTAGTGCTCGTCGCGTTTTTATTCTTTATTACAGCCTATCATCTTTTATCTCCTACCTCATATTCCCCCAAGGAATTCCTAGCATTCTGGCAGCCTCTTCCTTGCTCGACTCGAAAGTGAGCTTCGATAATATCATCGTGGTATTCATGCGGTCTACAAGTCGTGGAGCCATGATTTTAATCACTTTCAACTTCTTATCGTCGAAGTTAAAAACATCCATCATGCGAGCGCACTGCCGACAACTGAAACCACCATTCAGACTTCCCACCGTGATAAGTTTCAACTTGTTGTCGTCGAAAGTCTCATTGACTACATACCGATAGAACACATTAAAATCGGCATCATCCATCACGTTGCGATACATGGGCATCCTACCATAGGGCAATGGAACTTGGTATTGGGGTGTATAATCTATTGAAGTGTTGGGGCGTTCGTATGAGTTACATGCTACCACATGGTTGTTCGCGAAGTCCACGGTCGTAATATAAACCACCGAACCGTCCAGTTTCAGCGAGTGGTATTCCCATTGTTCCGAATCGTAATTCATGCGTTTAAACTTCGGCTTACCTACTAATGCGCGTACTTCTGATTGGGTCATACCCAATTTTATCTCATCAAATCTTTTTGCTTCCATACATATCGGAAACATCAACAATAATAATAACGTGGCCAAAGCCTTGAGTCTTACTTGTTTCATCGTCGTGGTATTTTAGTTGAACATTGTACACAGATAGCACTAACGGGTGCTATGAAAATTTATTTTCAAGCTGTTGAGTGCTGAATAACTTATGCAAAGATAGAGATAATTTCTCCTTTTGCAGATGGGAAATCCCTAATCTGTGAGGTGGAATTTCCTATTTTAATGTGTAGAGAAAACTGGAATAGAAAGACATATGTAGGCAGAAAGGTTTATATTGCAAGAGGAAATACTCCCATCCCGCCCATTACCTCCTGTGTTTCCGTTGCACTGGCTACGCCGACAACGACTATTCGGCCGATGACCAATGATTCCTCGAAAAGGAAGAAAACCACTATTGTATATTAATTCTACTGAACGCGAAACATAATTGGATGAGAAATTGTATCTTTGTAGGTGTCAAAAATACCATACGATGAAACAATTCAAACTATCAACTTCCTTATTTTTACTAGGTATATTGTTATTGTTCCCAACGATTTCGGCCGTTGCACAGGGTATTATACCCAAGCCTCACACAGTAGTTTACCGTGACGGACAGTTCAAAATAGACAATGAGACGCGCTTATATAGCAACTTGTCGCGTAAAAATTTGAAGACGATACGATATTGGTTAGGCGAAGTCACCTCCGCTCCATTGAAGAAAACGCGAACAAGGAATGGTAACCAAATCATCAGATTGATTCAGACGGGCAAACCGAACGAGATGAACACCGTGCCATTCAACCGGTATTTACAGGGTTATACGCTCGACGTATCGGAACGAGGCATTGAGATTCTGTCGCCATCCAAAGCCGGATTGCAGTATGGATTACAGACATTAAGGAACTTAACGGCTGCAGACGGTACCGTGAGATATGTGCATATAGAGGACACACCACGGTTTGCTTATCGCGGTATGATGCTCGATTGCTCGCGCCATATATGGACTACTGACTTCATCAAGAAGCAGATTGACATGCTTGTAAGATTGAAGATGAATCGACTACACCTGCATCTGACCGACGAAGCAGGGTGGCGCATCGAGACCAAGCATTATCCCGAACTGACGGAGAAGGCTGCTTATCGAACCACTTCAAACTGGGAGCAGTGGCGTGCGACGGGGATGAACTATTGTACCAAGGACACACCGGGGGCGTATGGTGGCTATTATACGAAACAAGAGTTGCGCGATATTGTGCGATATGCGGCTGAACGGGGTGTCACGGTGATTCCAGAGTTGGAGATTCCCGGCCATAACAACGAAGTGACAAGCACCTATCCACAGCTTTCGTGTACCGGTGAGCGAGCCTCTGACTTGTGTATCGGAAATGAAAAAAGCTTTGAATTCATCGAAGGAGTGTTGAAAGAAATCATGGATATATTCCCTTCCGAGTACATACATCTAGGCGGTGATGAGGCATCGGGAAAGAATTGGCTGACGTGCGAGCGTTGTCAAAAGCGCATGAACGACGAGCATCTGCAGTCAAAAGAACAATTACAGGCCTACATGATGAAGCGTGTGAACGCTTTTTTGAATCGTCATGGGCGCAAGATGATAGGTTGGGACGAGATCACAACGGGTGGTACGCCCGATGGCGCAGCCGTCATGGCATGGCGTGGAGCCGATATGGGCTTCAAAGCTGCCAAAGATTCAAAGGTTATCATGTCGCCTACGGAATGCTACTACCTTGATTATTTCCAATGTAATCCAGCTACCGACGAGCGAGGACAATTGGGCTATACGCCTTTGAAGTCGGCCTACAAGTTCGACCCGATACCCATTGATTATCAAAACAAGCCCGAAGCAAAGAATATATGGGGTGTACAAGGTAACCTATGGACTGAAAGAGTGGACACAGAGGAGCGTGCCGAATACATGATTTACCCTCGTTTGTTTGCCGTAGCAGAGGCTGGATGGAGTTCTCCTGCCCAGGATTATAACGACTTCAAGACTCGTGCGCTCGGTCTGATTGCCCGGATGAAACGCGATGGATATGCTCCTTACGACTTACAGAACGAGTTGGGAGATAGGAATGAGAGTACGTCAGCGGTGGTACACGATGCCATTGGCAAACCGGTGACCTACCTGTCGCCTTGTTCACCACGCTATGCCGGAACGGGGAATGGTACACTAGTCGATGGAAAAATGGGCGACTGGAGTTTCAAAGATAATGGTTGGCAGGGCTTTATTCAAGCAGGCAGACTGAGCATCGTCATTGATTTACAGAAAGAGATGGACATTAATAATGTGTCGGCCGACTTCTTACAGTTCCGTGGTCCGGAGATTTTCTTCCCCGCTGAGGTAACCGTCGCTGTATCAACTGATGGGCAAAACTTTGAAGAAATAGACAAGCAAACCTTCAAGGACGACTCTACCCGTTATTTCGTGCGCCCATATACATGGCAAGGAAAGGCCAAAGGACGATATGTAAAAGTCACAACCCGCGCCCCTAAACAAGGCGGCTTCATCTTCTGCGACGAAGTAATGGTGAACAGAAGGGGGTGAATGTATGGGCAATCATGGCAAAACAAAATCATCTGAATAGATGGAACGCACGGAAGTATTGATTATAGAACAACTACGCCAAGGTCAAGAGGCTGCATATAAATATGTATACAAACATCATTATACGGTGTTGTGTCGTGTGGCTATGCAGTATGTCGACGACCAATTTTTGGCAGAAACCATCGTGGGTGATGTGATATTTCATCTTTGGGAGATTAGAGAATCGCTGAATATCACATCATCTTTACGCAATTATCTGGTTACAAGTGTTCGCTATCGATGCCTTGATTATCTCAAATCAAATTATAATCAGAAAGAAATACGTATATCCGGAGTGAGTTCGGTAGATATTCCTGTCATTGGATATTTGCAAGCTGAGCAGTATCCTTTAGGCAAATTACTCGCTCAAGAACTCGAAGGAGAAATACAAAAAGCTATCTGTCGACTGCCGGCGGAATGCCAACGGATATTCAGAATGAGTCGGCTAGAACAGAAATCTTATGAGGAAATAGCTCGTATTTTAAGCATTTCAGAGAATACAGTGAAGTATCACATGAAGAAAGCATTAGCACAATTGCGTGAAGACTTGCATAAATATCTCATCACAGCAATAGTTTTCTTCTTCTTACATTTTTAGAAAAAAGTTCATATTTAGACTACCCATACGATAAATTCTATCGTCTTGTTAATAGAATTAAATCCTATGGTAGAAATAAGTGAACATATAAAAGACCTCATTATAGCATCTCTGAGTGGAGAAATGGGGCAAGAAGAAGCGAAAGAGTTGCAAACATGGCTACGTGCTTCGAAAGAGAATAAACAATATTATTATGAATGGCGTGAGATATGGACATCTACTTCGCCGTCGCCAAAGTTTGATGTAGAGGCTGCTTATCAAACTTTCCTTTCGCGTATTAAGAAAAGTGAGCCTGTAACTACGCACCGTTACCGCTATCTATATTATGCAGCGGCAGCCATTGCTTTATTTGTTGTGTCGGTATTATCATATAAAACAGGTGAATCGAATATCAAATCTAACTTTGCAGATATTGCCGTTGAAGCACCTGCTGGTTCGCGCTTGAAGCTGAACTTGCCTGATGGAACGAAAGTATGGCTTAATTCCGGCTCCAAACTAACATACTCTCAAGGTTTTGGTGTAGACAAGCGTGAGGTAAATTTGATGGGTGAAGCCTATTTTGAAGTGAAACACCAAGAGGACAAACCTTTCAGTGTGAACTCTACAAACCTTCGAGTGAACGACCTTGGAACAAAGTTTAATTTCTGTGATTATGCTGATGATGACGAGGCTATCGTTACTTTGACAGAAGGAAAAGTGTCGCTAGACAACTTTATGAATTATCAAAATAATCAACTTCTAGCACCCGGACAGAAAGCAGTACTGGATAAGAAAACTGGTGAGTTGACGATTAATAATGCCGAAAATGATTATCAGGATTGGCAAAATAATATGCTTGTCTTTAATGGCGATGCCCTGAATGAGATAGCCAAGAAGTTGCAACGCAACTACAATATAAAGGTTATAGTGGCCAATGATGCTCTCTACCAATTGCGATTCCACGGTAGTTTCAACACCCAAGAAGCACATTTGCGTGACATTTTGGATGCACTTGTAGCAACCAATAAAATACATTACCGTGTACAAGGTAAGAAAGTGACCTTTTATTAATCCAAAATATCAACCTTTAAAATTCTCAACCAGCATGAACAGGGTTTAGTTATAGTTAGTGCAAAAAGCAAAAAACAATAAGTTTAATATCTTTAATATGTCTTTACTATGAACCTTAAGAAAGTCGTTTTGATAGGTTGTGCTCTTGCTTGTCAGCTAGTGGTATTTGCCCAAGCAGTGAGCCTTAAAATGCAAAAAGTCTCAGTCAAGAAGGCTATGACCGCCTTAAATCAGAAAAGCGGTTATTCCTTTATTTACGAAGAGTCTGATGTGAACACCTCTGGTATTGTAAATGTAAATGCTACAACCGTAGGTCAAGCTGTTGACCAAATACTTGTTGGGCAGAATCTCACTTATGAGATTAAAGGTAAGTCGATTATTATTTCAAAGTTGTCTAGTCGAAAATCGACCTTGCAAACCGGTAGTGTAAAACACAAGATAACCGGTAAGATCGTTGATAACAATAACGAACCCATCATTGGAGCTACTGTTAAAGTAAAAGGAGAAAGCGCCGGTACGATTACAGACTTAGATGGTAATTTTGCTTTAGAGGCTCATCAAGGAGCCGATTTGGAAGTTTCGTATATCGGATATCAAAGTCAGACGGTGAAAGCAGTTCCTAATAAGGTTTTGACTGTGAAGATGTTGGAGGACACCAAAGCCTTGGAAGAAGTTGTAGTGGTAGGTTATGGAGTCCAGAAAAAGGTAAACTTGACAGGTTCGGTATCATCGGTAAAAGGCGAAGATTTACAGTTGCGACCTGTAACCGATGCTTCCCAAAGTTTACAGGGATTAGTTCCGGGCTTGTTGGTAACCAATGATAACGCAGGAAGACCGGGTGCCACAGGTACGTTAACACTGCGTGGACAAGGCAACCTGTCTAATACTGGTCATCCTTATGTACTTGTCGATGGTATAGAAATGAATCTCTCTGACGTCAATCCAAATGATATAGAGAGTCTTTCGGTGTTGAAAGATGCATCGGCTTGTGCCATCTATGGTGCGCGAGCAGCTTATGGTGTGATATTGGTAACGACGAAGAAAGGTACAGAGGGAACCATGCGTGCCAATTATCAAGGCTCTGTGGGCTGGAGTTCACCAACGGTATTGCCGGAAATGGTAGACTCTTATGCCTTTGCACAATATTGGAATGCGGGTGTTGCCAATGCCGGTTCTTCTCGTCTATACAGCGAAGAAAAAATGAAAGAATTGCAATCTTACATCAATGATCCTTCGAGTGTGAACCCTTGGCATGAGTTGTCAGCGAATGCAAGTATGAATCCTGCCTTCGAGAACTCGGAGAAAGGTATAGGCAATGTGGACTATTTCAAGTTGCACTATAAAGACCATGCTATCAGACAACAGCACAATTTAAGCTTCAGCGGTGGTGGTAAGAGTGCACAATATTATGTTTCTACTGGTTATTTAAAGGAAGATGGTATCTTGCGTTATGCCAAAATCAACTACGAACGCTTGAATGTTTCTTCTACCATAAATTCGGAACTGACTAAATGGTTGAGCTTGCAAGTTGGTTTGAAATTTAGCCATTCAGTGAATAACACGCCTTTTGGCGATGGTGGTATAGGCGATGGGTTCTTCCATTCATTAGCAAGATTCCGCCCGACAATTTCTCCGATAGACCCTAACGGGCACTTTACCGAACTCTCAATGGTTCCCTATTTGCAGAGCGGAACGTTCACTAAGAACAAGAGAGACATGATGAATCTAACTGGAGGAATCAACCTGAAGCCATTTAAAAACTTCAATGTCTATATGAACTATACCTATAAGTTGATTGCTAACAACTATATGGCAGAAAATGTTGCACCGCTTATCTATGGAGCCGACGGTGTTTCGACCTCCAAAGGTGTACGCGATGAATTGGATATTACTGCTGATGGAAAGTTCACACGTGCCAATTCGCATACCCATTACCAGACTTTGAGTCTGTATGGTAACTATGTATTCTCTTTGAACAATGCTCATAACTTCACCTTAATGGCTGGATATCAAGAGGAAAACTCCAATTATGATTACCTGAAGAATGTAATTACTGGATTATATTCTACCGCAAATCCGAACGTAGGAGTCGGCACAGACGACCGTTCTGTGGTAGATACACGTAACGGATGGGCTACACGAGGCTTCTTCGGACGTATCAACTATGACTATAAGAGCCGTTATCTCGTAGAAATCAATGGTCGTTACGACGGTTCCTCTCGCTTTGCGGCTGGTCATCGATGGGGTTGGTTCCCTTCTATTTCATTGGGTTGGAATATCACGCAAGAAAAGTTTATGGAACCGTTGACCAATGTTGTCTCTCATCTTAAACTTCGTGCATCTTACGGTTTACTTGGTAATCAGTCGGGAGCAGCTCTCTATACTTTTGCTTCTACAATGGCATTCAGCAGCGGACTGGGTAACTACATCTTCCCCGATGGCCGACATGTGTACTTGTTAGCACCCGGTGTAGTGAATCCGGCAACCACTTGGGAGAAGGTGAATAGTAAGAACATCGGTCTAGACTTTGGTTTCTTTGGTAATCAATTGACAGGTAGCTTCGACATCTTCGAGCGTAAGACAAAAGATATGTTGGGGCCCGGAGTCGATTTCCCCGACTTCTTTGGTGCAGCAGCACCACAAACCAATAATGCAAGTATGCGCAACCGTGGATGGGAATTGACTTTGTCCTACCGTGGAAAGATTGCTAAAGAGATTGATTATCAAATTGGTGGCTCTCTCTCAGATGCAACCTCTGTGGTAACAGAATATGCTAACCCGACCGGAACAGCACCTGCTTCCAACTGGTATACTGGTCGCAAGGTGGGTGAAATTTGGGGATATAAGACCGATGGTTTGATTCAAACAGCTGAAGAGGCAGACAAGTATAATAAGACACATGATATGTCTTTCTTCACCCCAAGAGCATGGACACCCGGCGATGTGAACTTCCGCGACCTCAATGATGACGGTAAAGTGAACAACGGCAAGAACGTATTGGGCGATATGGGCGATTTGACAATCGTAGGAAATACGACACCTAGATACCAATATACATTGAATGGACAGATTTCTTGGAAAGGTTTGAGCCTAAGCGTGATGTTCCAAGGTGTTGGAAAACGTGATTGGGATCCGACCGGAAGTGTCTACTTCTGGGGTAGTAGTTCGTATGCTCAAGTCACTGTATTCAAACAACATCTCGACTATTGGCGCGAAGACAACAAGGGAGCTTACTATCCTAAGCCGTATATCAACACAGCCGGTGGAGTGGGTTCGTACAATGCAAAGACTTCAGCTCGCACAACCGATCGTTATTTACAGAATGCAGCGTACTGTCGTTTGAAAAATATTACATTGAGTTATAACCTTCCTGCTGCTTGGTTGACAAAGGCTCACCTGTCTCAAGTGAGAGTCTTTGTAACGGGAGAGAACCTCTTGACCTTTACCAAACTGATGGGTATGTTCGACCCCGAAGCCATCTTTACCTCTAATGATTATAGTTCTGAGGGTGGCAAGAACTATCCTATGAACAAAGTTATATCTGTTGGCCTATCCGTAAACTTATAATAATATAGATTATCATGAAACTATATAATATTTGTATTGCAGTTTTTGCTGCGGCAACATTAACAGGTTGCTATGATTTATCGAAGTCTCCCGAAGGAGAATTATCCACGGTGAATCCATTCTCATCGGTCGGTGAGATGTCTAGCTACCTTGACCAATTCTATCAAACCGGTGTCAGGAATCAAGGATATGATTGGGGGGGAAGCTATATAGCAAATGGAGACTTGAATAGCGACAATATGTCAAATAGTTCGGTAAGTTCTCGTTTGAACGGTGCATTGACACTTAGCAATGCCACAAAGATGACAGAATACACCTATATTCGCAATGTCAACTTCCTCATCAACAATTTTAACCATGTAGCCAATACCAGTTCGGCAGACTATAAGCAGTGTGTTGGCGAGGCATATTACTTCCGCGCATGGTATTATTTCCAGTTGTTTAAGAAATATGGTAAGCTCACTTGGGTTAGTAAACCGCTAGATCCAACTGCCGAAGTGTTGAATCTACCACGTCAAGAGCGTACAGTGATTGCTGATAGTATCCTTGCCGACCTTGACAAGGCTATTGCTAATTTACGTCAACAGAAGTCTTCTGCCACCATGAGAGTCCATCAAGACGTGGCTAGAGCGCTCAAGGGCGAAGTTGCATTGTACGAAGGAACGTGGGAGAAATATCATAAACAGAAGAAAGATGAATTCTTTACACCGGGGGTAACCGACGAGAAGATATCCGATTATTTAAAGCAATGTGTTGCAGCATGTAAGGCTGTGGTAGACCGCGGAGTTTGGAAAATCTATTCAGCAGGCAATCCTCTGAACGATTACAGAGTTATATTCCAGACCGAGGATTTAAGTTCAAATCCTGAAGTGTTGTGGTTTAAACGTTATGATGGTAACAATATTGGTAACAGTGTAGACCGCTACTTGAATCAAGGTGGTGGTGGTACAGGTGTCAATGCATCTTTGGTCGACGATTATCTGACGATAGATGGTAAGCCGTTTATCGGTGAACAGGTTGTCAATGCCAAGAAAACATTCGGCGAAGAACTGAACCCCACATTGCGTGACCCTCGCCTTTGCCAGACTATTTGTATGCCGGGACAGGTATTACGTCCCGATCAAGCACCCTATGTAGTACCACCTTTGACCGGTTCCGGATATAATAAGAACGAGTCAGGATACTCTTTGCTCAAATTTGTACAGATAGATTACAAGGGTAACTTGGATGCAGAGTACAAAGGAAGCACCCCCGCTATACAATATCGATATGCAGATATTCTTCTCAACTACGCAGAGGCACTTGCCGAACTCGATGGTTCTGCTAATGCACAACAGATTATCTCATTGCTCAAACCACTTCGTGATCGCGTAGGCATGCCTGTTATAAATTTTGATAGGGAATATAATACATCGACAGATTATCCGTTCTCACATTTAGATAAGTATATCCAAGTTGTGAGAAGAGAACGAAGAGTCGAACTTGCATGCGAGGGTAGACGACTGGACGACATCATGCGTTGGGCAGCAGCCGACGAGTTAATCGTTGGAAAGCGTGCTATTGGAGCGATGTTTGTGGGCAGTAATTTGGAGAACAATGCTGCCTATGGTGATAAATTGGTTTATGACAAGGCTTCCGGTAATAACTTGTATCTCACAGGAAAAGCCGGTGATACCTACCGTTACATCCTGCCTATCAACCCCTCTGGGTACGAAAAAGGGTGGGCTTTCAACGTGCATAGAGATTATTTACTGCCAATCCAATCGAGAATGTTGTCGTTGACAAACGGACAATGGACTCAAAATCCCGGATGGGAATAGTATAACAATAATATAAACATATGAACACAACGTTATCTTTATCTCT
>NZ_KQ960667.1 GCF_001553265.1 Prevotella sp. DNF00663 | reverse complement strand
ATAACGTAGACCTTACCCCACTGAAAGAAAATGTCTGCAAGCGACAACATTTTGCACGCCACCAAATCGCCCGAAAAATAATGCGGTTGCATAGAGTCGCCCCGCACAGCTATGAGGAAGTCGGCATTTCGGAACGATGGGACAAGAAACCGCTCGCACTCGGACAGCATTACGGTTTGGCTGCCGGCAAAAAAGCCTGCCATAGCTTCTACTGTAATAAGCGGGATACCCGTGCTGTCATTAGTCGGTATCAAACTATGTTCTTTATACATATTGCCTTTGCCAGTCAATAGCCATTCGATATTAAGCATAGAGTATTTCTCTAATATGTCACATATCTTATCCACACCTATACTTTTGCTTATGCTATTTACATAACCATTAGCAACATCAATGCTTTTTTCAAATGCAGCTACACTAATATTTTGCGCTTTGCAGAAAGCCTTAACCCTATCTTTAACCATAAAATCATATTTAATAGAGAAAAACTCTATGATTTATTTTGATATTAGAGAATTTCCCTATATCTTTGTACCGTGTTTAGTATAACACAGCGCGCAAATATACAAAAAAAAGTGCAGAAAATCGAAGTTAAACCAAATTGGAAAAGCCACACTAATTTGACCCACCCTG
>NZ_KQ960666.1 GCF_001553265.1 Prevotella sp. DNF00663 | reverse complement strand
TCTAAAGCTTTTCTTATCCCGAACTCGCGTAAAAATGTAACCCCACTTTGTAACCCCACCTGTAACCCCATCCATAAAAATTACCCCCTGAGACACGAAAAAAGGGTGATAAAACCACGCTGATTTTACCACCCTCTCAAACGGCGTTTTAATGTCGTTCTAAGCCTTTTCTTTCTTAGTCTTTATACGTTGCCCCAGAACCACCCGAAATGAGCGTAGATTGCTTTATTACGGCCCGTTTCGTGATAATCGTACCATTGCCTGAAAGCCCGGCATGGAGCAAATAATTACGTGTAGCACCTACCTGTTCAGGCGTAAATACTGTATAAACGGCAGAAATACTGCTGAAATACCAGTCTTTCCGTTTCGTTTCCTTTAATCCGTGTATCAAATGTACGTGTATAACCTTTGCCATAATCTATTATTTTATATTGCAAATATACCAAATAATAATTATATGGAATAAAATAGAACTTTATTTTTTTATAAAACACCAATAAAAAAGAGCAGATTTACTGCCCTCTTTATTCTCCTCATTGTTCTATGTAAGCCTTCTGTAAACCAATGTGAGTCTTTCGCCAACTTAATAAGCCTCATCAAGCCTCAAATGTAAACCGAAATTAAAGCAATGTAAACGTTTCGTTTTACAGGATCATATTCTATCAATACGCATAACTCTTTGAAACATAAAGCAATAAGCCGTTTTTATCCTCAACTCATTTTATACGCTTCGTTCTGTGCCCCATAGACCAACCCGAGTATTTAAGACAAAATAGTAGTAATAGCCTAAATACTAAAAAGGAAGAGGAGGGGGTAATTTATTCAAGTTCTATGAATAATAGAAACAAACAAGAAGAAAGTAAGGGATATATTGTAAAATCCAGACTAAGATAAATAGCGATGGTGTGTCATAATTGATACACCATCGTATTATATTATTTCCACAAAGAGTATTCTCTCCATTTTTCAGGAAAGCCCATGTCTTTCAAAACTACCAATTTGGGAGATTTTTCCAATAGGGTGAGCAAACTCTTTCTAAATGAGCTGTCAGGACTGATTATTTGCTGCAAATACAAAATTACAGATAAGTAGGCAAATAACTTATTGTTCCTTATCGTATCAGCTTCTTGCTTTGACAAGAAAGGATAATTCGTTCTATAAGGAAACTTCAAGCCTATTGTAAAGCGGCGATTCCATACACGACTATGATGGGCACAAGTATTGCGTAAAGACGATAAACCGTGCATCCAATTCTTCAGAATATCGACATTGTATAGTCCCAAATCTCTGCAAATTGTTTTACTAGAAAGATTATTCTTGTCCAAAGCAAAGAACAACTTACTCAATGTTCCCATAGAAACAACCTCTAAGGTCATCCACGCTGGCGGAAAAGCAGGTTCGCTATACTTTTGATAATAATGAGCTATAAATTCTTCATTACTTCGCTTGATCTCTTTCATTAAATCCCCTACAACAGGTTTATCATCTATAATCTCGTTGCGTGTCAATGCGATAAACTTATCGTGCTGAAAGTATAACTTATGATTGAGAAACCAAAAGGCGTCATTTTCATCAACGGAATAAGTTAAGGCGATTCTTGTTCTTAATGCCACCTCGATTTTTTCAATGGCATTGAAGATTAAAGAGCGTAAACGCCTATCAAAACAATAAAGGTCTATCACATCTTGAAAAGAAATGTCCTTTCTCAGAAATTCGTGATTAGCACCTTCCCCGTTATTTTGAAAAGGGTATGTGTATGCTCGTAATCTATAATAACTTATGTTATAAAGATATTGGGACGCAAGTTTTTCGTCTCCAATATTAAGTCCTCGATCGCATAGCTTTTTAACCTGCTCAGATGTGTCTATGGGCTTCTTTTCGTACCTCATAACCGTATATAAACTCGAAGACCTCCCCGGGTGCGCTGTTCTGATGAGAAGCGTGGGAGGTCATATTGATTGCAAAATTACTGTTTTTTTTTGAATGCGCAAGGAAAATGCCGAAAAAATCATTGTAAGCGATGAATTTTCCATTAAAAGTAGCATCAAATGTAGAAATTACAAATAATTTTTGTCTGCAACGCTATCTTTATCGGTTCAATAGTTTCAAACAATCTATGGTAAATTCCTTATCAAAGAAATAAGCGAGTACTGTTATCTTTGTGTGCGGTAAATCCGCAACCAACTTTTTACTTGTAAAGGTAATTATTTTGTTATGTAAACACTTGCATTTACACAACAAAAATAATCTAATCAGGAAATCAATTACCAACCATCTCGCTTCCGTATCATTTCATCTATCTCTTCCCGAAGGAAAAGCAATCGACCGTTAGCCTTGAGAAAGGGGATTTTCCCAGCCCAAACCTAGTTGTAGATGGTCTTTTGCTCCACTTTAAGAATCTTGGAAACATCGATTATGTCCAAATATTCGGATCTCAATCGTCTCCTGTTCAAAATAAAGAAGAAGATAGCCATTCACAGAGTTTCAGACCCAAATGGAGACACTAAATATGTATTGGTTATCCAAATGAAAGTCAAGCACTTGTTCTTGTGCTTGACTTTCGATTTTTGAAAAATTTTTATCTTGGCATTCTTATATTGTGTATGATAATTGGTTGAATTATCTCCATAAATTCATTATTGCCAGATAGGTTCTTTATTCCAATGGTTAGGGAAGCCAATCTTGTAAATTGGAATATCCGGACGTTCTTCTATCAATGAGATAATTTTCTTTTTGTAAGTGTCTCCGGCATTGATAGCATTGCACAGGTACAACATAGAGGTAATTATCAGATATGGCTTTTTCTTGGCAAACTCCGAAAGAGGATTTCTCAGCCATATACCTTTGGGATTGTTGATGTCCATAGGTCGTTTTACCATATTCCGACTCCAAACTCTGGAATGATGGGCTACAATATTCCTCAAATAGGATATAGCTTCGAGCCAGCTTGAGAGTTCCGTGTGTATGTTAAGCCCGAAGTCATTGGCAATTCTCGCCTTTTCCGGTAACTGATGACAGAGATTCTTGTATATCTTTGAAAGGGTACCGAAAGTTGCCACCTCAAAAATCACCCACGCATCAGGCTGCTGGGTAAATGATGTACATTTCCCGTCTTGCCACACTCCGTATTTGCGTTTGTATTCTTTTATAAAGACTTCACCACTGCGCATAAATTCGCTCATCAAATCCTCTATATGCTGTTGGTGGAGAGATTCATTTACAAAGAGTTTTTTGTCGGTATAGAATAGCCCGCCAAAAGATTGTGAGAGATGATAAATCATTTTTGTTCGTAGTGCTATCTCTATCGCTTCAATGGCATCAAACAGTATCAGGCGTAATTCCTTGTCGAAGAAATAACGTGAGATAACATCCTCAAATCTGGATTCCTCCATAAATATATGATGGTCTCTGTCCTTTTGCATATCCCACCAGTACCCCTTTAATCGGTAGTAGCTGATATGACTCAAGTGAAGACGGGCAAACTCCTCGTCTTCTATAATCATGCCCCTATCTTTCAGTAAATCGATTTGTTCCTGAATGGAACGTGATTTTTTATTTGCCATAGTATATATAAAAAAATGACTCGCCGGCAGATCTTACGGTATGCCAAGCGAGTACTGTTATCTTCGTGTGCGGAAAAACCGCAACCAACTTTCTGCTTGCAAAGGTAAGTATTATTTTTGTTTCAGCAAAATAATTGCCGATATTTTTTAAGTGACAAAAATTACCAACCTGCTTCCGTATCATTTCAACTATCTCTTCCAGAAGGAAAAGTAACCTGACATTGGCTTTAAGATTGGGAATTTTTCGGCACAGTTGCAAATATCCGTCCCGAGTGGACAGATAATGTCAATGTCGATGGATAGTCGGTGAGCAGACTCACCCAAAATAAGCATCAGAGCAGAACCGCCCTTGAAACAGAAAGGGCAATCAGACAATTTCAGCATCTCCAGCAGGGACATAGCCCTGATGACTTTCTCTATCAGGTTAAAGTCTTTATATTTGTTACGAACAGATATGGTCTTTATCCATTCTGTAGTCATACATTCTTTCTTGATTATACAAATTCCTTGATATATTTTTCTATTTGCGGTTTAATATTGCGCCGTGAGGCATACCGCAACAGCATACCTACATTTACATTATAGTTAGCAAAAGTATTCTGCATCATGTAAAGAGCTTCCTGCCCCTGCATGTAAAAGAAATCCTTATCGCATTGGATATCAACTAAAAGCTTCTCGATTGTTGGTACATTGATGCCGTTTATTTCCTGTATGGGAGACTCTGAGACAAGAGGCTTTACGATATAGGATCTTTTGTCCAACCGAATATAATCGGACATCATGTCTTCCTTCGGAGAAAGGAAACTGCGTTCGTGCATATCCTGTACAAAGTGGAAAATGGTTTCAGTGGCATCACGTTCCGTTTCTGTATAGATATTGTTATTATACGACAGGTGGAAAAGCCACACTAATTTGACCCACGCTGG
>NZ_KQ960665.1:1414-2902 GCF_001553265.1 Prevotella sp. DNF00663 | reverse complement strand
GCAGGTGTGTATCCTTCCCCTGTGCAGGTGGCTGGCGCACCCCAAACCCGCGCCGACATTACTACTATAGAGAAAATGCCGAATTTCTACACCACCGGCTTCTGCGGCACATCTAAAGTCAACCCCACCATACCGTGGCTCTATAACGGCGACACCACCACGCCGTGGTTCTATAACAAGGAAACCAACCCCAGCGGCACCCTCGTAACACCCATAAAGTGGTCGTGGGACAAGCCTTACGGCATATTCTTCGCCGTAGCCGTGGGAGCAAAGAAAAAATCCAATGTCAAGCTCACATTCTCGCCTAAGAGAGCCGCCATACCATACGTTGACTTCACGGTGAAACCTAATGTGGTTGATCAGGAAGACCTCATGACGGCTTGCTCGGGTGAGATACATTATGAAAAACGTTTTGTTGCCCCCACCGTCAACCTGAAGTTCCGACACGCCCTCACCGCCGTGCGCTTCAAGGTAGGGCAGAACCTCTCGTATGACAAGACCATCACCAAGGTGGAAATCATAAACGCTATGAGCAAGGGCTGCTACAACCTTCCCATGGCTGTCAACGACAGAGGTGCATGGGGCCCCCTGTCTGGCAAGACAACCTTCACCCTCGACAACGTGAGCGTGAGCACCTCCAAGGGAATTAACGACATCATCGTGGGCAAGAACGACAACTATACCTTCTACATGATCCCGCAGAAGCTTGAGGGCGTGAGTGTAAAAATCACTTTCTCCGACGGTTCCAGCATCAAAGCGAACCTCTCTGGCGAATGGAAGGCCGGCACCACGAAGACCTATGCCCTGTGGGAGAACAAATCTACGTGGAATTATCAGATCACAGTGGTCCCTCCCTCGGAGGTCTCCGGCACAGCCACCACTGCCAGCTATACCGTGGAGAGCTACCGTATGGTCCTTGGGAGCTACATAAAGCATCCCGTGCCATGGAAAGTGGTAGGCTATCAGGAGTTCATCGACGGGAATGCAACAGGTCCTGAAACCACGGAAAAGCCCGCATGGCTCACCTCTTTGAGCATGGAGAACGGAAACGGAAGCGGCAGCGGCCTGAGTCCCGAATCTGGCACAGCCACCATCAAGCCAGCCATCATCGACAAGCTTGCCGAATATAACAAGGAGCTGCAAGAAGCCCCAGAGAGAGGCACTGAAAGCAATCCCTACGACCTCTCTACGCACGACCTCGATGGCAAGCCTCGGCCAATGACCACAGCCAACTGCTACCTCATCTCCGCACCGGGCTGGTACAAGATCCCGCTCGTATATGGCAACGGCATCGAGAATGGGGTAGATAACACCAAAGCCTATAAGGCGTTCAATAAACAAAGTACTAAGCAATATCTGGCATGGTTCACGGATCATGACGGTAGCAATAGCCCAATCTATTCTCCTTACATCAACTGTCAGAGCCCTACAAATTTTGCCAAGCAGGCCAAAGTAATGTGGACCGACCAGCCCGGCATCGTGGACAAC
>NZ_KQ960665.1:353-1314 GCF_001553265.1 Prevotella sp. DNF00663 | reverse complement strand
GGAAAAAGTCCTGACGAGAACGCTTACCTCAAATTCTATGTCCCCCGCGAAAACATCAAGAACGGCAACGCCGTCATCGCCGTGAAGAACGCAAAGGGCAGATTTATGTGGTCATGGCATCTGTGGTTCGCCAAGCCAGACGCGCTTGAGACCGTGAAATGCAACAATAACCAAAACAAGGTTTACAAGTTCGCCAAGCAGCCGCTCGGTTTCGCCTACCGTGAATGGGAAGAAGCCACCTTCAACAAGCAGCGCGTGGTCCTCATAAAGGTGGAGCAGACCTTCGGCAACAAAGGCGATAAGCAGTATGCCATCTTCTACATCACGCAGAAACCTGGCCAAAGCGTCAAGGAGTTCTCCTCCACTCTCTACCAGTTCGGTCGCAAGGATGCCTTCACCAACATCAATAACATTGCCGAAGGTGGGTACTATATAAACGACTATATAGATATGACCACTAAGGAGTGTATCGAGAAGCCTAATTGTTTCATCCTTGCCGGCAAAGGTCGGACGGAAAGCTACTGTAACCTTTGGTCGATGAACAACCTCGGGGGTACCTATGACGAAACTGTTGTCAAGACCATCTTCGACCCCTGCCCCGTAGGTTTCCACGTACCCACCAAAGGCGCTTTAGAATGTTTCACGAAGCATGAATCGGACAGCGGATTAATGAAAGCCAGCACTTGGGACAATGGCTGGAACTTCAGAAAGAACGGTAATCCTCATGTCACCATGTATCTCCCCGCTGTGGGTTATCTCAGCCCCACAAACGGTTATATGGACTATAGGAGCACATGTTATTGGTCGAGCAATCCGAATAGCGCGATCTGCTTTGCCATGTTATTCAACTCAGGGACAGTGTCATCTCTTACTACGAACATTCGGCATTACGGGCTGTCCGTCCTTCCCGTCGCAGAATAATCCGATTTATTTGATTGATAGCCTGTGGCCTTCAAAGCCA
>NZ_KQ960665.1:0-253 GCF_001553265.1 Prevotella sp. DNF00663 | reverse complement strand
ATTCTGGCGAAGCCGGTCGGCAATATTTTTTTCGTGGCTTTGCCCCCTCTCCGGTTGCGCCCTCCAACTTCTAATGACCTATTTGGTTTTAATGACTATGCAAACAAAAAAGAAATAAGACAATGAAATCATCAAGACTTTTATTATTGTCAGGCATATTTGCCTCATTGGGCATGCTCGTCTCCTGTGTCGACGATGACCTCGCCAATGGCGGTAAGAACGACGGCGATAAAGGCACAGCCGTAACCTTCAA
>NZ_KQ960664.1 GCF_001553265.1 Prevotella sp. DNF00663 | reverse complement strand
TGTGCTGAATTCAAGCATTCAGAGAAAGCAGAAAATAAGAAAATCAAAGGGATAAGACTATAACTATGGGATATGCTTCGCATAATCTATTTTTCGGGGAGCAAGTTTATGTTTTGGGCATACCAAAACCACTTGCTCCACCTCCTGACAGTCGTTGCAGAGGATTATCCCGCTGGTCTCCATCAAATCAAATAAAAGAAACAAGTATGATAAAAAAAGAATATAAAAAAAGTGGTCGTCCAACCAAGGGCGTAGCCGAAAAGAAGAAATACCGTATCACGGTGAAACTGAATACGCAGGATTACTATACGCTTAAAAGCAAAGCCAAAAGCGCAGGAGTAACCATGAGTGAGTTTGTAAGAAAAGTTCTTGATAAAGGAAATGTCATTGAGCGACTGACCGTAGAGCAAGCAGACTTCATCCGCAAGCTGTGTGGCATGGCAAATAATCTCAATCAGTTGGCACATCGTGCCAATGCGGAAGGATTTCATACCATTGCTCCTTTCCATAAAATAATCATTAGCAAGATTGATGAAATCCTAAATCTGATACGAAGATGATAGCAAAGATAATGAAAGGTTCGGGCTTCAAGGGTGTAATCAATTACATCCTTGACCCGAAGAAAGGAACGGAGCTTATAGACAGTTCCGGAGTGCGGACAGACAGTATTAGTCATATTGTCCAAAGTTTCATCGACCAAACAGAACTTAATCCACGAGTGGGTAAGGTTGTAGGGCATATTTCCCTAAGTTTCTCTGTACAGGATTCTTCTAAATTAAGTAACAAGTTCATGGCACAAATGGCTCGTGAGTATATGGAGAAGATGGGGATAAAAGATACACAGTACATTATCGGTCGCCACTTTGACAA
>NZ_KQ960663.1:963-113375 GCF_001553265.1 Prevotella sp. DNF00663 | reverse complement strand
CCAATATTTTGCAAAAAAACGAGATTTTAAGCGCAACATTGATGTGAGTCAAGGGAAAAGACAAGCTTTTTCGCAAAACAGCAAGAATTGACAAACCATAATATACAGCTTACAAACTAACAAAAGCAAACGGCAAAAGATCCTTTACAGAGTTTACAATATAAACTCCATCTGTACCATATAAATATACTTCCATATCAGAATGATAACGCTCTTCTATCTCTAACATCACTTGTCGACATGCTCCACAAGGGGTTATCGGCGATTCTAGCATTCCCTTATCATTTCGTGCCGCAATGGCAATTGCCTTTATTGCCTGCATAGGTTGTTGAGCTTGGGCAGCAAAGATAGCTGTACGTTCAGCACACAAACCAGAAGGAAATGCCACATTTTCCTGATTTGCCCCTATCACAACATCCCCATTATCAAGCAACAAGGCTGCTCCGACATAAAAGTGACTGTAATCTGCATACGAATTCTGCGTTGCGGCAATAGCTTTATCTATCAATTCTTGACAGACAGCATCCAATTCTTCTTTCTGACAATATTTATATGAGATTTCAATTTTACGATTTTCCATATTAACTATATCTTTATTTATATTCTAATCTTTTGTACTCTGTCTTTCATAAGCTCCAATATCAGGATGTTCTAATCTAGGTATTCCTGTCCTATCAGTATACGAGGATTTGGATTTATCTCCTTTATCATTTGCCAAAGATGCTGATGATAAGCGGAAATCATATACTAAATTTCGTTCGTCAACCTTCATAAAGTTCTTCTTTCCTGCAGCGATGGTATCATCCACATTCTCATATTGCACATTCAAAAAACGATTGACATTCTCACTTGTAGGCTCTACTGTGCGCAAAAGGCATGATGAAAATTGATAATTAAAGGTCGATGCTTTATTATTAGAACCTCCAATAACATCCTTAGCATAACCTGTTATCAAACTATTATCACACGTAAATAACTCAAGCGCACCACTCGAATTAGAGATATTCAAAGCATATCCACGCGCAGAATCAAAAGGATAGAACTGCGCTATCGTGCAACCTTGTACCTCTACGCGTCCACCATTCGCAAACAGACAATCATTCAAACTGTTCGATAATTGACTATCATGAATCTTTAAATGAGCCGATTGAGCAGTAACTCCATAGCCTTTACAATTATGTATGGTGGAATTAGAAATGGTCAACTCAGAATTCTCATCGCATTGCACACCAGTATGCGCCCCATGCAATTCGACATATTGCAGTCGATTGTTCGTAGATTCAGAGTAAAACCGTAGCCCACCCCACTGTCCACTCACACGGTCATAAGGCAAATAGTCGAACACTCTGTCCAATCTATCGCCACGCATCAAAACTTCAGAATCCTTGTTCCCCTCACAGACAAGTGTCCCTTTTACATCAATTCCGGCACCATCATGAAAATACAAAGATGTTCCTCCAGCAATGCGAAGCGTAGCTCCACGGCTAATCGTTACCTTACCATATATTATAATAGGTGTAGATGAAGCCAATTGGGTATCTTCACTAACTACTAGATTATTCATTTTCAAAGCATTCCAAGTCCACGCTTTCAAATGAACCTTCTGCTCTACTCCACTTTCCAACTTAAAAACAAGTTCATCCTGACACAGTTGTGGTTTATCTTGATTGGTCGTTGGGGCTGTAAATTCCACATAAACTCGCAGGCTATCTCCACTACGAACCTCCAAGTCGTTTACTTGATAACCCGCTGTTTTACCTAGATATACTCCGTCAATATTTGCTCTAAAACCGTTTTGATTTCCACCAGCCAACTTCGCATTGGCCAATTTAATTCCTTCTCCCGAACGATTATAAACCCAAAACGAACGCGTAGACGAAGGTATATTGGAAAACACAGTATCAATTGATACCGTATCAGCAGAATAGACTAACATCTTATTCGGTGAAGTTGTGAACGATTCTTCGTTCATACAAGACACTGATACAAGCGAGAATACCGCTACTAAAAATATAAAACAAAATGTTCTCATCACTTATAATAACGAAAATCACCTGTTTTTATTTCTTACATACCAAGAATGGGTGAAGAAATTGTATATGATTAAAGATAATACCACCAAACATAAAGCCAACAAAAGCACCTGCTCTCGACTGGCTTGAAGAAAATAAAAGCTAACAAACAAGCCAACCGCCAATCCTCCTTCCCACAGCAGAAAGAACGTACTCTGCGAAGTACCACGTTCACAATGACGACTTAACTTAATGAGAAACAACAAAGTACGCGAACTTACTAAACCAACACCTAAGCCTAATAAGAATGCCGAAATCCATAAATGTGTCAATCCATGACGAAGATACATAATCAATATAGAGGCTCCAATACAAAGAAAACCTGAAATATTTTCACTCTTCAAATCGGCATTTGCAAACGCAAACTTCTCTGCAAGGAGAGCTACCAAGAAGCCTCCCATCAATAAAGCATAGAATGTTTCCGAATGGCTCAAACTAAAAAGTAAGCCAACAGCAATAGTTGTTAATAAGAAATTAAAGAACAACATGGCTCCATGCGACAAGAAAAATCGGTCGAAACTCATAACATGTGCATCTTCTTCCGGGGCTCTAAAAGAAAAATGTACGACCGAAAGGAACACAAAAGCAAGCACAGCTAATACAGCCGAAACCAAAAATGTATCAAGAATATTGAATTTAAACACCACCAACATTCCCACAACCGGTCCCAACGACAAAGCAAAACGACGAAGCCAAGCTGCCGAATAATTTGCTTCCGTACGATAGAACGACTCGCAAGAATCAATGACCAACGTACTTGCAAGAACCATCTCGGCCAATCCAAAGAATGCTCCCAACAAGAAACGCATAGCCAACATGCCAACTGCAAGTCCCCCCTGTGAGAACAATCCTGCATTCTTAAACATCAACCACATCAACACATACAAAGCCGCTACTACCAAAATAGCCTCCTTGCACACCAAATGTCGACATCTGGATTTGACCAAATAAGAGCAAAATGCCCCCAAGGCAAACAGACCTATACCATAAGTTCCGAAAGCTAAACCTACAATATCAGAAGATGCAAAGTAGGTTTTACCCAAATAAGGTATCGACACCATCTGCACATACACAGACATGGTCAAGAACAATCCCACCAATGCCAGCATCCAAAAACTACGATGCCATAATCCTATGTGTATAGGGGAGTTTTGCGTATCCATTGCATTATCTCTAACAAAAATATCAATAACTTTCGTTGCCGTTTGGAAAATCAACCTCTTTGACTGCATTGATATAATCCTCTACCCCTGCCGTCATCTGCCCTCTTAATTCTGCAAACCGTCTCAAGAACTTTGGTTTGAACCCCTCTGTCAACCCCAGCGCATCTGCATAAACAAGGATTTGCCCATCAGTAGCATTACCCGCGCCGATTCCAATAGTTGCACAAACCACCGATTCAGTAACCTTTGCCGCCAATGCTGCAGGTATTTTTTCTAGCGTAATACCAAAGCATCCCGCTTCTTCTAGTGCATGAGCATCGGCCAACAACTTCTCTGCTTCAGCCTCTTCTTTCGCTCTCAACCCATAACCACCAAACTGATGGATACTTTGAGGGGTCAGACCAAGATGCCCCATCACCGGAATACCAGCATTGACAATAGCCTTTACCGTATCAACAATTTCAATACCACCCTCCATTTTCAATGCATCAACACCGGTCTCTTTCATGATTCTAATAGCATTTCGGAGCGCTTCTTCCTTGCTTATCTGGTACGATCCCATCGGCATATCACAAATTACCAAAGCATGCGAAACTGCTTTTGCCACCGATTTTGCATGATATATCATTTCATCAACAGTGATCGGGAGCGTATCAGCATTTCCTGCCATCACGTTGGAAGCCGAATCTCCTATCAAAATTCCATCAATGCCGGCAGCATCTATAATGCCGGCTGTCGTATAATCATAAGCAGTCAACATAGCTATCTTTTCACCGGAATTCTTCTTCTCAATGAATGTTTTGACCGTAACTTTCTTCTTATCTGTAGTTAAATATCCCATTTTAAATATTCTTTTATACATTCATACTCACTCATCTAGTAAGTATTCCATTTTAACTATATTTCTATCAATTTGGTGCAAAGGCCTAACAGTAGTGCTGCTTCCATTTTGCAGCGAAACTGCATAGGCTTGTCAGCAAGACTGCCAAACGTTTGCAGCAAGCTCATATCATTTCAACATGAAGCAGATTGTGGACTCTTACTCTGTTTAAAAGCACTTACTAACTCTTTAAAACCCTTATTTATATAATCCGTCCATACCACATCTGCATACGGAAGGATAGCTTCTTGGGGATTTGTCGTAGCCAAACCAACAACAAACATTTGCGCCGAACATACCGCACGCAGCCCATTATAGCTATCTTCTAAACCTACACAAACTTGTGGAGAGGCTCCAAAATGCTGAGCACCAAGCAAATAACATTCCGGATGGGGCTTACCATTCGTAAAGTCTTCGCTCGTAAAAACATGGTCAAACAAGTCTAAAAATTCCTTATGCTGCGCATATACATTCTGCATCTTAGGCCGATTACTGCTCGTTACTACGGCAGTCTTTACTCCATGCTTGCGTAAATCTAGAATAAATTCGACCACACCGGGCAGATAATCAAAGTGCATCTGAGTTTCAAATTTATTCAGTCGTTGAGTGATTTGTGGCTGTTCAGACCGAACATGCCCGAAATACTTATCGTAAATTTCGACAAGAGTTTGTCCCTTTATCTTTTGTTCCAAATTGGGAATATCAGGTTGATAACGTAAACACTCGCCTCTCCAAAACTCTGTATATTGAGGTTCCGTATCGAAAACCACTCCATCCAAGTCGAAGAGCGCGACTTTGAGTTCTTCCATTTTCACCTTATTTATTAATATTAGATGCAAAGTTACAATCTTTTTATGTAATTTTGCCCACGATTATGAAGAAATTACTGGTAGCGGCTTTGGTTGCATTGCTTGTAGTCTCATGCGGAAATTATGGTCATTCAATTTCCAAGTTGAAGGATATTGAGTTCGACAGTGTGACTGTGGATTCAGTATATAACTTGACGAAAGAGCCCAACTCGCCTCGTATTTCGATTTCATTCAGGATATTGTATGCAAAAGGTAAAAAGGCCAATATCATCAACGATAGCCTTCTTCAATCCGCAATGTTAGGATATAGAAGCATTAGTGCTCACAACAATCATCTATCCTTTAAACAGCGTATAGACACCATTGCCTCGCTACTAATTGCCGATTACAAGGATTCATATTCTGATATGTATATGCTAGACCGCAATAATCCTGATAATTATAATTTCAAATGTCACATCAGAACAAAGGTTGAAAGCTTCAAAAACAACATCATTACATATACGGCAAATGTGTATTATCGACTGAACAAGGAATTAGAAGTACACCTACCAGTTGCCCTAAACTTCAACGCAACTACCGGACAACTTATCCATTTGGACGATCTATTTGTCAGCGGATACCAACCATTGCTGAACGAAATAATAGAAAAGGAACTCATTGAGCAATTCCATGCTGGTGACCAAGCCGGCTTGAGAAAAATGAAAATATGTGCTTACACACCGATATATCCGTCTGAAAATTTCATTTTGAAGAAAGATAAAATTATATTTGTGTACGAACAAGAAGAAATTGCCCCACACGACAAAGGAGAAATACGTGTAGCCATTGACAACGAAGAACTAACAAAAATACTCAAATAGATATTTCATGATAGATATTATCACTAAATATTTCCCAATTTTATCTGAGACGCAGTTGGAACAATTCCGCCAACTGATGCCTCTGTATACTGATTGGAATGCTAAAATCAACGTGATTTCTCGAAAAGACATCAACAATCTCTATGAACACCACGTGCTTCACAGTCTAGCTATTGCCAAGAAGATAGCCTTCAACGATGGAACCAAGATACTAGATTTCGGTACCGGCGGAGGTTTTCCCGGCATTCCATTGGCTATACTGTTTCCAAACTGCGAATTCAAACTCATTGATGGGACGAGTAAGAAGATTCGCGTAGTTCAAGAAGTTGCACAAGCTATTGGACTGAAAAACATTACAGCCGAGCACCTAAGAGGTGAAGATGAAGATGGGAAATACGACTTCATCGTGAGCAGAGCAGTCATGCAACTATCATCATTAATGCACATTATTCGCAAGAATATCAAGAAAGAGTACTGCAATAAGCTGCATAATGGATTGTTATGTCTGAAAGGTGGAGACCTAACGAACGAACTTGCTCCATTCAAAAAACAAATACAAGTAACTTCACTCGACACCTATTTCGAAGAAGACTGGTTCAAACAAGATAAGAAACTCATCTATATTCCGATTTAATATGCTGAACATCAAGAAATTTGTATGCAATATGATTCAGGAGAATTGCTACGTTGTGAGCGATGAGACACGCCAATGTGTCATCATTGATTGCGGTGCATACTATCCTGAAGAGCGTCAAGCCATCGTACAATATATCAAAAATGAACAGCTCACTCCTGTCCATTTACTGGCCACACATGGCCACATTGATCATAACTTCGGCAACAATACCATTTATGACGAGTTTGGGTTGAAGGTTGAAGCGCACACCAACGAAGAGACAAATATGCAGCAACTAGACGCTCAGGTAAAGTCTTTTGTAGGTGTAACACTGGACTACACACTTCCACCTGTCGGGAAATATCTGCACGATGAGGATACAATAGCATTCGGTAACCACCGATTGACTATTATACCGACTCCCGGTCACACGGCTGGTGGGGTATTTTACTATTGCCAAAAAGAAAACTTGGCTTTTTCAGGAGACACGTTGTTCCGTCGCTCTATAGGGAGAACAGATCTTGGAGGCTCCATGTTCCAGATTATACAAAGCCTCCGTATGGTATGTCAGTTACCCGATGAGACTCGCATTTATCCCGGACACGGAGAGTCGACAACCATTGGAGAGGAACTAGCCGAGAATCCATATTTGGACAGATAAAGCTATAAAATTGAAACAGAGGGTTGAAAAAATAATACTGGGTATCGACCCCGGCACCAACATCATGGGATATGGAGTGCTGAAAACGAAAGCTAACAAGGCTTCATTGATTGCAATGGGTGTCATCGACTTGCGTAAGATAGGTGATATGTACTTGCGTCTAGGTACCATTTTTAAGAGAGTTACGGGCATCATAGACGAATATCTACCGGATGAAGTAGCCATAGAAGCACCATTTTTTGGTAAGAATGTACAATCAATGCTGAAACTTGGGCGTGCTCAAGGTGTAGCTATTTCAGCTGCAATCCTACGCGATGTGCCGATTCATGAGTATGCTCCACTGAAGATTAAAATGGCTATCACAGGACAAGGACAAGCCAGTAAGGAGCAAGTAGCAGGTATGTTACAGAAGATTTTACACATTCAAGAGCAAGACATGCCAAAGTTTATGGATGCCACCGATGCCTTAGGAGCTGCCTATTGTCATTTTTTGCAAATGGGAACACCCATAACCGACGCTACACACTATAATAGTTGGAAAGACTTTGCTAGAAAGAATCAACAGCGAGTTAGCAATAACGATTAAACTAGGATATGAATCATAAGATAATATCTATCCACCAAGGGATTGCCCGAATGCCGGAATGGCGTTTTACACAGCCCGTTGATTTCGAGATGTGTAAGGGAGAACAAATTGCCATCGTTGGTCCTAACGGTGGCGGGAAGTCGATGTTGGTAGATATTATCATTGGAAAACATCCACTCATTACCCACAGTCCTAAATATGATTTTACCCCTAGCAAGAAACAACTCGTTAGTGAAAACATCAAATACATCACATTTAGGGATTGCTATGGAGGAGATAATGACCGTACATATTTCCTTCAACAAAGATGGAATCAACAAGAAATAGATACAGAGACTCCTACGGTTGGCAGCAAACTAGAAGAGGCTTTCTTGCTATCCGGTGAAGATACACCTAAGCATAGAGCACTACAACAGCATATCTACGAATTGTTTGGGCTGGAGAATCTGCTAGATAAGTATATCATCTTACTGTCTAGCGGCGAGCTTAGAAAGTTTAAACTAGCCGGAATGCTATTCTCTAATCCTAGAATTCTGATATTGGATAATCCTTTCATAGGCTTGGATGCCGAAACAAGAGATAAGTTAAAGGTGCTTTTGAAAACGCTTGCAACAGAAGAAGGATTGCTGATTATCTTGGTTTTAAGTAAAACCGATGATATTCCAGACTTTATTACGCATGTCGTTGAAGTCAGCGATATGACGGTAAAACCTAAACGTCTCGCTGCTGACTTTATAAAACAGCAGGCCGAAGTACCTGCTCACATATTGGAAGAAAGCAAACGAAGCCTTATCTTAAATCTGCCTGCAAAAGATAAAGTCTACCATGCCAAAGAGATAGTAAGGATGAACCATGTCAAGATACAATATGGTGAACGTACAATTCTCAAGGATTTGGACTGGACAGTAAGGAATGGTGAGTGTTGGGCATTAAGTGGTCAAAACGGTTCGGGAAAGTCAACACTGCTTAGTTTGGTGTGTGCCGATAATCCACAGAGCTATGCTTGCGACATCACACTGTTTGATCAACCGCGTGGTAGTGGCGAAACTATATGGCAAATCAAGAAACATATTGGATATGTTTCACCTGAATTACATCGCGCTTATCAAAAAGATATGCCTGCCATTCGAATTGTTGCCAGCGGGTTAAAGGACTCTGTAGGCTTGTATAGCAAACCAAATCCAGAGGATTATGACGTTTGTCGATTTTGGATGCGTGTCTTTGGACTGAAAGGATTGGAAGATAAAAGTTTCTTAAAACTATCTAGCGGAGAACAAAGATTGGTTTTATTGGCACGTGCTTTCGTCAAAGATCCGGAATTACTCATCCTAGATGAGCCTCTACATGGTTTGGATTTAAGAAATCGAAGATTAGTAAAAGATATAATAGAAACATTCTGTAAACGCCCGAACAAGACGCTGATAATGGTTACACATTACAAAGAAGAACTTCCAGCATGTATCAACAACTATATATATTTGACGAAAAACTAACATTTGGAAATATGAAAAGAGTATTATTTGTTTTAGCCTTCATTGGCTTTACATTCACTTCGGTAAGCGCACAAAACGTTTACAGCGAAATCAAACGTTTGTCTGAGGCCGTAGCCAATGACCAAACAAAGGACATAGAAACACGAAAGATTGCCACTTTCAAGGTTGATGAACTGAACTATATGGCTGCCAAGAGTGCCGAGCTGATGCCGGATAGCAGCATGCGTATGCTTGATTATCAAGCTTATGCCATGTATGAATACGTGAATTTGTTCCTCGACAAACTCACCAAAGCAGAGAAGAAGACCGACAAAGACGAGGTAAAGGAAATCTTCAAAGTAGCTTCTATCAACAATAGTCGCTTCAATGACATGGACAAAGAATTGGTATTGGCCTATTATTCAAACCCAAACTACATAACACAGTTCAGTCTTGATACCGATTGGGTAAAAGCTTTGAGAGATGTAAAAGAATCTTTGGGGATTGAATAATCCCCATCCATCCTAGTTTGGAATACGGTTTCGGTAATAATACCAGAACCAATACGTGTCCCCATAAGAATCCCTTAGCATGCTATAGCGTTCTAAGGGATTCTTACTTTTATGTTGTAAGGACTCAAAATCTTGGAAGTCTGTATCAAGTATATCATTATGATAAGAGAGCAAAGGATTTTTTCGCAAATGATTATACAATACCAAAGCCTCTCTATAATGTTTAGGCAGATTCGTTAAAGAATCATGATGCTGTCTCAATGACTGTACGAACAAATCTAACTTACCATCAATCAGATAAGCACACAACCTATAATCATCAAGCTTCTTGTTCACCTTATGATGCTTACTCATATATTGGAAGTAGCGATAAGGGGGCATATATTGCTTAAACCAACCACCAAGAGACTTGTATAATCGGCTCTCTGGAAACATCATAAACTTGACACTACTACCATTAGGTAGCATAGACATAGTTCCACCAACCAAAGGATATTCGAATAACTTTTCTCCTAATTGATTCGTTTCGGACAATGCGGTGATACGAATAAGAGTGAGACTTGAATCAGAAGCATTCTCTCCCTTCCCTATTGTCAATGCCTTTTGATAGTCACCATCCAACAACGCCTGCTCAGCTTGCATTCGATAATGGAATACATCATCATGGTTTGCAAACAACCCAACTAGAAATATCATACAAGCCATCGTCAACAAGTTTATCCACATATCTTTTGAAAATAGTCCATGAGATGGTTTTAACGTATCAGGTAATTGTATTTGCAATACCAACCACACCAAACCTACATAGCAAACCACTAAAATGGGAATTGCATAAAGCCAACCACCCCAAGAAAGACCACCATCTATGTTTGGACTTATATCAGTAATGACTGTTAATATCAATAAAGATGGGAAATAAGTCAGTGCATGTACCTTTCCATCCAATCGTGTCCAAAAGTAGATTCCTAACTGTATCAGCCATAAAACGGTTGTAATCAAGGTAGCTCCAATCTCTCTATTATAGTGCGTTTGTCCCTTTGACAAGACATGTTGAGCTACAGCCAAGACATCGGCTTGGAAACTATAAAGGTATAAGAATGTAAAAACGAGAAAAACAATAGCGCATGCCATTCGAATAATGACAGTGCTATTGGTATAAGAAGATCTCATAAATCAATTTTTCTTTAGTACAAATGCAGTACGCGCAGGTAAATATAACTTCAACCATTCCTTATGTTCATTGACATACAATGGATCATAAGTAGTTAGATGTACGATAGAGTCATCATTCAATCCATTCCCTCCAAATTCCTTTGCGTCCGTATCTAACACCACATCATAGCCTCCTGTCGGCACCAAGAAACCATAATCTGTAAACGAATTGACCGGAGAGAAATTGAATACAAACAATAGATTGCCACGCATAAAGGCCAATACTTGGTCGCCATCATTGTGCCAAATCTCTTGAACATTCGTCAAATTGAATCGCTTCTCACTCTTGATAACTTTTAACATGGCTTTGTCAAAGTCACCCAAATAGTGATAATCCAATTCTAGATTATCCACAAGATTCCATTGTCTACGCGCATATTTATGGCTCCAACCATTTCCTTCTCGTGGGAAATCTATCCATTCAGGATGCCCAAACTCATTTCCCATAAAGTTAAGATAGCCACCATTGATGGCTCCGGCAGTCACAAGGCGTATCATTTTATGCAAGGCTATGCCACGGTGAACGGCTTCATTCTCATCCCCTTTCTTGAAATGCCAATACATATCAGCATCTATCAAACGAAAAATAATAGTCTTATCACCTACCAAAGCTTGGTCATGACTTTCGCAATAAGAAATAGTCTTCTCATCACTACGACGATTTCTCACTTCCCAGAAAATGGAGCTAGGCTTCCAATCCTCATCTTTCAGCTCCTTAATAGTCTTTATCCAGAAATCAGGAATATTCATAGCCATGCGGTAATCAAACCCATAACCACCATCTTCAAAGCGTGCTGCCAAGCCCGGCATGCCACTAACTTCCTCAGCTATCGTTATCGCGTGCTTGTTAACTTCATGTATTAACTTATTGGCTAAGGTCAGATAACATATCGCGTTATCGTCTTGTCGACCATTGAAATAATCACCATAGTTAGTAAAAGCCTCTCCTAGCCCGTGACTATAATACAACATGCTGGTCACACCATCAAAGCGGAAGCCATCGAAATGAAACTCTTCAAGCCAATACTTACAATTGGAAAGCAAGAAATGAACCACATTGTCCTTCCCATAATCAAAACATAAGCTGTCCCAAGCCGGATGCTCGTGACGGTCGCCCGGATAGAAATATTGATTCGGGTCGCCTGCTAAATTACCCAAACCCTCCTTTTCATTCTTCACAGCATGAGAATGTACCAAGTCCATAATGACTGCTACACCATGCGAATGAGCTTCATCTATTAATTCCTTCAATTCTTCCGGCGTACCAAACCGGGATGAAGAAGCAAAGAAAGAACTTACATGATAACCGAAACTTCCATAGTATGGATGCTCCTGTACGGCCATCATTTGTATACAGTTATACCCGTCTTTGATAACGCGTGGAAGCACTTGTTCCTTAAACTCACGATAAGTTCCCACCTTTTCTGCATCCAAACCCATTCCTACATGGCATTCATAGATGAGCAATGGGTCCTTATGTGGAGTGAATTTAGGCTTCTTCCAGATATACGCAAGTGCCGGATTCCACACCTGAGCAGAAAATATTTTCGTCCTTTCATCTTGTACAACGCGTGTTGCCCAAGCCGGAATACGCTCGCCTTCTCCCCCATCCCAGATGACGTACATCTTGAATAAGTCACCGTGTTTGACTGCTTTTGCACTCAATTTCAGTTCCCAATCCCCGGTCTCCGAGATACGGGTTGCACGATAACGGTCTGTTCGTTGCCAATCATTGAAGTCGCCTACCAAATAGATTTCTTTCGCATTGGGTGCCCATTCACGGAATACCCAACCTCTCGAAGTCTTATGTAAACCATAATACTGGTATCCATTAGCAAAATCACTCAGTGTCTTTTTACCTTGACTGGTCAATTGGTTAATTTTCCATAGCGCATGTTCATGCCGCCCCCTTATAGCATCTTCATAAGGTATCAAGTATGAATCATTCTTAACCAATCCTATGTGCGAAGGCGCAGTATTCGTCTTCTTCAATGCAGTTTCTTTTGCCTTCTTTACCATATCGTGTTTATTTTAATTTCCAGTTAGTACATAGCAACCTTGAAGATTGCCTTCTTTAATTCTGCAGACTCACATATCCCCGGTGCATGTCCGTCTTGTGGAAGACATATAACCATATTTCCGAGTTTACAAGTTAGGAATGTCTGACATGAGACTCCTTCCACTTTAGCGAAATCCTTCTGCACATCAAAATCCACACTTGGCAATTCCGCAACAGGAGTATAGCCATATTCTTCTTCCGAAGTCAGTGGTATTGCTATATCCATCATCTTATGGTGATATTCCAATACAGCATCTTCCCGCTGCTTACCTTTCACCAAATCTATATTCACATAGACATTCTCACCGTCTATAAGATGCCTGCCTACAGGCAAGTCAATTAAAGAATGCGTTTCTACAAATTTACAAACCAAAGCTATACGAGGATTGAGCACCGTATACATCTTTAGGTTTTCAAGTTTATCAATAATCATCTGATGCTAATTTTCAAATCGCCTTCCCAATTCATATCGCCCTTTCTTGACGATTTGACCATTCCGATCTTTCTCCACAAACTTACCATCACGCCGGCCATCTACATAACTTCCTTCAAAACGATTGCCGTCTTTATCTTCTTCCAAAGCAATACCATTGGGTACACCTTTCTTATATGTACCGCGGAACTTGCTTCCATTAGCATAGTGAATAATCACTTCTCCATTGAGTTCGCCATTCTTGAAAGTTCCTTCAAAGACGTCACCATTCTTCTTAGTCAACTTTCCTATACCGTTTTGCAAGTCATCTTTCCACAGTCCGGTATATATATCGCCATTCGACCATGCCAAAGTACCCTGCCCATCTTTGTTTCCTTCAAAGAAATGGCCGGTATATTTATCACCATTAGCGTATCTGAAAATTCCTTCACCAGTACGTTCGCCCTGCACATAGTCGCCTTCATACATGTCGCCATTTTGGAATTTATAGATTCCACGACCATTTTGTATGTCGTCTTTCCATTGTCCTATGTAAGCATCACCGTCTGCATACTTGTTTACTCCTTTCCCAGAACGCTGGTTATCTACCCACTGTCCATCGTAAGTAGTGCCATCTCCCCAATCAAAGATGCCCTTACCGCTCTTTTGGTCGTTCATCCATTGCCCATCGTAATAAGCCCCACTGGAATACGTATACTTTCCCTTCCCTTGACGTTTATTCTCTACCCAGTCACCGGCATACTTATCACCATTATAATAATACATCACTCCATGGCCTTGTTGCTTATCTCGAAACCACAGTCCTACATACTTATTATTGTTGAGGAAATAAAAGGTACCACGCCCATGACGCTGGTCTTGAAACCATTGACCATCATATTTTTTACCATCGGCATAGGTATAGATACCGGTACCTTGCCTTTTACCTTTCAGATATTCACCTTCATAGGTATCGCCATTGCCAAATACAGTACTTCCTTTACCTTGTGGCCGGCCTGAAACCATCTGCCCTTTATAGGTACCACCATCATGCGTGGTACATGAACCAAGCGTTATCTTCTGTGAAAAACCAGAAAGAGGGACAAGTAAGAGGAATAATGTTAATATCTTATTTTTCAATGTTTTTACAATTTAGTATACGCCAAAATTAAGAAATAATTGGATAACAACAAAATTAGTTAGTAAATTTTATTATTTTTGCATTGCATTCTCAGCCGTTAAATGTGCTGCAAGCCTAGTTATTAACTATCCAAAATTTGATATGAGATTTATAGGATTAATCCCCGCTCGTTACGGTTCCAGTCGATTTCCCGGAAAACCTTTGGCTCTATTGGGAGGAAAACCGGTCGTTCAACGTGTTTATGAACAAGCTAGCAAAGTGTTAGATGACGTATATGTAGCTACCGACGACCAACGCATTTACGAAGCCGTCGTATCTTTCGGAGGCAAAGCCGTCATGACCTCCACGGCACATAAGAGTGGTACCGATCGCATAGAAGAAGCTTACCAAACTATCAATCAGCCATTCGATGTGATTGTTAACATCCAAGGAGACGAGCCCTTTGTCAGCCAATCTCAACTCACGACCATTTGTCAAGCATTCGAAGATGACGACACACAGATAGCAACACTTGGCATATCCTTTAAAGATATGGCAAGTGTAGAGAATCCCAATTCACCTAAAATCGTTATCGATAATCAAGGATTCGCACTCTATTTCAGCCGTAGCATTATTCCGTTTGTTCGTGGCATCGAATCTAGCAAGTGGCTACAACACTATCCTTTCCTCAAACACATCGGACTCTACGCCTACCGCTCCAACGTTCTTACTGAGATAACAGCCCTTCCTCAATCATCATTAGAGAAGGTCGAATCATTGGAACAATTACGTTGGCTTCAAAATGGATACCGCATTAAAGTGGGAATTACGCACACTGAGACAATCGGAATAGACACTCCCGAAGACTTGGAAAAAGCAGAAACATTCCTCAAAACTAGGTTTAGGGAGTAGAAAACATAAGTTTCAAAATCTAGACTCAACGATTTTGAATCCTAACCCATAAACTCATAAACTAAAAAGCTCATGAACTCATCTTCCTGCACAGGCTTAGCAGCAATATTGAAAAGCCCGAACAGTAAAACTGCCAAGGCTCAACAGAAATGCTGTTGAGCCTTGGCAGCAGATGATTAAAAACCACATGAGGTCGTAATTACGGTAACATTGCCTTATAATTCATTCATATAAGCCGCACACATCTCGGCACATCGCTCCCCATCTATACCTGCCGACACGATTCCACCGGCATAACCGGCACCCTCACCACACGGGAATAAGCCACGAAGACGTACATGTTGCAAGGTTTCTCGGTCTCTCAAAATACACACCGGACTTGACGTGCGCGTCTCAGTAGCTATCAATACAGCCTCATTGGTTAAGAAGCCATGAGCATACTTACCAAATGTTTTGAAGCCTTCTTGCAAACGAGAACTAATCATATCGGGCAACCAAAAATGTAACGGACTACTGATGAGTCCCGGAGCATAACTGCTCTTGGGTAAATCATAACTCAATTTTTTGTTTACAAAGTCGGCCATACGCTGAGCCGGAGCCGTTTGACGCATGTTACCTTGCTGCCAACACATCTTTTCTAATCGCTTTTGAAAGTTCATTACCTTCAATACTTCCGGTACAGACGCATCCTTTTCCGAGTTCACAATATCTTCAGGATGCAATTCTACCACCATTCCACTATTACTCCAAGCTGTACCTCGATTACTCGGACTCATACCGTTGACCACTATTTGCTCCGGTCCTGTAGCCGCAGGGATAACAAATCCCCCCGGACACATACAGAAAGAATAGACTCCACGCCCCGCTACTTGCGTTACAAAAGAGTATTCTGCAGCAGGAAGATATTTACCTCGTCCCTGCTTATTGTGGTATTGTATTTGATCTATCAATTGCGATGGGTGCTCTAGTCTCACACCTACAGCTATTCCTTTAGCCTCCATCTCTACACGACTATCATACAGATAGTTATACACGTCACGAGCACTGTGTCCAGTAGCCAAAATAACGGGGCCTCGGAATTCCTTTTCTACTCCTGTCTGTAGCTCAACAGCCTCTACACCTACAACAGTATCACCATCGAAAAGAAGACGTTCCATCTTGGTTTCAAAATGTACTTTGCCTCCACTTTGAAGAATTTGATTCCTCATATTCTCTATGACGCGGGGCAATTTGTCCGTTCCGATATGCGGATGAGCATCGGCCAAAATACTCGTATTGGCACCGTGCTGACAAAAGACATTCAATATCTTGTCGACAGAACCACGCTTCTTGCTACGCGTATAGAGTTTTCCATCACTATATGCACCAGCTCCACCTTCGCCAAAACAGTAATTACTCTCGCCATCTATCTGATGGGTACGCGTGATTTGTGAAAGGTCTTTCTTGCGTTCTCTAACATCCTTCCCACGTTCCAAGACGATAGGACGGAATCCAAGTTCTATTAATCGAAGCGAAGCAAATAGCCCTCCGGGACCTTCTCCAACCACTATCACAGCCGGTTTGCCCGTCACATCGGGATATTCTGTATGAATGTAGCTATCATCCTGCGGCATTTCATTAATATATACGCGTATTTTAAGATTCACATAAATGGTACGCTGACGAGCATCTATACTCGTCTTTAAGATACGAATATGCTGAATGGTCCGTGCGTCCAGTCCTTTGTCTTGCGCAACAAACTGTTTTACACTCTCAACATTGTATGCTACTTGGGGTAAAACCCTTATTTGGTATTCTTGAATCATAGTTGCAAAGATAACATTTATCCCACAATAAAGACAACATTTTATAACTAAAGCACATCAATAAGATTCATTTTATTGTCAAAAACGTTGGTCATTGACATTTTTATCATTATTTTTGCCACTAAGTTTCGATACACCCTGCTTGTTTTAGGGATGTCGGAGCATTACATAAACATCTTTAAAATGAAAGTACTTAAATTTGGCGGGACATCTGTAGGTTCCGTAAAGAGCATTCTAAGCTTAAAACGTATCGTTGAGAACGAAGCCAAAAAGCAGCCTGTTATTGTCGTAGTGAGCGCACTAGGTGGCATCACCGACCAGTTATTAACAACCGCTCAACTCGCCCTAAAAGGCGATGAGACATGGAAAGACGAATTTGCCTCCATGGTAGACAGGCACCACAAGATGGTGGATACCATTATTACCAACCCCACAAAACGCGAGGCGCTCTTCACAACAATCGATTCCCTACTAGAGCAATTACGGTCTATTTATTTCGGAGTATATCTTATTCACGACCTCAGTGAAAAGACTCAAGATGCCATTGTGAGCTATGGCGAACGCCTAAGTTCAAACATTGTAGCCACTCTTATCAATGGTGCGAAATGGTTTGATAGCCGTAATTTTATCAAGACAGAATATATAAATGGCAGGCGGATGCTTGAGAGTGAACTTTCGGCCAAGCTTGTGAAGGAAGCATTTGCCGACCTTCCACGCATCAGTTTGGTACCGGGATTCATCAGTAGAGACGTGCATACGCGGCGCACAACGAACCTTGGACGTGGCGGAAGCGACTATACCGCATCCATTATTGCCGCCGCTCTAGATGCCGAAGTACTTGAGATATGGACAGATGTAGACGGTTTCATGACGGCAGACCCGCGTGTTATCAAGACCGCATATACCATCAACGAATTGAGTTATATCGAGGCTATGGAGCTTTGTAACTTCGGTGCAAAGGTCATCTATCCTCCTACAATCTATCCGGTATGCGTTAAAAATATACCAATAAGGGTGAAGAACACCTTCAACCCGGAAAATCCGGGCACCATTATCAAAAGTAAGATAGAGAATGATTGTAAACCTATCAAGGGTATTAGCTCTATCAAAGGAACTTCTTTGATTACTGTTACAGGCCTATCCATGGTTGGTATTATCGGTGTAAACCGCCGTATCTTCACAGCCTTGGCCAACAGAGGCATCAGTGTGTTCATGGTGAGTCAAGCTTCATCAGAGAATTCGACCTCAATAGGTGTACGCGACCAAGATGCAAACGAAGCCGTTGATGTATTAAACAAAGAATTTGCCAATGAGATAACAGATGGTGCAATGTTTCCAATGCACGTAGAGAAAGGATTAGCAACCATTGCAATCGTTGGTGAAAATATGAAACATACGCCCGGTATTGCCGGCAAACTGTTCGGAACATTAGGCCGTAGCGGTGTCAGTGTGATTGCTTGTGCCCAAGGAGCCAGCGAAACCAACATCTCGTTTGTTATAGATTCTGCTTCATTACGAAAGAGTTTAAATGTATTGCACGACTCTTTCTTCCTCTCTGAATATAAGGTATTGAACCTATTTATATGTGGTGTAGGCACTGTCGGAGGCAAACTGATTGAGCAAATCAAAAACCAATACGAAACATTAAAGGAAACCAACGGACTGAAATTGAACGTTGTCGGTATCGCAAGTTCCAAAAAAGCTATCTATAATCGCGAAGGATTAAACCTCAATCAGTATCAAGAGGAGCTTAAAGCAAGCGAAGCCAGTTCGCCGGAGAAACTGTATGAGACTATCACGGAGATGAATGTATTCAACAGCGTGTTTGTTGATTGCACGGCCAGTAAAGATATTGCAGCGCTATATCAGCGACTTCTGGAACATAATATCAGTGTCATTGCAGCTAACAAGATTGCTGCCTCAAGCGAATACGATAAGTATTTGAAGCTCAAGAAGACTGCATTGACCCGCGGAGTGAAGTTTAGATTCGAGACAAACGTGGGTGCCGGCCTTCCAATCATAGGTACTATCAACGATTTAAGAAACTCCGGAGACAAGATATTGAAGATAGAAGCTGTTCTAAGCGGGACTCTTAACTTTATCTTTAATGAAATAAGCAGCACCGTACCATTCTCAGAAACTGTACGAAGAGCAAAGGAACAAGGCTACTCGGAACCCGATCCACGCATTGATTTAAGCGGAACCGACGTGATACGCAAGCTCGTTATTCTTAGCCGTGAAGCCGGTTACAAGGTCGAACAAGAAGATGTAGAGAAACAATTGTTTGTCCCAGACTCGTTCTTCGAGAGCAATGTAGAGAATTTTTGGAAGAATCTGCCAACACTAGATTCCGACTTCGAAAAACGCAGATCGGCTTTGGAACAAGAAGGAAAACGCTGGAGATTTGTTGCAACCATGGACAGAGGAAAGACCAACGTGGCTCTACAAGTAGTCGATCACAACCATCCTTTCTACAATTTGGAAGGAAGTAACAATATTGTCTTATTGACAACAGAGCGCTATAAAGAATATCCTATGCAAATACAAGGTTATGGTGCGGGCGCAAGTGTTACCGCCGCCGGTGTATTTGCCAACATCATGTCAATTGCTAATATCTAAAATAGATGAAACATATCATTATTTTAGGCGATGGCATGGCTGACCATGTTGTCGCAAGATTGGGTAATAAGACCCTTCTTCAATATGCTGACACTCCCTACATGGACATGTTGGCTCGTAAAGGAAGAACCGGTCGACTGATGACCATCCCAGAAGGATTCCATCCGGGTAGCGAAGTGGCCAATACATCTATTCTCGGTTACGACCTTAATTTGGTATACGAAGGGCGTGGGCCATTGGAAGCTGCATCTATCGGATATGATATGGCACCCGAAGACATGGCTATTCGATGCAATATTGTGAGTTTGGAAGACGGACGAATCAAGAGCCATCATGGCGGACATCTGACCACCGAAGAGGGCGATGTGCTCATTCAATACCTGAATAAAGAACTAGGCAACGACAAAATTAAGTTCATTACTGGTATTCAGTATCGTCATTTATTAGTCATCAAGGGCGGAAACAAGCACTTGGAATGTGCACCACCACACGACCATCCCAATGAAGAATGGATGCCTTTACTCATCAAACCAGAAAAGAATTATAAAGATTCCGAAGAGGAAGATAGAAAAGATGGAAGAATGAGTGCGCAAGAAACAGCCGACCTACTCAACGACCTTATATTGAGAAGTCAGCAACTTTTAGCGCAACATCCATTCAATAAAGACAGAAAAGAGAAAGCAAATTCCATCTGGCCATGGAGTGGTGGCTACCGCCCGAACATGCAAACACTGATGCAACTATACCCCCAAATCAAGGCAGGAAGCTGTATATCGGCCGTAGACTTGATTCGTGGAATCGGGCACTACGCAGGTTTAGACATTATTAAGGTACCGGGTGCCACCGGATTAGCTGATACAAACTACGAAGGAAAAGCTCAAGCTGCCATTGAAGCACTTAAGAAACAAGACTTTGTCTTCTTGCATTTAGAGGCCAGCGATGAAGCCGGACACGACGGAGATCTTGAGTTAAAGCTCCGAACAATAGAAGAACTTGACCATAGAATAGTTGAGCCCATCTATCATGAAGTTAAGAATTGGGACACGCCTGTGTGTATTGCGGTGCTCCCAGACCATCCTACACCTGTAGAAATCAGAACTCATGTAAAAGAGGCCGTACCTTTCTTGATTTGGCACAAAGAGATTATTCCAGACAAAGTTCAACTATATGACGAAACAAGTTGTGTAGAAGGAGGTTACGGACTTATCTATCTAAACCAATTCATGGAAACATTCATGAAGCTCTAAAACAGAAAGCTATGAGATACTATAGTACTAACAAGCAGACGCCATGGGCAACTTTGCACGAAGCTGTAGTCAAAGGATTAGCTCCGGACAAGGGGCTTTATATGCCCGAAACCATTAAACGACTACCCCACTCTTTCTTCGATAACATTGAAAATCTTTCATTTCAGGAAATGTCATTCGAGGTTTCCAAAGCTTTCTTCGGTGAAGATGTAGAGGAAAATGCTCTCAAACAAATTGTCTTTGATACATTGAGCTTCGATACACCAGTTGTAAAAGTAGAAGAAAACATATATGCCCTCGAACTATTCCACGGTCCGACACTTGCTTTTAAAGATGTAGGTGCCAAATTTATGGCGCGTTTATTACAATATTTCATCAAACAAGAAAGCCATGACCAAGTCAATGTACTCGTAGCCACCAGTGGAGATACGGGTAGCGCCGTAGCCAATGGATTTCTTGGCGTCGACGGTATTCACGTATATGTATTATATCCTAAAGGAAAAGTTAGTAGCATCCAAGAGAGCCAGTTTACAACGCTAGGGCGGAATATTACAGCCATAGAAGTAGACGGGGTGTTCGATGATTGTCAAGCTTTGGTCAAACAAGCTTTCATGGATAACCAGTTGAACAACCACATGAAGCTTACTAGTGCCAACTCCATCAACGTTGCTAGATTTCTACCACAAGCATTCTACTATTTCAATGCCTACGCTCAACTCAAGCAACTCCACCAACTAGATGGAAAAGAGATCGTAGTTTGCGTTCCGAGCGGGAACTTCGGAAACACCACAGCAGGATTGTTTGCCCAGCACATGGGACTCCCTATCAAGAGATTCATCGCTGCTAATAACGCTAACGACATCTTCTATCAATACTTGCAGACTGGTATCTACTCGCCTAAACCAAGCAAACAGACAATTGCCAACGCCATGGATGTGGGCGCACCAAGCAACTTTGCAAGAATTATAGACTTATACAAAGGTGATTGGAATGCTATTAAAGCGGCAATATCCGGAGCAACTTACTCCGATACAGACATCAAACAAATCATGGCCGACTGCTATCGAACCAATCAATACGTGCTCGATCCACATGGTGCATGTGGCTATGAAGCACTGAAAATAAATCTACAAGCAAACGAAGTGGGAGTATTTCTGGAGACTGCTCACCCAGCCAAGTTCAAAGAACAAGTTGATAGCATCCTCAAAACTGATATTGAGATTCCTCAACCACTGGCTAAGTTTATGAAAGGACAAAAGCAAATTATCCCCATGAGCATCAGATTTGAAGATTTCAAAGAATTTCTGTTGCAACAATAAACAATAAAAGGCAAGTCTCCAATATTTTCCTTTGGTGACTTGCCTAAAAATGCTCTATCCCACTCTAGCCTCGTTTCTTCATTTCAAAATAGGCAGTGTGATACAACTCGCCTCCCATAGTTATTTTATAGCCTTCATCGCCTCGGCTCAAATCAAGATGACGTATTGATGTATGTTCCATACAATATTTAATGGTCTCATTAACTAGTTGATAACCCGGCGAATACCTTCCAAGTTTACCATCAATAGCCAACCATGGTATCACTACCCGTGTACCATCACGACTCACCATCCCCATCAATAAGGCAGCAATCTGTTCGTTATAATATAAAGTTGCTATGAAATTGTTACTACAGTTTCTAATACTTACGCAATCGTGCTTGGTGAACATCTTCATATACTTTTTGAGGCCTCTGTACTTACGGTATTTCTCCTGCTGCCTATCTGTATAAAAGAAATAGAACTTACTCCACTCTTTCAAGCAGAGAGGATGCCCACCTTCTACCATAAGCCGATACTCTAGTCCATCACTCTTCAACCTATTATATGAGGTGCGCAGATTTTGGCGTGCACTCTTACTCAAACCTTGGTAATAATCATCATAACTATCACTAAAGGGAATATTAACATAAGGGTAAAAAGTCACCTCTGTATCGGGGTATCGCTCTATATATCGCTGATAGACCTTAGATTGAACAGCAAAACGTGTCATCTTGATGATTCCAAACCGCTCCGTGAGTAGGTCGATGCATGCATCTATCTGTTCATCGGTTATGGTATCACGATAGATAAACTCTGCGACATCACATCCCTGTATTTCATTGAAGAGAGTTGGTAATTCACCTTGCTTTACTGAAACACTCAACGGGGCTATAAGCAGCGGTGTTTCATGATGGTAAATCACGACAAAAAGCGGATAACGCTTTTTACCAAAAATGCGCAATAAATGCTGTACCCAAATACACTTATTATAAAAATACGCCTGAAAAACACCCAGTGACTCATTATTATCATAAAGTTCTTTCCACACATGATGCAATTTCAATAGGTTGCTCGTCGTATATAAACTATAACATGATTTGGTATTTGCCATTTTCGTTAGTTGTATTTTGATTATTTACCCAATCCTATCCATTGATATATCCATTAGCAAGCTTTTATAGATAATAACCTTTCTTGTCGTAGTTCCATCCTCGTAACTGAAAAATATCATGAATAAGAGCGATAATTTGAGATGCAAAATTAATGAATATTCCTTTGATAACAAAATCAATATATTTCTTTATAAGAAACCCAACTTGTATATTAATGCTATCTAATAGGATTATCAACTTGTGAATTAAACAAATACAAGCGTAAAGGCATCATAAAGTTGGGAATTATAGATGCATTTCCTTTGTCAATAACTACAAAAATATTATCTTTGTGATGAACAGAATTGTGGAGGTTATCCATTATTCTTACATGCGATAAGCACAACCATAATTTCGTAATATAAAATCTTAACAATATGAATCTATCACCATCTGACCTAAAACAGATTTCCAATCACGGAATGACAAAAGAACAAGTAGAGCATCAGCTCAAAGAAATTGAAAGTGGTTTTCCATTTCTCCGATTAGAGCAAGCAGCTTCTACCAGTAGAGGAATTATTGCCCCTACACCCGAAGAACGCGATGCCTATATTAAGGCATGGAATACATATAAGGGAGAAGGACACACAATTGTAAAATTTGTACCGGCAAGTGGTGCAGCCAGCAGAATGTTTAAGAACATGTTTGCATTCTTGCAAGCTGATTACGATAAGCCAGAAACAGATTTCGAAAAGACTTATTTCGAGCATATACAGAACTTTGCTTTCTACGAGACACTCAACGATTGCTGCAAGAAGAATACCCATAAGGATATCCCGACACTGATAAAAAACAAACAATACAAGGATATCGTAGCTAACATGCTGAACGAGGAAGGGCTCAACTATGGTTCCCTACCCAAAGGTCTGCTGCTCTTCCATAACTACGAAGAGGGAGCACGCACTCCCATGGAAGAACATTTGGTGGAGGCGGCACTCTATGCCGATTCAAAAGGTGAGGCTAACATCCACTTCACTGTAAGCCATGACCACTTAGAACTCTTCAAACAAAGACTTGCCCAAAAACAAGCTTTTTATGAGAAGGAATTTAATATACATTACAATGTATCATTCTCTGAACAGAAACCTAATACAGATACCATTGCTACCAATCCCGATAATACGCCTTTTAGGAACGAAGATGGCAGCCTGCTCTTCCGTCCGGGTGGTCATGGTGCATTGATTGAGAACCTCAATGACATAGATGCTGACGTAACATTTATCAAGAATATCGACAATGTAGTTCCCGACCGGCTCAAAGAAGATACCATTGTCTACAAGCAACTCATTGCGGGTATTCTCGTCACTCTGCAAAAGCAAGCTTTCCACTATCTAAGAACGCTTGAGAGTGGACAATACAACCACGCTACACTAGAGGAAATCATCAGATTCGTACAACAAGATTTATGTTGCCGAAAGTCAGACATTAAGATGTTGGAAGATGCCGAATTGGTAATCTATCTCAAGAACAAGTTGAATCGCCCCATGCGAGTTTGTGGAGTGGTCAAGAATGTTGGAGAACCGGGCGGTGGTCCTTTCTTGGTCTACAACAGCGATGGCTCTGTCAGTCTACAAATACTGGAAAGCACCCAAATAGATACCAATAATACCGAATACAGCAAGATGTTTACCGAAGGTACCCACTTCAATCCTGTAGACTTGGTATGTGCAATAAAAGATTATCAAGGGAATCACTTCTATTTACCGGATTTTGTAGACAAGTCTACCGGTTTCATCAGCCACAAGAGCAAGAACGGTAAAGTTCTGAAAGCACTCGAACTTCCCGGTCTGTGGAATGGTGCTATGAGTGATTGGAATACCGTTTTCGTGGAAGTTCCACTCAGTACATTTAATCCCGTCAAAACTGTAAACGATTTACTACGGGAACAACACCAATAAAAGTAGCTACATCTTTATGAATAATAAGTTTGAATTCACTCCCCAAGAGAAAGCCGAAGCCCTGCAATTAAGGCGTCTATTACGTCAAAGCCTGACAGACTGCTTGATGGTAGACGACGAGAATAAAGTGAAACATTACCTCTACACGACCATGGCTTCCGATATTATTCAGAGAGATGTATTCGGACTGAACCCGATACTTGAAAGTCTCAGAACCGCCCAACTTGCGGCCTCTGAGATCGGTATCAAACGTGATGGTGTCTTAGCAATATTGCTATACACCAGTATATCGAATGATTCGGATACCTTAACCCGCATTGAGGAAGATTTCGGAGGCGGTGTTTTCCGCATCATTAGAGGCCTATGCCGTATCCATGAACTCTATGCCAAGAATCCTATCATAGAAAGTGAAAATTTCAGGAACTTGCTATTGTCATTCAGCGAAGACATGCGTGTCATTCTCATTATGATTGCCGACAGGGTCAACCTGATGAGACAAATTCGTGATACGAACGAGCTAGAGCATAAGCAAGAAGTAAGTGAAGAAGCAAATTACCTCTATGCCCCACTCGCCCACAAACTAGGACTCTACAAACTTAAAAGCGAACTAGAAGACCTCAGCCTGAAATATCTTGAGCATGATGCTTATTATCTAATTAAGGATAAGCTCAACGCAACTAAAAAAAGCAGAGACGCCTATATCCAGCGGTTCATCGAACCTACCGACGAGAAGTTGAAACAAGCCGGTTTGTCATTCCACATGAAGGGCCGTACAAAGAGTATACACTCCATTTGGCAAAAAATGAAGAAGCAGAAGTGTAACTTTGAAGGTATATATGACTTGTTCGCAATCAGAATCATCCTTGACTCTCCTCTAGAAAAAGAGAAAATGCAATGTTGGCAAGCTTATTCTATCATCACTGATATGTACCAACCCAACCCAAAGCGTTTGCGAGATTGGTTAAGCGTACCAAAGAGTAACGGATATGAAAGTTTGCATATTACTGTACTAGGACCGGAAAACAAATGGGTAGAAGTACAAATCCGTACAGAGCGAATGGATGAGATTGCTGAGCACGGACTAGCTGCCCACTGGCGCTACAAAGGGATTAAGAGCGAGGGAGGTATTGATGAGTGGCTCGCAAACATTAGAGCTGCACTCGAGAATAACGACGATTTGAAATTGATGGATCAATTCAAATTCGACTTATATGAGGACGAAGTATACGTCTTTACACCCAAAGGCGAGATTCTAAAATTTCCCAAAGGCTCTACCATACTCGACTTCGCTTACCATATCCATTCCGGTATTGGGAATACATGCGTGGGTGGACGCGTCAACGGGAAGGCTGTTTCGTTTCGAGAACAGTTACATTCGGGAGATTCCATTGAGATTATTACCCAAAATAATCAACGGCCAAAGAGAGATTGGCTCAATATTGTAAAAAGCAGCAGAGCCAAAGCGAAGATTAGACTTGCCCTAAAAGAGACGCAAGCCAAGGACGGTTTGTTTGCCAAAGAACTATTAGAGCGCAGATTTAAAAATCGGAAACTAGAGATTGAAGAGAGCATCATGGCTCATCTCATCAAGAAGTTGGGCTATAAGGAAAATTCAGACTTCTATAAAGATATTGCCGACGAGAAACTCGATACCAATAATATTATAGAGAAATATATAGAAGTCAGAGACCACGACTTGAATCTCAATGCTCCCAAAGCTGCTGAAAGTGCGGAGAATTACCAATACGATAATCCAGATGCGAGGATACTAAAGCAGAATGATGACGTATTGGTGATTGATAAGAACTTGAAAGGTCTTGACTACAAATTGGCAAAATGTTGCCATCCTATCTATGGAGATTCCGTCTTCGGTTTTGTAACAGTCAATGGAGGTATCACCATTCATCGCACAGACTGTCCCAATGCGCCTGAATTACGTAAACGATTCGGCTATCGAATTGTAAAGGCAAAATGGAGTGGGAAAGGTACAAATCAATATAGTATCACACTTCATATCGTGGGGAATGATGATATAGGTATCGTCAATAACATTACCAATATCATTTCGAAGGAGGATAAACTCTCCATGCGTTCCATCAATATAGATTCTCATGACGGCATCTTCAATGGCAATGTGGTCGTGATGCTTGAGAATATAGATATGCTTAATTCACTTATCAAGAAGCTCCAGACGATTCGCGGAGTAAAACAAGTAGTAAGACTTTAATATGTATAGGAAACTTTTATTCATTATCATCAGCCTAAATACAATCGTTGCTAAAGCGGCTGCCCAGCAAATACAATATACAAAATATGATAGCACGAAAGTGGTATCACTGTTGAAACAGGCTAAGACACGGAAAGCTAATACAAATTACGTATTGTTTTTTGCTAGACAATTAGTCAATATACCCTATGTAGCCAAGACTCTAGAAAATAATCAAAGCGAAAAATTGGTCATCAATCTGAGAGAATTGGATTGCACTACCTATGTAGAAAATGTACTTGCTTTAACTTTATGTGCAAAGAAAAAACAGATAACCTTTAAGGACTTCTGCCATTATCTGCAAACAATCAGATATGAACAAGGAAGTATTCACTACACAAACAGGCATCATTATTTTACGGAATGGATTATCAGTAATACCAAATTAGGACTGGTAAAAGATAGACAAACAACAAAAGCACCTTTCACTGGTATACAGAAAATAAATGTGAGCTACATGAGCGAGCACCCTCAATACTATCCTATGTTAGTGAAAAACCCGACATGGAAAACAGCTATAGCTCGCATGGAAAAAGATTTAAACGGATTGACATATCGCTATATACCCAAGAAGACAATTGCAAACACCTCCCTATTCAAAAACTCAATTAAAGATGGAGATATCATTGCAATCATCACCAACAAGCGCGGACTAGATACTTCGCATATTGGAATAGCCGTATGGCATCGAGATGGACTTCACATGCTGAATGCCTCACAAATCCGAAAAAAAGTAGTAGAAGAGCCAATGCTGCTGAGAACCTACATGAGCAAGCATCCTATACAAATCGGAATACGAGTTATAGAAATCAAATGAGACTATTTTCTACCAAAATTAAAGCCAACATAGATATTTAAATTCCCAAATGTAGTATTGGCATGGAATTGGCTTTTATGGTAATTATAGGTATGCAGAATGGCACTTGTCCCTGCATACCATTTCGTATTATTCCACACGATACCGAAACGACCGACACCATCTAGATTCATATTCTTGAAAGTAAAGTTACGAAAACTAAAGCTCTTGTGTGCTTCATCTCCCTTACTACTCTGATATCCTAAGGCTAAAGACAGCGAAGCAGCAAATAACCAGTTCTTGGCAAAAACCCAGTTATAAGCATAACCACCCATTACTGAAAAATCAGAATAATTAATTTTTGAGGCCAACAGACTCGTATCGGCCTTTATCGTTTCAACGACAGCACTATTCAGTCGTTCTTCTGCCAAATCGTATAGCTTACACCAATCCAAATCTAAGGAATGGTGTGTATACCCAATACCAACAAGGGGCGAACCGGTACTAATCTTTTGACAAGTGCTCTGACTAAAGGCTGCCGGATAAGAAAATCTTTTATGGTTGAAAATATAATACAGATTAAAACCTTTTACACTCGCTTTAAATCCATCAAAAGAAGCTTTATCCAAAGGAGATGTATCAATTCCACTGCCAACTTCCAACTCACTGATTCGATAATCATCACCTGTCTTGCGGTAGAACAAATCAATTCCTATCTGATTACTATACAAACTCAAATCGAACTCCTTACGATTATTACCATCCGACAAATGACTAAGGTCTATGGTATAGCCTAAAAACACCCACCGCCAACCGATATAAGGTCCTATCTTTATACTCGGTTTAGGAGACAATCGCATTGTAGTTCCTTGTCTAGAACGCAACCAATACATCTCATAAGTATTCGTATTCTGCAACATGACTGTAAAATTATAATGCTGCGGCTCTATATAATGGGTATCTACACGGCTAAATTCCTTGACAACCTCATATATCCGATTGAATGTACTGCGCTTCTCATGATGCACAGTATCAAGTTGTGCCCATAAAGAAAGGGCACCAACAAACATAAAAATCAAAAATAAGAAGAGTGATTTCTTCAACACTGTCTATCTAAAGTTTACCTAAAATTCTATCCATAACCCAATTGACAGGGGTAGCACTCACACTAGTACATGTACAAGCACCAATCCCTTGTAAGTCTTCTGTCACTGTCTTGATAATTGGTAACTGTACATAGTCTGGATTAGGAACTGTAATACTTGTCGTCCCTGCACTTGTAACAAGCATGATTGGATCATAGTTAAATACAGAAAACGATACCATGCCTTTGTCGCCAATAACTTCTATTCGGTCTTCTTTGGCACTTTGATGCCCAACAAAACACCAAGAACCACTTCCGGGTAGGCCATTTTCAAACAAAAAACAAGCACTGATAGTGTCTTCGGCTTGATACAAATGAGCACGATTGGCACAATACCCATGTGCCCGTGTAATCACTCCGAACAGTTCTTGTAACAAATCGAGCTGATGAGGAGCTAAATCATAGAAGTATCCACCACCAGCAATATCGGGTTGAAGACGCCAAGGAAGATTCTTAGCACTACTATAATCTAAATCCCTCGGAGGTACAGAAAATCTCACCTGAACATTTGTCACCTTGCCAATAGTTCCACTAGAGATAATATTCTTCACTTTTTGGAAATAAGGAAGATACCGTCTATAATACGCAACAAAACAAGGTACACCAGTCTGCTCACTTACCCGATTGATTCGAGCACAATCTTCATAGCTGGAAGCAAGTGGTTTTTCTACATATACGGGCTTTCCTGCCTTCATCGCCATAATAGCGAATGTGGCATGACTAGATGGTGGAGTGGCAATATAAATGGCATTGATATTGGAATCGTCTATCAACTCTTGGGCATCAGTATACCATTTTTTGATATGATGACGCTCTGCATAAGAACGGGCTTTCTCTTCACTTCTACTCATGACTGCTTCAACATGAGAGCCTTCAATCTCGTTGAAAGCCGGTCCAGACTTCTTCTCTGTGACCTCTCCACAGCCAATAAACCCCCAACTAATTAGTTTCATATCTTTAATTTCCTTCGATTTAATATCTAATAGTAAGATGGCATCTTCTAATACTATCAACCATTCTACAGGCTAATCAGTGCAAAGATAATGCAAATAAGATATAAATAAGAAATTCTAGAATGTTTATTGTTGCTAATGTATTGATTCCTTGTACTACTCTATAAACTTTCTACTAGATGCTACAAAATAAAGCTCCAACCTGTTTTAGGCCGGAGCTTATATCTAATCAAAGAGATGTTACTTAATATAACACTTTCAATTCTAGGCAATACTTAGAAGAACAAATAACGGTTATCAACAACCTTTGCCTTCATATAAAGTTCATTCATGAAATTCCCAGCATACTGAAGAGCTTTCTGACGAAGTTTTTGTTCCTCTGACTTATCATTGAACTTAGTAGAACCAGCCTGCTTGTTCATGACTTGGAACACATAAACACCGGCATTACCTTTCACTGGTTTAGCACTAAACTGTCCTTTCTTCGTAGCAGCAACAGCACCACTAAGAGCTGGCTCACTAGCACCTGTTGCTGGAATAAATACTGGTGCAGCAAATGTAACCTGATTTACAGGAGAAACAGTTGCACCCTTAGCCTTTGCAGCAGCCACAGTATTGGCACCTTGAAGTTTTGCCAATAACACTTCAGCCTTCTTATCTTTCAACACTTCAGCCTTGACGACTTCCTTTACCTGATTGTCTTCCAAAGTACGATAACCGATAGGATGAATCTTTGTAAGCACTACAACCAACAAGTGGTCGTTATCGCCACATTCATACATAGGAGAAACACTACCCTGTTTAGCCTCAAACAACCATTTCAAAGCCTCACGTGTACTATGTATATTAGCCAAATAATGCTGAGCAGTTGTAACATCATTAGCCTCTTGAACCTTAAATCCACTAGCTTGTGCATTCTTCAAGATAGCTTCGGCAGATTGATTTGCACTTACAAAAGAGCTGAACTTATTATAAGCTGCACTATAAGTCTCTCTAGAGAATTCTATACTCTTCTTGATAACAGCCGCAGTATACTTATTAATCATGCCCTTACGATCTACGACCTGAAGGATAATATTACCTTGAGTAATAGGAATATTAACGACTCCATTTACTGCCATGGTATTCAAGCTGTTGATAAATGTCTTCGTATCATTATCCATGGAAGGAGCATTCTGATACTGATTGGTGGTCATCCAAGTCTTCGCGCCAGTTTGGCCATACTTCTTAGCTAATGCCTCAAAATCAGCTCCACTCTTCAAAGCAGTATACACAGAATCAGCAGTCTTGCGAGCTACATCTACGGATGCGCCACTAATTTGAATCTGACGATACTGAATAGAATCAGGCAACTGCTGTTTTGCAACTAGTTTCACTATATTCATAGTATTGTCCTGATGGTTTACAGAAGGACCAAAAGTCTGACCTACAGCCATAGAATCCAAACGTTGCGCAATATCAGAGGGGAAAGCAGTCTTTGCTACAGGAATTCCAAGATAACTAATCAAAGAGGTACTCTTACGAACAACTTCCGCAGGATCAGCAGCGACAGCCAACTCACTAGCATAAGTAGCAAATTGCTTATTGATTGCAGACTTATCATTAGAAGAAGCTGTTACCTGATAATCAATAAACTTAATATCTCTACTTTCAACATACTGCTTAAAGCGAGGTTTCAATTCATCATACTTCGCTTTCAAATCTGCATCAGAAATCTTCACTTTATCGTCTGAAACACTGCTATAAGGCAATGAAGCCAATTGAATTTGATTTTCTTCTGTAGCATCCTTGAATGCCATCTTAGCTTCTACAGGATTAGACAAAAAGCTATGAGCCAATAGATTTTGGAACTTTTGTGCCAATGTTTGTTGACGCAAAGTCTTCTCTATAAAAGTCCAATACTTATAAATGGTTTCATATTGCTGTGCCATTTGAGGATTCGCTGTCTTCTGTGCCTTATACTCTGCAAGGAACTTTTGCAAAGCATTAGCATCAAAACGACCAGTTTGTTGATTAACAAAAGGAGTCTGCAATAACATTGGATTAGTTCCCTGTTTCAAAATATTCTGCATCTCCTTATCGGTAACTGTCAATCCAAGTTCCTTTGCTTCGTTTTCAACAAGCTTAGACTGGATATAAGTATTCCACACCATATCCTTCACTTGGTTCAACTGCTCATCGTTTAGGTTTTGAGTTCCCTGCTGCATTTTAATTACTTCAGTATACTCATCAACTAACTTTTGAAAATCCTGTACATTGATTTTCTCACCTAACACTTCACCGACTTGTTGACGTTGATTGTTTCGGTTTGTCTCACAAGAGCGAAACGCCTCTTCGGCAATGAAGGCAAAAAGACCTAGACCAATGATGATAATCAAGGTCACACCTTTGCTTCTAATTTTTCCTAATGCTGCCATTACTTTATTATGTTTATTTATTTTTATGTTTTTTCATCATACAAAGTGGCTACAAAAATAGCAATAAAAATATAAATAGAGTAACTTTTCTACCATAAAAGCTTACCTTATAAGCTATTTTCCTCATTGTTTGAATAGGTTAAACTATTTTTAAGTAGACTAATTCGCTATTATTTATCTATCCAAAGTCGCACTAATTCTATTTTTGTCATAGTATTCTTGATGATTTTAAATCTATATTTACCGATTTGTATCACTTCATTCAACTTTGGAAAGCTCTGATATTCGTGTAAAATAAAGCCTCCTATAGTCATATAATCATCACTTTCTGGCAACGCCAAATCGAAGAGTTCGTTCACTCGATCAATTTCCAACCGAGCCGACAACGTGTAACTTCCATCTTCATTTTTCTTGGAAATATATTTCATATTGTCGTGTTCATCTTCTATATCACCAAAAATTTCTTCCACAATGTCTTCCAAAGAGACTAGTCCACTAGTACCTCCAAACTCATCTACAACGATACCAAGACTTTTCTTTTCCTGTAAGAGCATATGCATTAAACGTTGAGCAGCCATCGTTTCAGGAACAAAGGGAATGGAATTGATATGGTCAGTCCAATGTGCAGGGTCACGAAACATTTCCGAAGAGTGTATATATCCCTCTACATGGTCAATATCTTCATTGTAAACAATAATCTTGGAATTACCACTCTCAATGAATTTCTGTTTTAATTCCTCCAACGTACAATTCTTCTCAACAGCATTGATTTCTGTTCGAGGAACCATACAATCCCTCACCTTTGTATCAGAGAAATCCAATGCGTTCTGAAAAATCTTCACTTCATCTTCTATATCATCGTCGCTCTTAGCATTCTCAATACTTGACTGAACAAGGAAATCAAGATCGACTTTTGAAAACTCACCGACACCATTACTTGTATCTATCTTTACCCCAAGTAGGCGTAATAAGATTTTAGAAAGGAACGTAGACAATCTACTAATAGGCCACAGGATGATATAAAAGACAAACACCAATGGTGAAAAGAATGCAAGGAGCTTATTCGGGTTGCTTTTAAAAAGCGTCTTAGGCATAAACTCTCCCACAAACAAGACAATAATCGTAGACAATATTGTGTCTGCCATCACCCTATATCCAGACTCCAACCCTACAAATATGGTGCTATCAAAGAAATGGGCAATCAAAATACCGTAAACAACAAGCACAATATTGTTACCCACCAACGTTGTACTAACAAAATCGTTAGGATGATGATAAAAGAAATCGACAATACGCTGAGTAATACTATTGCGATTTTTGTCCATTTCAGCTAACATCCTATTTGAAGAAACAAAGGCTATCTCCATCCCAGAAAAGAAAGCTGAGAAGAGCATCGTAATAATAATACTTATGATTAACGGTAAATCCAAATTATATAAATAATTTAATTTTAATGTTTTAAAACAGGTACACTCAGTCTACGAGGTTCGGTTTGAGGACGCCTAGCTTTTTGTATCGAATCCGTAGCAACTTTAGCAGAATCCGTCATATCAGCATTATTATCAAAATCCCCCTTTTCAAAAGAGCCCTTCGTATTTGACACATAATACTTAGTCATCTTCTCATCACTTCGGAAATAAGTACCTTGTAACGTGCGTTCGGGAGTTATTAATCGGGAGAATACATAGGAATAAAGTTCATGTTTATTCTCGTCCCAAAATAATTGCTCGCTTTGAAACTTCAGTCCATCTTTCGTTAGAATCTTCACACGAGAGTGTAATTCCCATATTTTCTGCTGGGTATAATAATAAGCTGTATCGCATTGAATGTACGATTGAACATGGAATTTCTCATCAAATTGTTCCAAGAATAGTCCTTTATCAAATATCCATCTTGGAGGATTACGGTTTTCATTTACCTCCCACTCTTCTGTAACAATACGATATTTAATGACACCAGAGTCGGAGATGAGCGTATTAACTCCATAAGATGTCATCAATGCCACAGAATCTTTCTCTAAAATGGCAGGTGCAGTATGCTCTTTCTGCTCCTTACAAGAATTAAAAGAAAGGAACAGTAATAGTAAACAGCCGGATATACACCAAGAAGACTTCATTAAGACAAACAGCCTTTTATTCCACTTTCCACTTTGCAAACCAACGTTCATTAAACGTTAATCCTATATTTATTCTGAAAGTATTCTCCTTAATGAATCCTGTAGCTGATTGATTAACCCACTGTGCACTGATATTTAACATCGAACGATTATTATAAGCATTCATGATTGGAATGCCAAAACCTACAGTCGCACTAATCTCCTTAGGACCATCTTGCCCATTTATGACTAAGTATGGTGTCGCATAACTTACACCGGCCCGATAATGAATACGATTAAATAAAGACCGTGAACGCTTAGACATAGGAGTAAAATCAAATCCGGCCGTGATCTTATGTCTATCCTTAAACAGACCCGATGTCTTCATATAGCTTACATTACCATTAGACTCATTATATTGTGGAAACTCTGTAGTACCCCATTTTTGCAAAGAATAATCAACACCAAATTTCAACATATCATGGTGATTCCACATAAAACCGGCCCCAATGCTTGTCGGCATCTCAAGTGCTTTAGCCGCTATGTAAGACGTCGTATCGGCAGTAACCGTTTGGCTATTGGTAGAAACCACTTTACAAGAGGCATCTGCATTCAACTTATGTCCTAAACCATAAGTAAGACCAATTGTCAATTGATCCTTCTCTTTCAATTTTGCAGTATACTGAACACCGAAATCCAATTTATAGTTACTTACAGAAGCAGTATAATACTTAGCCAGCGTATTAACATAAGCATCGCTATAACTATTAATAACCGAGCGAGTATAATTACCCCAAAGGAAACCTACAGTCGCACCAAAAGAGAAACCTTTAAATGGCTCCCAACCAAATCCCAAATAGACATCATGCAACCCACCTTCACCATTATAGGTATTGCTATAAGCCTTTGACGTGTTGCTAGAATTTGGATTCAAGGTTTCTGTTGTCGCATAGTTATACCCTATATTAGTGAAGGGTATCAAACCAAAACTAACTCCAAAATGCTTAGCTGCCCGAAATCCAGCTACAACATAATCAAAAGTTGCATTATTAGCATTTTTACGAACCCCATTTTCGGAAAAATTGGTTATTTGTCCAGAAAAGCCTGCATCAAAGATGAAACTCAAAGAATCTATGGCAGACAACGATGCTGGATTTAGGTAATTTACTTGATTATGTTCACGAAAACCAAGACCTAAACCATTCATACCACGACTAAAGCCTGCTCCCTGCTCAGTGAGCATACCTAGTCCGAATTGACTATAAGGAGAATTCGTTCCACTCTGTGCAAACGCTGAGTTAGAGATTGCAGCCATCAAGGCCATGCATAGAAGTATCTTTTTCATCTAGTATAAAATAAACGCTGCAAAATTATCAAAAAAAACAGAAACAAATGCAGGATAACTCGGAAATATAAGTTATTTTTGCATCGTGAAACATTTCAACCACATATTAAGGACAGCTTATTTTATAATTTTACTGTCTTTAACAAGTATTACCAATGCCGAAAATACAAGCGGTACTCCAAAGAATTTATCAAAAGATTCTATTGAAATCAGTTTGTTGACATGCGGACCTGGGTCTGAAATCTATTCCCTTTACGGCCACACTGCCATCAGGTTTCATAATATAACTAGGAATGAAGATTGGGCCATTAATTATGGAATGTTTTCATTCAAGCAAAGCTTTTTTATTTTAAGATTTGTATTTGGCCTTACCTATTACGAAATGGGGATCATCCCATTCAATGACTTTTTGGCAGAATACCAATCAGATCGTAGATGGGTAAAAGAACAAAAGCTTAATCTAACTCAAGCCGAAAAAGAGAATATAGAAAAGGCTCTAAGAACAAATTACCTACCAGAGAATCGAACCTATCGTTATAATTACTTCTACGATAATTGTACCACAAGGGCTAGAGATATTTTAGTCAGTAATCTAGAAGGAAAAGTAACCTTTCCACCTATCACAAATCCGGATGCCACCTATCGTTCTATGATTCATCAATGGAATGAAGATAGTAGATGGGCACGCTTTGGCAACGATTTACTGCTAGGTATTAAGGCTGATTACAGAACAGAGAAATCTGAGCAACAATTCCTACCAGACTCGTTATGCAACGATTTTTCCAAGGCAACCATCAATCGCGTAGGCATTGCTGAGAACTTTGTTTCTGAAACACATTGGCTTATCCCTCCCACCACGGTGGTCTCCGTACCTAATATCTTCCAAGGAACACCACAAGGAGATGCTGCTATTCTACTTGCCATAACTATCATTTTTACGATTATAGCACATATATATTCCCCCTTAAAAGGTGTAACTATTTGCTTTGACTACCTACTATTCCTAGTTACAGGAGTATGCGGTCTCATACTTTTGGCCATGATTTTCAGCCAACATCCAACAGTTAGCATCAACTTCCAGATTCTAATACTGAATCCCCTGAACATACTTTTCCTATTCAAGAGATTTAGGAAAAACCACAAATATGCTTATATACTGACTATTTGCTACACTTTTTTCTTCATATTAAGCTTCTTCCAGCAGTATGCAGAAGGAATGATGCTTTTGGCACTATGCTTGCTAATGCGTTGGACAGATAGAATATATTCTAAAAAACAATTAACAATAAATAGATGAATCGATACATTGCCATATTGATAGCTGCACTTACATCCGCTGAGATGCAAGCATTTCAATTGACACCAAGACTTGTTGTCAATATCAATATCGACCAATTGCGTACCGACTATATCGAAGCATTCTCCCCACTATTTGGCACTGATGGCTTCAAAAAGCTACTCTATCAAGGCAAAGTGTACGATGCAGCATCCTATAGTTTCACTCCTATAGACCGAGCTTCTGCCATATCATCTATTACAACTGGCACATCGCCTTATCATCATGGCATAATTTCGTCTACATGGTTAGATCATAAAACCCTCCGCCCTGCATCTTGTGTAGACGACATTAAATATTTTGCTTCACCTGCAAAGCTTCAGACCTCTACCATTGGAGATGAAATGAAAGTCAGTAGCAATGGTACAAGCATTGTATACGGACTTGCAGCTTACAAAGATGCCGCAATCCTTTCGGCCGGTCATGCAGCCGACAACGCTATATGGATTGACGAGAATACAGGGAAATGGCGTACCTCGACATATTACACACCCAAAAGCGAAAAATGGTTGCCTCAATCATCCATAGTAACAGCTACCAAACGAGGTAATAGTTTCAATGCAACAGAATACAATGAGCATATCGCCAATATGGCATTGACGGTCATTCAAGCGCGTGCCATGGGGGCCGATGAAACTCCAGATTTATTGAACATATCGCTTTCGGCAACTGCTTTTTCCCAAACATCCACCATGGAAAGAGTCTATACACAGCTTGACAAGACTCTAGGGAAATTAATTAGTAATATAGAAGCGCAGAGTGGAAAGGACAAGGTACTCTTCGTCATTACAAGTACTGGGTATGCCCAAGCAGATAATCGAAATTATACCCAATACCGTATTCCCACCGGCACGTTCTATATCAATCGTACCGCTAAACTCCTTAATGTCTATTTAAGTGCAATCTATGGACCGGGGGAATATATCGAGGCATATTATCACAACCAAATTTATCTGAATCATAGACTTATTGGACAGAAAAAGGCGACTCTCCATGATGTCCTTAGTCGGTGTCAAGAGCTTCTAAGTCAGACTGCCGGTGTCAGCGATGTATTTACAAGCAAGCGTTTACTCTCTGGGAATAACGACATACAAAAACTGCGTAATGGTTTTTATCCCCCTGTCAGCGGAGATATTACGATAGAAATTGCTCCGGGTTGGCAACTAGTCAATGAAATTATACCAGAACATTATACAAGTAGTACAACTTTCGTACCATTTCCTATTATCTTTTATGGGGCAGGGATTCATGCAGAGAGAGTTACTACACCTGTTACTGTAGACCAAATTGCGCCTACGATTTCCAAAGCTATCAAGATTCGTGCTCCAAATGCTTGTAGCGCAGCTCCTTTATTCTAAGATTCATATCTTGGATAAAGCCCCTATATGCTTTTAGTCAATATTTTATCGAATCATGTGAAATTTATTTAGTAATTTTGCACACTGATATTGATATACCACTACAATAAGAATAAAACAATATAATATATGAACTTCAATAATTTTTTAAAATCGTTGTTCGGCGACAAGTCTACACGCGACATGAAGCTGATTCAACCATTAGTAGAGAAGGTAAAGGCCGCTTACCCTGAAATTCAAGCACTTAACAATGACGAGTTAAGAGCTAAAACCAAAGAAATCCAAAAGTATGTACAAGATTCTGCTAAAGAGCAGAAAACGAAGATAGAAGAGCTGAAGAAAAATATAGAAGAGACTCCTATTGATGAACGTGAAGAGATTTTCAACGAAATAGATAAATTAGAAAAAGAAGCTTTAGAGATATATGAACAGGCTCTTAACGAGGTAATGCCTGTCGCATTCAGTATCATCAAAGATACAGCACGCCGCTTCTCGGAAAACGAAGAAACAATAGTTACAGCCACAGACTTTGATCGTGAGTTGGCTGCCGACCCTAAGAACGACTTTATTACCATTGAAGGCGATAAAGCTATTTACCACAATGAATGGACAGCTGGCGGAAATAAACAGAAATGGGGAATGATCCATTACGATGTACAGCTCTTTGGTGGTATAGCATTGCATCAAGGCAAGATTGCAGAAATGGCTACCGGTGAAGGTAAAACCCTCGTTGCTACCCTACCGGTATTTTTGAATGCACTTACTGGAAATGGCGTTCACATGGTCACAGTCAATGACTATTTGGCAAAACGCGACTCAGAATGGATGGGGCCTCTTTACATGTTCAATGGCTTATCAGTCGATTGTATAGACAAACATCGCCCAAATTCTCCTGAACGTCGCAAAGCTTATCAGGCAGATATTACCTTCGGTACCAACAATGAGTTTGGTTTCGACTATCTACGTGATAATATGGCAGTAAGTCCTGCCGACCTTGTACAACGTCAACACAACTATGCAATAGTCGACGAGGTCGATTCTGTGCTAATTGATGATGCTCGTACACCTCTCATTATCTCAGGTCCTGTGCCTAAGGGTGACGACCAAATGTTCGAGGAATACCAACCATTGGTAGAGCGTCTTTATGAAGTTCAGCGTAAACAAGCTACGGAATTATTGGCCGAAGCAAAACAAAAGATTACAGAGGGACGACAAAAGAAAGATCAAAAGATTCTCGACGATGGTTTCCTCGCGCTCTATCGTTCATACAAGGCATTGCCTAAGAACAAGCCCTTGATTAAATATCTGTCAGAGGAAGGTATCAAAGCTGGTATGCTTAAAACCGAAGAGTTTTACATGCAGAACAACAACCGAGAGATGCCTAAAGCTGTCAAGCCTCTGTATTTCGTTGTTGACGAGAAGTTGAACAGTGCTGACCTTACCGATAAAGGCACCGAATGGTTGGCACAACAAGTAAACGACAAAGGCCTCTTCGTTTTACCCGACATCACCTCTCAGCTTTCTGCGTTGGAAGCTGAACATGAATTGACAGATCAAGAGCGACTTGACAAGAAAGATGACCTACTCAATAAGTATGCCGTTCAAAGTGAGCGTGTACACACATTGCAGCAGCTTCTGAAGGCTTACACCATGTTCAATAAGGATGACGAATACGTGGTTATCGATGGAGAAGTAAAGATTGTCGACGAGCAGACCGGACGTATCATGGAAGGTCGCCGTTGGAGTGACGGGCTACATCAGGCTGTTGAAGCCAAAGAGCATGTACATGTAGAGGCTGCAACACAGACCTTTGCAACGATTACATTGCAGAATTACTTCCGTATGTACCATAAGTTGTCTGGTATGACTGGTACAGCTTCTACCGAAGCAGGAGAATTCTGGGACATCTACAAGCTCGATGTTGTAGAGATTCCGACAAACCGTCCCATCCTCCGTAAGGACTTAGACGATCGCGTATACAAGACTGCTCGTGAGAAATATGCAGCTGTCATCGACGAGATTGAAGCTATGCGCAACAGTGGTCGGCCATGTCTTGTTGGTACAACATCCGTTGAAATCAGTGAACTTTTGAGCAAAATGCTCAAGATGCGTCGCATTCCACATAACGTATTGAACGCAAAGAAACACCAACAAGAGGCACAAATCGTAGCCGAGGCAGGCCGTTCTACAGACGGACTTGGTGCTGTAACCATCGCTACCAACATGGCTGGTCGTGGTACCGACATCAAGTTGACCGATGAAGTAAAGGCTGCCGGAGGTTTGGCCATCATCGGTACCGAACGTCACGAGAGCCGTCGTGTAGACCGCCAGTTACGAGGTCGCGCCGGTCGTCAGGGAGACCCGGGCTCTTCTGTGTTCTACGTAAGTCTTGAAGATAAGTTGATGCGCCTCTTTGCCAGCGAGCGTATTGCCAAAGTAATGGACCGTCTTGGCTTTGAAGATGGCGAGCGTATCGAAAGCCCAATGATTTCTAAGAGCATTGAGCGTGCCCAAAAGAAGGTTGAAGAGAATAACTTCGGTATTCGTAAACACTTGTTGGAGTACGACGATGTGATGAACAAACAACGTACCGTTATTTACGAAAAGCGTCGCCATGCATTGATGGGCGAACGCATCGGTATGGATATTACCAACATCATTTGGGATCGTTGTGTCAACATCGTAGAGAAGAATGACTTCGAAGGAGCTAAAGAGCAATTCTTGAAAGTGCTTGCTATGGAATGTCCTTTCGAACAAGACGAATTTGAAAACGCATCTACATCCGACCTTGCCGAACGTGCTTTCCAAGCCGCTATGGCTGCCTTTAAGCGTAAAGTAGACCGTATTCAGAGTGTTGCATGGCCTGTTATCAAAGATGTTCAAGAGAATCAAGGACAACTCTATGAACGTATCATGGTACCAATCACAGATGGTAAGATGATTTATCAGATACCTTGCAATCTCAAAACAGCTTACGATACAGAAGCCAAAGATGTCGTTAAGCAGTTCGAGAAAGTCACAATGCTCCGTATCATTGATGATAACTGGAAAGAGAATCTACGTCAGCTCGACGAATTACGCCACTCTGTACAGAACGCTTCATACGAACAGAAAGACCCATTGTTGATTTTCAAGCTCGAAAGTGTGAAGATATGGGATACGATGATTGACGACATGAACAATCGTACAGCATCGATTTTGATGCGTGCTCAGATTCCTGAAGTACAGCAACAAGTACAAGAAGCTGCTCCCGAAGAACATTCTCAGCTCTACCACGAGCAGAAAGAAGACATCAACGAGCAACTAGAAAGAGCCGCACAGCAAGCTGCCGCACACCGCGATACGCGTGAGGGATACAATGAAGTAAATCATACACCGTACGTAGCAGACAAGATGCCACGCCCCAACGACCCTTGTCCATGTGGTAGTGGTAAGAAGTTCAAGAATTGCCACGGACGCAATATCGAATAAAAACAAGAAAGCCATGGAGTCAACTCCATGGCTTTCTTGTTTTTATTTGATACATAGATCATCAAATTTAAGGCCTTATCTCAACTTACTTCTATCTCTTCTATCTTGCTTGTAATAAGCATTGAGCAACCCTTAATACACTCTGGCTATTTAATCTCTGCCAAAACAAGAAATAAAGCCACGCTGTTGAGAGCTATCAAAAACTACAGAGGAGATTAGAAAGAATAAGCAAATCCTAAACTAGCATACTCTTTCAACTGCCAATATCCATGATGATTATCCCTTTTAGAGCCATCATCAAAGCGCGGATAGATAAAGATATTAGTAGATATATACCTGTTGAATTTAAACACAAAGGTATTTTCCCATTCCAATTCTGTACGACTGTAAGTGGTATAACCATAGAGACGAGTCTTCCAACTAATCATATCACTGAATTTCCAGTTCAAGTCTACGGTGATTTCCGAACCTATATCATGCAACTGATGTTTTCCTTCATCAAGTCCAAATCGCGGTGCAAGAGCCAAACGGCTGACATATTTAAAATTATAAGCTGCAGGAGCTAGATGAACAGTACCTGTAAGTTTCTTCTTAAAAAAGTCAACCGTATAATCCATACCGACAGACAGATTGGCTCCAAAAGGACTCATGAAATCACTAAACACAAAGGGATTATTCGAAGCATAGCCACGCATGAACTGAGTATAGGCTATCAACTGAATTGTATAATACCATTTCTTAGTAGCTTGGAATCCCAACTTTCCAGTATAACGAATCAAGTCTTCGCTGGTCTTCAAACTATGAAGGCTATCACCTCTTGAAGTCTGTAGTCCTAGTTTCAGCTCTAACTTATTGTCCCATTTCACCTTCTGCTTATTGTTATAATTAGCTTGAAGCGTCACAGCACCAACCATCGAGTAGCTGCTTTCGCCCGCCTTATACCAGTTGCTAGAGACATAATTCTGCAAGAATTGCAAATAATAATCTCCACTAAAAGTCCAAAAATTAGGCTTATGAATAATCGGTGCTGCAGCTATCAAATCTGGTTCTATAGGCGTTGGGGCCACTTGTTCTACCAAATCAGGATGTGACTCCCTTGTCTGTTCACCTACTTCCAATGTCGGCCCAATAATATCAAGTTTACTTTGGGTCGTAGATACCAATTGCGGATGATTCATATAGACAGATAGCAGAGCTCGCTCCAAGGCCAGTTCAGTAGGCGATATCTTCTGCATATCACTATCTAGCGATAGCATACGATGGCTTACATTCTTATAGTAAGCCAATGGTAAAAACAGTCTTGCATAAGTAGGCGACGGTGTAAACCTACTAAATCCTATTTGAGGAGTCATATCAGACGACATCGTATCGGGCCTATGCTGTGCCAGAGAGTCCATATAGCTTTCTACAAAGTGAGAATCTCGAAGATTCATCCCTTCCCTATTAGTATGTTGTGCAACTACAGGCAGACACGATGCCATGCAAAATAAAATCAAAAACTTCTTGCTTGTCATTTTTATCATTATAGTAGAGTACTCTCTGCAAAAGTAAATAAAATAATCGTAATATCTAATGTAAATGAGAAAATTACGTTCCTACGAAGCTGTTGCTATACTTATAACAACGACAATATCAAGCTATCAACTCAAAATCCAAATCTTTTTATTTTCCCATTACATTGCAGTAAATACTTTATAGTATTGACAGCACTTCACTGCAAAATCGAGGCAGAAAAACTGCAAAGGCTTACCAACAATGCTGAATAAGCCATGCAGCAACGCTGCCCAAACCTTGCAGCAAGGTAAGTATAAATATAGTGATTCCTAAATGTAGAACAAAAAACAAACAAACTTCATGCTTCAAAGTATCCAACAAGTATCTATTCAGCTATTTTTTGTATCTTTGCACCGTGAAGTTACGAAAAGAGTGTAATTTATTGGAAATGAGCGTAGGTTAATTGCTCTTGATAGTAATAGGTTACGATTTAGTTAGTTATCTACTGCATTATCCTTCTGCGCGTTGCGTAACCTTCAAAGAACTCTTCGTATGCAAAAGTAGCTATTTAATTCGAGATTTTGATATAAACTCCCGTTTTTTATCCCCTCATTCATAAGAATTTTCCGTAAAAGCGGTATTGTCCGTCGGCACACCATTGCCCAAAACGAGTTTGGAACAAACGTGTGCCGACTACCGCATAGCTGGAGAAAAGGGCATTGCCTCACGCCTAAACGATGTTTAGACAGATGAAGCAATGCCCCTTTCTTTTGCGCCTATGCCAAGAGGTGCTTTTACGGGTTTTCAAATGATTTTTCTTTTTTCGCTGTCTCTTTTGCCGGAAGCGGAAAGTGAATGCAGAGTGTGTCAGCCTGCCCCATGAATGAAACAGGCGCCCACACACAGCCGGACAAACCGGGAAGAATGATTGTTGCCACCCGGCTGAACAAGTTCCGTCGGATCGGAAACAATCATACTTCCTTTGTTGTGGTTTGCCCTTTTCACGCTTCCGGTGATGTCTTTTTCCTTTTGGTGATTCTTTTTTTTACGGATTTTCCCCTGAAGTTTTTTTCTACACAATCTGCCTCTGTTTTCGTTTACCTCCATTTTGCGCCTTTCAGTAAGCCGCATCAGTCAGTCATTTTCGTTCTGGGCGCAAAGGTAATTCCGGGATTGGACGGGAAAGCAAGGTCAAGCCTCCTGTTTTCGGTAAAAATCTCCAGCCCTGCGGGTAGTATTTTGACCGAAAAACCTTGCATTCCCTAATCCCTACCTTTTCAAGCACCCGAAACGAAAACGACCGATGCGACAGAAAGACGCATAAAAAAAATGTCGGATAAACGAGAGGCAGATAAGATAGTTTGAAACTCAACTCCCTCAGCTCTTGAATCCGCATTAAAAACAAAAAAATCAAAAACAGCGAAGATATGACGGCAACGGCAAATTTCAGACAAATGGCGCAACACATCGGGTTGGCGATATGCGGCTTGATGATGCGCACCGCCTTCGGGGTGTTCGGCATCCTTTGGGGCATCATCAGAGAGATTGTAAACGGAGTGTTCCGAGTGGCGATAGGTGTAATCGTGGCTATCCTTTCCACCATTGCCTTCTTTGGCTTCATCCTTTGGTTATTCACCCTTTAACCCTTACCGACATGGCAAAAAGAAACAGCAAGACGGCAGCGCAGCAGTGCAGATATTACGAGGTGGACAACATCTTCGTGTATATGGTGGAAACGTACATCAACGGCAATTTTGAAACTTTCCGAAGATTGTACCACGAACTGAACAAGGACGCACGGAGGGATTTCATGGACTTCCTTCTCAGCGAGGTAGAGCCGACCTATTGGAGAGAGATACTGAAACAGATAATCTAAAAATGACAGCGATATGAAAGGAACAGACCATTTCAAGAGAACGATATATATGTACTTGGAACAGCGTGCGGAGGAAGATGCGCTATTTGCAAAGAAGTACCGCAACCCTGCCAAGAACATGGACGAGTGCGTGACCCACATTCTGAACTATGTGCAGAAAAGCGGTTGCAACGGTTTCACGGACGGAGAGATATTCGGGCAAGCCATCCACTACTATGAGGAAAACGAGATAGAGGTGGGCAAACCGATGGACTGCCAAGTGGTTGTGAACCACGTTGTGAAACTCACGGCAGAGGAAAAGGCGGAGGCACGTCAGAACGCTGTCCGCAAATACCAAGAGGAGGAACTCCGCAAGTTGCAGAACCGCCACAGACCGTCAGCGAGAAAAGAAAACCAACCCCAACCCTCATTATTTGATTTAGGCTTATGAAACCGAAGACCAAGATACAGAAAGAGGTGGCAAGACTTTCCGCCAACCTTCGCCCCATATCAGCGACACAAATAGATTGGGCATACCGCCACTGCGTTGAGCATATCGGCTACCGCACCAAGAAAGGGAACATCACCTGTTCCGACTGCGGTCACGAGTGGCACAGCGACAGCGGACTATGCGACACCCTTGAAGGCTGCACCTGCCCCAAATGCCATGCCGAACTCAAAGTGCAGGACACACGCAGACGCATCTACAAGGAAACGCAGAATTTCAGCGTGATAACCACCTGCAAAGGGTATCAGGTAATCCGCGTGGCGCAGGTCAGATGCGAGAGCAGGAAAGGCGAACCGATGCGTTTCTACTGCCACGAGGTCGTGCAGCGTTGGATTTCACCCGACGGCAAGGTTACGGACATGGCGTTGCTCCGTGGCTTCCTTTTCTGCTATTGCGATGTGTGGGCATTAGGCAGCGATATGGAGGTAAGACCGCACAACAGCCTATACGATGATGTGGTGGCAAGAAGCTGTGCATATCCAAAGATGAGGATATTGCCCCAACTCAGACGTAACGGCTTCAAGGGCGATTTCCACGGCATCTCCCCCGTGCGTCTTTTCAAAGCCTTGCTTTCAGACCCAAGAATTGAAACCCTTATGAAAGGCGGTGAGATTGAGGTCATGAAACACTTTCTTTTCAATACCCGTACTGCCGATGAATGTTGGGCATCATATCTGATTGCCAAGCGTCACAAGTATCAGATAGACAACCTCTCAATGTGGTGCGACTATCTGCGTATGCTCAAAAAACTCGGTCAAGACCTCCGTAACCCGAAGAACATCTGTCCCGAAGATTTCATGGCGGCACACGACAACGCAACCCGAAAAATTGAAGCCATACACGAGAAGGAAAGAGCCGCAGAGCAACGCCGTTGGGAGATTGAAAGGCGTGAGCGTGAGCAACAGCGACAACTCCAACGAAAGAAAGATGCGGAGGATTTCATCGCCAACAAATCCAAATTCTTCGGCTTGGTAATCACGGACGAGGAAATAATCGTCAAGGTGCTTGAAAGCATAGACGAGTATTACAACGAGGGCAAGACGCAGGGCATCTGCGTGTTTGGCAGTGGATACTACAAGAAAGCCGACACCCTCATACTATCGGCAAGGATTGGCGATGAGATTATTGAAACCGTAGAGGTGGACTTGCGAACCCTCGAAGTGGTGCAGTGCCACGGCAAGCACAACCAGGACACCGAATATCACGAGCGCATCATAGACCTTGTGAACAAGAACGCCAACCTTATCCGTGAGCGGATGAAAGCGGCATAGCATAACCCCTAAAACAACATTGATATGGAAGTAAGAATTGAAAGTATGATTTGTGTGTGGGATGATGCAATCCCCACGATGTTCCTTGAATTTGTGAACCTCCTCACTCTCACAACGAGTGAGGGGGAATTGAGAAAGAGCGTAAAGGAGTTTGCCGAGAAGCACGAACTTGACAAGTTTTTCCTTTACGGCTTCGGCTCACACCATTTCTACCTGCACCAACGCTACACAAGCAACCCCGAAATGGTGATGAAGAACAGAGTTCTGTCAGTACATTTTTAACCATCTAAAAAGCAACATTATGACAACACGAATGACCATCAACGGAGTAAGCACCTGCGCGGAAGCAGGTACGGAGAAATACGAGCGTTTCCAATCGGGTATCGGAAGACGCAGGCGGACACTTGTGCAGTACGACTACCGCCACCCCATAGACAGAGAATTGTTCTCTTGTGTCAAACCCACGTTGGACGAGTGCCGAGCCGCACGGGACAAGTGGCTGAACGCAAAGAAGGGAAAGGAGGACAGACTATGAACACGACCTATCAAACGCTGATAGTCAAGTTCAGCGAACCTATCACGGCATTGGACGGTATCTTTGACGATACCGGAGCGTGGGGAACGGACACCCTCAAGGGGTGGATAGATGATTACGAAAGCACACGTTTCACCGCCACCGACAGCCATACGGCAGTCATCACGAGCGAGTACAATATGGAATGTGTGAAAGAGTGGCTACAACGGCAGACCCCCATTTCCGAAATGCGAGAATTTTGAACGGGATGGCGGTGTCCGCACCGCCAATACTTAAAACCCTAAAAACAAAAGATATGATAGCCAAGACGATATTACAGCAGATAGGCGGAAAACGCTTCACCGCCATGACAGGTAGCCGTGATTTCATAGATATGGGCAACGGCTTACGGATGAGCCTTGCAAGGAACAAAACAAGTGCCAACCGCCTTGACATCATCTATGACGAAGGGGCAGACCTCTACAATATGCGCTTCTACCGCAGGACGTTCAGCAAAAAGACCTTTGAGTGCAAGACAAAGGACATTGCCGTACACGAGGGTATCTATTTTGATATGCTGGAGGAAATGTTCACGATGGTGACGGGACTTTACACACGCTTTTGAGTGGCGGGGCGGCGAGAGCCGCCCTACTTTCTTTCAGTGAGCATGATGGCGGACAAAGAAAGTAGCAAAGAAACCTTTGTCCAATCTGCGATAACTAAAAAATCCGCAAGTAAAACTTGCGGAGGCTATATATTGGGTCGTTATTTTTTGGTGGAGGGGAATGATAATCTCGAACCGTTGAACTACACATTTCTGCTTCGTCTCCATTTCCCCCAACGATTTGATACGTTCAATCATTTTTGTTGTTCCTTTCTGAATTTTCCTAAATACTTTCTTCATAATTTCGCTATACTTTTTATGGTTAATAACTATGTTTTGTATTGCTCTCACAACACTTACAACTTGAAGTGTTATTTGGAAACCGATAGGCAAAAATGGCTCAACGATGTCAATTAACGAGAAAATCCTACGATAATCTATCAAGTGATAGAGCAAAAGACGTGCCAAGTTAAATATGGCACGTCTTTTGCCAGTTTTGTCAGTCCTTTTATGGGATATACAACAGCGCAAACTCCGCCTTTCTCCGTTTGAGCAGCATGGCGTGGCGTTTTCCTTTGTAGTTGCAGAAGGCTATATACTCACGGTAGATGTTCCTGTCACCAGCTTCCAGCTTCTTGATTAAGGTGCTTTTGGGGATTGTTTTGCTGCCTAACAGCTTCGCCGGTCCCACATTGTAAGCTAACGTGCCAAGCAAAATCGAATCAACCCCGAATTTACGGAACATGGCGACAAATTTGCGCAGGTCTTTCCGCAAAAGTTCATCCGCATCCCGTTTTGTCATGGTTCGTGCCGAATACTTCTCGTTTGGCAAAAGTTTGTGACCCCAACCGACGTATGGGTAGTGTTTTTCTGAGTGCCAGCCTTCAAAGTAGCGGCAGCATAAAAAAGCACGTTCCATAAGCGGCAGTCGGTAGATTGCCGCCTGCCCGTCCGTTCCCTCTTGGCGGCTGATCTGCGCGGACACAGAACAGACCGTCAGAAGTGAACAGAGCATTGTCATGAATACACGCATCATTTCAACAAGGGGCTGAAGTTGCCGATGGGAACGATGGTAAGATCGTCGTCCTTTACATTCCTGTTGTTGAAGTCAAATTCCAGTTCGTAGGAGTTGCTAAAGTTATCCTCCACCACCACGATGAAATTATGCGCCTCATCACCCGCCGCCGTGTAGTACAGGCGGAATTTTTCGTTCTCCAGCAGGTAGCGGTCGTTAGGCAGGAAGGTGATGCCGTTATCCATTTTGAGCGAGCCTTCCCCCTCGAACTGGAAATAGCGGATGGTATAGAGCGTACCCGAAAAGTCGCCCTCCTTTTTCAGTTCACAGCGGATTTCCACTGTCTGCCCCTTTACTACCTTGTTCGGCACGGGCATGACCTCCACCGTGAAGGGATAGGACTGCTGGATGTCCATGTCATCGTCACATGACACGAGGGTGAATGACATGGCGGCTATCAGGCATAACGCCACTGCCTTGAATATTGATGTTCTCTTGTTTCTGTTGTTCAGTATGTTCATTGTTCTTCGATTTTTAGATGGTTGTTTTTCTGTTTTTTCGTTGTCAGTTGCAGGTACTCGTTCAAGTCCTTGCAACCGTCATAGAGGGAGGAACGGTCGGTGACACGTTCCCCGTATCGCATGGTAAGTGCGGCAAGCGTCCGCCGTCCGGCTTCGTCACGGTTGAGGAAGCAGCCGATGCGCCCGTATCCGTCCAGCAATCCCGCCGCCTTCTCCACGTTGGCGACTGAGTTCAGCACAAGACAGTCAGCGTTACCGGTTACACCAAGCGTCACGGCAGAGAGAAAGTCCATGAAGCCCTCGAACACGAGGCACTCGTCAGCCGGGATGTCATTCGCCTTTACCAGTGATACAGACTTCGGAGGTATGCAACCCTTGAAATATCGGCTTCTGACTTCATAGCCACCTGCCATGTTCGGAAAGCCAACGGCAAAATACCGTTTCCCACGCACACCGTAGTTCAAGCGGCAGCAGTGACGGGATGCGATGGCGTAAGGGATGCCCCGTTCCTCTAAATACTCCGTCAGCAGTGAGCGGAGCAGCGGAGCGACCTCCACATCCTCAAAAACGGATTCGGTCGGCTTCGAGAGATAGACGGGCTTTTCCCATCCGGCAACCGTCATATTGGCGGCTTCCGCTATGAACTTCGCTTGCTTCATGAAGTCATCGCTTTGCAGAAACTCCCCGGCAAGCGTGAAGATGTCGCCGCCCTTGCCCAAACCGAAGTCGTACCAGAGCTGTTTCGCCACGTTCACACGGAAAGAGGATGTGCGCTCGCCCCTGTACGGGGCAAGATACCACAGCTCGTTACCGCTCCTTCTGACAGGCTCATGCCCCAGCCGTGCGAGAAAATCCGCAAGCGGCATCCTTCTGACAGCATCTATTTCCGTCCTTTCCATGCCCGTGTCAGTTGATGATGAACTTGATACCGACCCCGAACTGCGTGTGGAACTTCCGTGTGTCGCCACCCCAAAGGCAACGCTCCCGCAGGTTGGCAAGCAGGGCGATACGGTCTGCCACGTAACACTCCACATCGAGCGTCAGCGCACCGCCGTAGATGAAGGCGTCCCGGTCGTGCAGCGTGGAGCCGTCATGCAGCACCTTCTTCCCCCAATTTACCGCCTCATATCCGGCGAGAGCCGAAGCCCCGGCATAGACGAAAACAATCTTTCGGGCGTCCGACAGTATCTTGAAGTAATAGCCGCCCTCCGCCGTGAACTGCGCCACGGGTATCTTGGTGTCCTTGTAGGGATTGTTCTTCAACAGGTATTCGCCACCGAACACCCACTTGTTCCCCTTCTTCGTGTAGGTGGAGAGAGCCGCCCCGAAGCTGTACCCGCCGTCCTTGCCGCCGAGATTGAAGCCGTCCGCCATGTCCGCCCTCACCTCGATGCCCTGCATCTTCGGCAGACACCGCTGGGCGTGCGCCTGCCCTGTAAAAAGGGCAAGCGACGCGATGATTATTGCGATGTACTTTCTCATGGTCAGCGTACTTGAAGTTCGTTGATGGTACCCGCGCGTACCAAATCCTCGTTCTCAATCACGAAGGACTGGTGACGGCCGCCGTTCTTCTCGTTCAATTCCACCACGAGGCACTTGTCATCGGGGATGGTGAACTTCGCCATCGTGAAGACCGTGCGCTCGCTCTTTTTGCCCGGCACGAGGGTGGCGTAGTTCTGCGCGCGGAGCGGCAGAATAATCTGCTCCTGCACGGCAGTACGCTTCGCAACCTTCTTGTCCACGATTTTCCAAGTGATGTAGTCCACATCGAAAGGCACGTTGCTCTGGTTCTTTATCTCCGTGTGGAAATAAAGCAAGCCGTTGTGCGTGTAGATGCCTTTCAACAGGTATTGGATGCCGAAACGCTTGCAGCCGATATGCTTCACCTCGCGCTTGTTCTGTTTGTGGATGGACTTCATGATAAGGCGCACCAGCATCGGGCTTTCGCTGCCCAGCTCTTTCAGATAGATTTCCTGCGCGTTGTTCGGGCGGTTCACCGTGCTGCCGTCATGGATGAAGTCGCACATCTCCACGTTGAGCAACAGCGGTTCGGCGGCGTACTTCACGTTGAAGGTGTAGAAACTGCCGTCCTCCGTGATGACGGACATATTCGTTTCGTTGGGAAAATTCCTTACGGTAGCCTTCACACGGATGATGTTCTCCGCTCCGTCGGCTTTCCCGGCAATCAGGTCGGGCGAGCCTAAATCGACATAGCGCACCTCCGCCGGAAAAATGACGTGGACGGTCTTGTCGTAGGTCACTTCCAGACCGTGCGGCGGTATCATGCGGTCGAAGGTCAGCTTGCGTGACAGCCCGTGATATAGGTCGCCGTCCGCCTCCTTCTGCGGATAGACCTCCTTCGTCAAGGTCGGTTGTTCACTTCCGTTGGTCGTTTCAACGGTTACATTCTCCTGCGCGTTGGCAGTTATGATGCCCATAGCGAGGGCAAACATGATGATTACTTTTCTCATTACTTTTGGATTTTAGTGGTAATTTTTATTGTTTTCAATATTTTTCTTGGTAAAGCATGACCCTGTACCCGGCTTTCAGATGCACCTTGACGGTTCGCATCTTTTTGGCGATGTACTGGCTCGTGCCTTGTATCAGCCCCTTGCCCAAGTCGGAGGCGAGCTGCGCCCCGGCATTGGTGGAGATGTTGATGCTGCTTCCCAGCGAGCCGCCCATGTTGGCGGCGACCTCCCGGACGGCGTTCATCTCCATCGAGTTCGGGATGAAGATGCCGGGCTGTCCGTCCGTGTCATAGACCGCAAGCTCCACGGGGATAATCGTGCCGTCGTATTCCAGCGAGGTAATCTCGATGTCGAGCCGCTCACCCTGTATCTTGCCCGTGCCGACCACCACCGCACCCCGGGGTATTGTCCTGCCTGCCACCGCCATAGGCTCCAGCAGGCGCAGCCTTACCGTCTGCCCGTCCGTCACGCTCTGCGCCCCATGCACGCACGCCGGTATGGTGTTCCTGTCCAATACCTCCGCCGTGCCGACAGCCGTGTTGAAACCCCGGTTGCGTTCCTGCGATAAGGCGGCGACAAACTCCGCGTTACTCATAGGCTGTGAGAGTGAAGAAACTACTTGATGCTCCACCTGTCTGATAGGCATTGCCTTGTTCTTCTTCCCTTTCTGCACGGTAGTTGGCTCTGCCCTCTGTTCCGCCGATGGCTGTCCTCCGTTCTGACCGCCCATGTACTTTGCCGCCAGCTCGTAGGACTTCTCCATAAGAGCCACCTGCTCGTCCATAGAGGAAGCCTTGCCCCTCTCGCTTTCCAGTTCCGACTCCAGCGATGCGATGCGCTCCAACAATTCGTCCATCTCCGCATTGTCGTTTTTCGGCTGGTCGTAGAAGTTTCCGAGCGTGGCGTTCAGGTCACGGTAGGCGGCTGCGGAGGACTGGATGGTCTGCGGCGTGGCTGGCTTTGCCCTTTCTTCCTTGCCGCCCGGATTGGCGAGGTCGAAGTCCACTCCGTTCTCCGTTCCCGCTATCTCGCGGTCGAACATGTCGCCCAGCTGCCCGATGGCACGGTTGCGGCTCTCCTGACGCTCTTCCATCTCCCCATGCTCGTAGGCTTTCAGCTTGTCGCCGATAATCTGCCGGTTCGCCTTGTCAGCGTCGGGCATCTCGGTGTTGTATCCGTCCGTTCCCGGCGGTTGCTCCTTGCCGGAGGACGGGGCGAATATCAGCCACATCGCCCCGATGAACACCAACACCATAGCGGGCAGCACGATCATCTTCTGCCGTTTCAGCCGTTGCGCCTCTGTCAGCGGTTCGCGCTCCTTTTTCGGTTTCCCCGTTTCGGGAGCAACTTTGTTCTCTTTCGTCGGTTCATTCTTTGTCTGTTCCATATAAATAAGGTGTTAAGTGATTGCCTGTTTCCGCCGGGGTCGGCAGTTCCACCCGTCCGGCGTGTCCCGTTTCCATATGTGAGCCGTCGTTCCTGCCGATGTCATAGACGGCTCTGCCGAAGGTGTAAAGGGCAAGCACCGCGAAGGCGGCGAACATCCCCAGCACGATGCGGCGGCGTGTTTCCGGCGGCAAGCCGTCCAGATACCCTTTGAGACTTGCCGCCAAGCGTTTCCGTTTGTCGTGGAGTTTCCAATACATGCCCCACATTGATTTTCTGATACTTTTCATGTCCTGTTACCGTTTGATAGTCTGTAAATCCTTGTTCTCAATGATGGTGAAACCCTCGATGGTAAAACCGTTCGGGTTGTCATCCGACCGCGATGCGTTCAGCAGGCGGCAGGTGGTCACGAGGCTGCGCTCGGTGACGTTGCTCTGCCGGATGATTTTCTGTGTGGCGTAGGTCACGGCACGGTAGGGATAGGCGTTGAAGTCGCACACCACGCTGTCCACCTTCAGCACTTGGTTGATGTTCCCGGCGATGATGCGGTTGTAGTACCCCTTCTCCGCGAAGTCCGAATAATAGTGGTACACGCTCTTGTCCGCCAGCAGCAAGGCACGTTTCACGTTGTGTTCAATCGCGCTTTTTTCAGGTGATAGCGTGAAGAACATCTCGTGGAAACGGCGCACATGTTCCCGTGCCTCCGCCGGGCGGTTCTGCGACAAATCCTGAGACAAGGCGAGCATCAGGCTCTTGCCGTTGTCCAGCACATAGATTTTCTCCCGTTGCTTCTCTGCGAAACGGTAGGAGTTCCACACGCTCCACACCGTCACCACGGCGCACAGCGAGAGGAAGACGATACCGAACAGGCGTATCTGCCTGAACGACGATTCGATGTTTCTAAGTGATTTGAATTCCATTTATATTTTCCAATTTATGATTGCACATTGATTATTTCAGCAATTTGCCGACACGTCCGACTGCGTTTCCTGCGGCTGCACCCGCCACGCTGCCCGCCATGCTTCCGGCTCGTCCCGCCATCTGGTTCACGTTGCGACCGTAACCGCCCATGCCTCCGGCTTGGATAATCCAGCCCGCAACGGTGGGAATGGTAAAGTAGCCGATGATGCCGATGCAGAGGAATACGATATACACCCCGTCGCTCGAATCCAGCGAGAAGTTCGGGTCTGCCTGCATCCGCTCGATGTCGTTTTGCAGCATCAGAACCTGTATCTTCGCCAGTATGGTGCTGAACATGTCCGATACCGGTAGCCACAGATAGACCTGTATATAGCGGCATATCCACTGCGTGAGCGTGTTTTGGAAACCGTCCCATACCGACAGGGCGAAGGCTATCGGACCGAGAATCGCCAGCACCACGAGAAAGAAGGTGCGGACGGTGTCTATCACGAGGGCGGCGGCTTGGAACAGCAGTTCGAGTATCTCGCGGAAGAAGTCGCGGATGCTCTTCTTCATGTTGTACATTCCCCGGTCGATATACATTCCCGCCATCGTCACCATGTCGGAGGGCGACCAGCCGAGTTCCTCCAGTTGCTTGTCAAATTCCTCGTTGGACACGAGGTAGGCGGTTTCGGGGTTGCGTACCATCGCCTCGTATTCCAGTTTGTCCTTCTGCTCCCGGTATCGGTTCATGTCCAGCGTTTCCGCCTCCAGCATCTTTGCCGTGCCCTGTACGACGGGTGAGAGGATGCTGTTTATCGTGCCCAGCACCACAGTCGGGAAGAACATGATGCACAGACCGATGGCAAAAGGACGGAGCATCGGGAATACGTCTATCGGTTCAGCTCTCGCCAGCGACTGCCATACCCGGTAGGCGACGTAGAACAGCGCACCCAGCCCGGCGATGCCTTTCGCCACACCAGCCATGTCCCCACACAGCGGCATCATCTGCTCATAAAGTGAACGTAAAATCTGATGAAGGTTGTCGAACTTCATAGGCTACCAGTATCTTTCGTTCATGTTCCCGTACAGCCCCATGATGCGGTCGAGGTCGTTCTTCTTTTTCGCACGCAGGTAACTCACGGAGATGTTCTTGTTCGTGTAGTAGCTCACGAGGTTGCGGTAACGCTTCATCTTCGAGTGGCAGCGTTCCACCACGTCCATGCGCTCCTTGTCGGTCATGGAGAGCGTGGTGATGTTCACCACGTTCCTGAGTTCCGTCAACACTTCGTTGCTTTCCTCCAGCAGTTTCGTGTAGCCGAAAGCGATTGCGGAAAGCTCTTCGGGTCTGAAATTCCCGTCACGGAGCATCCGTTGGAAACTGTTCACATAGATGTCTGTGATGTCGCCCACCATCAGGATGGTCTGCTGCACCTTGCGGGCGTCCTTGACCAGATTGTTCACCGATTTGAGGGCATCGTAATACTTCTTGCCCTGCTGATAGATTTTCACCGTCTCCTGAAAGTTGCTCACCATGTTCGTGGCGGTCTTGGAGGTATGGATGATGTTTTTGGAGGCATTGATGATGCCCTGCGCTAGATTGCCCGGATCGCTTACGACCCACTGTGCGCTTGCCCTGCCCGCGAAAAGCAGGCACAGGCAGATAATCATTGTTATTCTTGTTCTCATGTTACTTTGGATTTTAGTGGTTGTTATTCTTCGGTCGGATGTCCCGGCTGCGGCTTCACCCGCACATAGTCCCCGTTTGGCGAGAAAGTCAGCACATCCGTGGCCTCGTTGTAGGACACGTCGATGCGGAAGCCGGTGTTCATGAACAGGTTGCCGTTCTCCTCCTGCAAGAGATAGGTTTCCGGCTTGAGCTTGCGGCGCAGACCGCTACGACGGAACACCGTCACTTTGTAGGCTTCGCCCTCCTTGTAGATAAGCACGTCAGGTTTTCCCTCCACGCTCTCCCAGTTCCCGCACAGCATGTCGCGGCGGTTGTCGGCCACGTCGCAGGATTGCAGCATCATGACCGCCAATCCGATAAGGCACTTGCTGACTTGCAGCATTTTCACTTTTGGTAAATTCATACGCGTTTTTCTTTTTTGGTTGATACATTCTGTTTTTTAGTTATTCCTTGTTTCTCCGCCTTTCGGCAAGCTGCCGGATGGCGGCTTCGATGTCGTCGCCCAGCTTCTCCGCCAGACGGTAAACCTCCACTTTTTCCGTTTCCTCGGTGGTGTACGCCAGATACTCTTCCGCGCTGACCTCCGTGGCATAGACCGCCGACTGCGTGCCGCCCAAGCCTATCCACACCTCCTTGTAGAGCCGTGAAGGGTTGTTCGCCATGTTGATGGAGAGTATCTGCGACTTCTCCTTTTCCGTCAGTCCGAGCAACGCCTGTATCTGGTCGAACTTGTTCATATATTTCCTTTGGTCAAGCAGGATTTTACAATCCGAGTTGTTGATAATGCTCTCTTTGACCACCGGAGAACTGATAATGTCGTCCACCTCCTGCGTCACCACGATTGCCTCGCCGTAATATTTTCTGACCGTCTTATACATATAGCGCAGATATTCAGCCATGTTCGCCGATGAGAGGGCCTTCCAAGCCTCTTCCACGATAAGCTGTTTCCGCACGCCTTTCAGCCGCCGCATCTTGTTGATGAAGGCTTCCATGATGATGATGGTCACGACGGGGAACAGTTCGCGGTTTTCTTTAATCGAATCTATCTCGAAGACGATGAACCGCTTGCCGAGCAGGTCGATGTTCTCCGTGGAGTTGAGCAGGAAATCGTAACGCCCGCCCCGGTAATACTGCCGCATGGTGGTGAGCATGTTGTCGATGTTGAAGTCGGACTTCTCCACCTTGATGTCACGCTGTGCCAGTTCCTTGCGGTAGTCGTCACGCATATACTCGTAGAAGGTGTTGAACGACGGCACGATGCTACGGTCGGATTGGATGCGCTCAATATAGGCACTCACGGCACTGCCCAGCTCGCCGCTCTCCGTCTTTGTCACCTTGTCGTCCTCCGACTTCCAGAGCGTCAGCAACAGGGTCTTGATGCTGTCCTTCTTCTCCACGTCGAAGATGTAATCGTCGGTGTAGAACGGGTTGAAGCTGATGGGCTTATCTTCCGTGTAGGTGAAATACACACCGTCCGCTCCGCCTGTCTTGCGTCGGATCATGCCGCACAAGCCCTGATAGGAGTTTCCCGTGTCCACCAATACCACATGTGCGCCTTGCTCATAATATTGGCGCACGAGGTGGTTCATGAAGAAAGACTTGCCGCTGCCCGAAGGACCCAGCACGAACTTGTTGCGGTTGGTCGTGATACCTCGCTTCATGGGCAGGTCGGAGATGTCAAGGTGCAGCGGTTTTCCCGTGAGCCTGTCCACCATCTTGATGCCGAAGGGCGAGAGCGAGCTGCGGTAGTTGGTTTCCTCTGTGAACAGGCACACCGCCTGTTCGATGAAGGTGTGGAAACTCTCTTCCGCCGGGAAGTCCGCCGCATTGCCGGGTATCGCCGCCCAGTAGAGTGTCGGGCAGTCGATGGTGTTGTGGCGCGGCACGCATTCCATGCTTGCCAACTGGCTGCCCACGTCGTTCTTGATATGCTTCAGTTCCTCCGCATCGTCGCTCCACGCCATGACGTTGAAGTGTGCCCGTACCGAGGTCAGTCCGTAGGAATGGGCTTCGTTCAGGTATTGGTCTATCCACTCGCGGTTGATGCTGTTGCTCCTTGAATAGCGAGATAGCGACTGCATGTTACGGGCGGACTTCTCGAACTTCTGCAAGGTTTCCTCACTGTTGTCTATCAGCACATACTGGTTGTAGATATGGTTGCAGGAGAGCAGAAGCCCCACCGGGGAGGCGAATGACAGTCGGCAGTCACTCCGGTCGGTGGAGAGCTTCTCGTAACGGGTGTCGGTAGCCACCTTGCCCGGCAGGTCTTCCGCGTCGGAGAGGGTGTGCAGACACAGGCGGTTGTCGCCGATGCGCATCTCCCTTGCCGAAAGCTCGATGTCCTGCAAGGTGGTGTCACCTTCCGGCATGAGCGAGAAGTAGCGTTCAATAAGTCCCGTCTTTCCCTCAGTACCCACAATCTCATCGGTGGAGAGGCGGCGCAGCCTGACAAGCCCGCTGTCGTTCATGATGCGCTCGAACTGTTCGCAGGCTTCCAAGAACTTGGTCGTGGTTTCCCTGTCCAGCTCCTTCGGGATGATATGTCCCCGGCACAGCGTGCTGAAATTGCTCTGCATCCGGTTACGCTCCTTTGTTGTCTTGGTCAGGTAGAGGTAGCAGGTGTGTTTCAGGTACGGACGCTCGTTGAAGTGACGCTCGAAAGAGCGGCTTAAAAAGCTCATGTCGTCCTTCTGAAGCTCCGGTTTGTAGCGTTCCTTGATGAACCAGTCCTGTTTGTGGACGACGGAGTAGTCCGGCAGCACCTTGATAGCCTTGCACCAGCAACTGTGTATCGCCTCGTACTCCGCACCCGTCACGGTGTAAAGTTCCGGTAGTTCCACCTCGAAAGCCACCGTGATGTCGGCGTCCTTTGAGATGATGCAGCCATGCTCCACCGCTAAAAGTGGGAACCTGTTTTCCAGTGTTGTCATTTTCGATGTATTCCTCATTGTCTTTCTTCCTTTCGTTGTCGTTTGAACAGACGGGTTATCCGCCGCCGGTTGATAAGGTATCGGGGATGGCTCCGTGCCGCTCCTAATTTCATCAGCCCGTGTTCACCGTACCGGGCGTTCAGCGCGAAGGTCTGCCATACAAGGAGGGAGGACGATGCCGCGCCGAAGCCGATACATATCCACTGGTCGATACCGACCATGTAGAGGATGACGAACAGGACGAAGAGAGCCAGCAGACCTCCGCAGAAGATGAAGAGGTACTGTGCCTTCAAGCCCTTGAACTCTACCGGACGGCCGATACCCTTGTTGATTGGGTATTCAGCCATACATTATTTATTAAAGGAAGAATGAGCGCAGGATGGTGGCGGCAACAATCAGGAAGATGCACGCGCCGAACCACGAGGCGGCTGTCTTGCTGGTGTCGGGGTCGCCCGATGAAAACTTGCCGTACACTTTTACGCCCCCGATAAGCCCGACGACTGCACCGATGGCGTATATCAGTTTAGTTCCGGGGTCGAAATAAGAACTCACCATAGAGGTGGCTTCGTTGATGCCCGCGATGCCGTTTCCCTGCGCGAAAGCGGAGGCGGTTGCGGCGATGACAAGTGCCGCGGAGAGGATTGCTTTTCTGTTTTTCAAGATGTTCTTGTTCATAAACTGTTCTTGTTTTTTGCCGTCAAAAGGGTGGATGGTCCTTTGTCGGGCGGTTGATACTTTGTTTCTTTACTTTGGTTTTAGTGGATGCCCGTTTGTTTCCACGGACGTGGGCGTGTCCGTTGCGGATGGGGATGCGCCTTGCGTTTCCTCGCCGCGTGGGTTGATGTCATTCTTTCATGTTCATTTCTTTTATTGTTGTCATACATAGTTGCGAATGTCGAACTCCTCGATGTTGTCCGGCACGACGAACTCCTTTTCAGATTTCTTCAGCCGAATCTCGATAAGCCCCTTGATGCGGATGCCTATCTCCGAAGAGCCTTCCATCATTTTCTCGTACAACTCCGTGCCCTCCATGTCGGTGAACACCTTAGCCGCCTTTTCACGTTCCGCCTGTGTCGCGTCCGGGTTTTTGGCGGTCTTGCAGGCGTCGTCAATCTCGTCAAAGCTGCTGCCCGAAGCCCGTGGCGTGTCCGAGGCGTCCTCTTCCGGTTCGTCGTCCCCGTATCCCAGTTCCTCCGGCGGTATGCTCGTGAAGGTCTCATCGAGTTTTTCCTCCGGGACTTGTGCCGGGCGGGATGCGTTTCCCGTTTTTCCGTCGTCAAAAGTAGCCTCTTCCTCCGACAGCTCAATGCCTTTTTCAATAGTGGCGGCTTCTTGCGTCGGTATGGCAGCGGTTGTCCGGGTGGATGCCATCCTGAAACGGCTCTTGCCGATGATGTCCGCCTTTTCCGCAGGGACTTCCTCGTGTGCCGCTATGCGTTTAGCCTCATTCCCGTCCAGTGACCGCCATAATCCGACAATGCCCTTGAAGAAGCGGACAATCCGCGTGTCCATGATGCGCTCGTAAAGGAGCAGGAACAGGAACCAGAGGTTGCAGCCGACCGATACCGCCAGCAGAATGTCTGTCATGCTGATTGTGTAATTCATATCCTTCCGTTTTTGGTTAGAATACTGAATTGTAATTTCGGGCATAAAGGCTCTTTATCGCATCTTCGCACTGGTTGAAGTGGTGCGTCAGCACATGGTCGATGTAAGCGGACAGCGTAAGCCGGTCATGCCCGATTACACGGGTGATACGCATGATACGCTCGTGGTACTCCGGGCGCACATACGCCATCTTCCCCTCACGTGCCTTTACTTCCGGGTCGCGGATGAACAGGCGTTCATAGTCCTTCTCACTGCATTTGCCGCTTACCGGGACAGGCGACAGTATTTCCACACTCGCCTGCACTTGGGTAAACATACCTCCGCAGTCTTGCTGTGGTCTTTTTTCATTCGGTGTCATTTCTTTTTCCATTTTCAAATCAGATCTTCACGTTGTTTCTTGTACAGTTCGTTGATTCTCTCCTTGTGCTGTTCCAGATGCTGGCGCAGCACGGTATCCACATATCCGCCTACTGAGATTTCCCCTCCGGCGATGTCGTTCACGATTCTGAGGATCTTGCCGTGGACGTCACGGCTGATATAGACACATTGGCGGGTCTTTATCTCGTTGCGGCGCAGGAATAGCTCGTTGTAGTCCTCGTCCTGCCTTTTCCGGCGTCCACTTTCCCTCTGCGCTTTTTCCCGTGTTACGGGTTGCACAGGAGATGGTTCCGGTGCGGCGGTGTCCTCTTCGGTCGGTGCAGCTGCGGGTACTTCCTGTGCGGGGCGCAGTGTCCCGTCCTGTGTGCGCCGCCCGATGGAGGCTAACAGCAGTTCCTCGTCGATGCCTTCCGTGTTCACTTTCCTGCTGCCCATGCTCACTGCGGTCTGATGATGTCGCTTATCTCTTCGGAAAACTCCCGGATGCCACTCCCTTTCAGCAGTGCCGTGTCCATCGGGAAGATGGTGGAGCGGAAAACGCTCTTGCGCTCTTCCGAAAGGTCACGGCGGAACTTCTTGCTGTCGGGCAAGCGGGTGGAAAGTACCGGAAAGCCCATTTCGGCTATCACTTCCTCGTAGATGCCGTACAAGTCGTTCCTCTCCCTGCCGTCCACCATCGTCCAGAACAGATGCAGCCCCTTTGTTTTCGCCTGTCCGGTAGTCATCAGCCTGTCGCGGAACATCGTGACGAATTTCAGGGTACTCTCCACGACAAAGCGGTCGGCACTCAGCGGAGTGAAAATGTAGTCCATCTGCGAGAGCGTCTTTATCACGCCGTTGCTTCGGAGTGTGCCGGGCATGTCGAAGAACACCACGTCGGGTTTCACGTCCTCAGTGGCAATCATCCTCTCGGCATCGTCGAGGGCGTTCACCGCATTGCTTTTGACGATGGTGTAGGCGTTCTTTTTGATCCGGCGGAAATGGTCGCAAGCGAGAGCCTTGAAGTAGGTGCTGCTGTCGATAAGCCCCATTTCGTGTTCGCGCAGCCCGTGGATGCTGTGCTGCGGGTCGTCGCAGTCCACGACGGCGACATTGTAGCCTTTCACGTTGTGCAGGTAGCTGGCGGCAAGTGCCGTGACAGTGGATTTGCCGATGCCACCTTTCTGTGTTGCGAATGCAACGAAGATTTCCTTACTCATAGTTCCATTTATTTTAATTGTTGATGATTTGTTTTTCTGTTTCCATACGGATTTGGCTGTCGCACCATCCGCTTCCGTGACTACACACGCAGGCGGGTCGTCGCGTATCCGGTTCTGTGGTGAAGCGGTGCGTCGGACAAATGGTGATTGACGACATTGCGTCATGAAGTCATTGAATCCATACGTCACCGAATTGTCGGAGAACCGGGTTTCCGACGGTTCGGGTATCCGTTTCGGCAAGTATCCGAAGAAGCGGATTTCCGGGTATTTGAATGTTCCGTTTATCATATCTTCAAATCGTTCGTTTCTTGAATCATGCTGCAAATAAACAAGTATATTTTGGAACCTGTATCACTTCTCCGGCAAGTGGCGGCACGTTGCGCCGGTTGGCAGTCATTGACCGGGTCAAGCATCTGTCCGATACCGCTTTAAGGGCGTAACTTTGCACCCGGACAGCAGGGTTCGCCGATGACGCGCGGCCCGGAGTCCTGAAAGGTATTTTCCCAATCCGTCCCCTGACGGATTTTTATGTTCACCTGAACATAGCAAGATGTCTTTTCAGCCGCTCAAAATATTTTGAGCAGCCACGAAAAGCACTTGCCCTTGCAGGGGGCGGGCTTTCCCTCCGAAGTCGGGAAGCCTTTCAGAACTGCGGTGCTGTAATCCGAAGCGGCGGCTTATGCCGTCAATCCGCTAAATCCAAAGTAATATGAAAGAGAAAAGGAAAAGCAAATCAGGGAGAAATCCCAAACTTGATCCGGCGGTGTACCGGTACACCGTCCGTTTCAACGAGGAGGAACACAACCGTTTCCTCGCCATGTTCGGAAAATCGGGTGTCTATGCACGGTCTGTTTTCCTCAAAGCGCACTTCTTCGGGCAACCGTTCAAGGTGCTGAAGGTGGACAAGACGTTGGTGGACTATTACACCAAACTGTCGGATTTTCATGCACAATTCCGTGCCGTGGGTACGAATTACAACCAAGTCGTGAAGGAACTGAGGCTGCATTTTTCAGAGAAAAAGGCGATGGCGTTGCTCTACAAATTAGAGCAACACACCGTCGAACTCGTGAAACTGAGCCGCCGGATTGTGGAACTTTCAAGGGAAATGGAGGCAAAATGGTCGCAAAAATCAGTGTAGGAAGTTCGTTGTACGGCGCGATTGCCTACAACGGGGAGAAGATTAACGAGGCGCAGGGGCGGCTTCTCACCACCAACCGCATCTACAATGACGGTTCGGGAACGGTGGACATAGGCAAGGCGATGGAGGGTTTTCTCACCTTCCTGCCACCGCAGATGAAGATCGAGAAGCCGGTGGTGCATATCTCTCTCAACCCGCACCCGGAGGATGTGCTGACCGATATTGAGTTGCAGAATATCGCCCGCGAGTATCTGGAAAAACTCGGTTTCGGAAACCAGCCTTATCTTGTATTCAAGCACGAGGACATCGACCGCCACCACCTGCACATCGTGACGGTCAACGTGGACGAGAACGGGAAAAGGCTCAACCGGGATTTTCTCTACCGCCGCAGCGACCGTATCCGCAGGGAACTGGAACAGAAGTACGGATTGCATCCGGCAGAACGTAAAAATCAGAGATTGGATAATCCGTTGCGCAAGGTGGCCGCATCGGCAGGTGATGTGAAGAAGCAGGTAGGCAACACCGTGAAGGCTCTGAATGGGCAGTACCGTTTCCAGACGATGGGCGAATACCGTGCGCTCCTTTCCTTATATAATATGACGGTGGAGGAAGCGAGGGGCAACGTGCGCGGACGGGAGTATCACGGGCTGGTCTATTCCGTCACGGACGACAAGGGTAACAAGGTGGGCAACCCGTTCAAATCCTCGCTTTTCGGGAAGTCCGCAGGCTATGAAGCCGTACAGAAGAAGTTTGTCCGTTCCAAATCGGAAATCAAGGATAGGAAACTGGCAGACATGACGAAACGCACCGTCCTTTCCGTGCTGCAAGGCACTTATGACAAGGACAAATTTGTATCCCAACTCAAAGAGAAGGGCATCGACACCGTACTGCGCTACACAGAGGAAGGGCGCATCTATGGGGCTACCTTCATCGACCACCGCACGGGATGCGTGCTGAACGGTTCGCGCATGGGTAAGGAGCTTTCGGCGAATGCCTTGCAGGAACACTTCACCCTGCCATACGCCGGACAACCGCCGATACCGCTATCCATCCCTGTGGATGCTGCGGACAAGGCACACGGGCAGACCGCCTACGACAGTGAAGATATATCGGGCGGTATGGGCTTGCTCACTCCCGAAGGTCCGGCGGTAGATGCCGAGGAAGAGGCTTTCATCCGGGCGATGAAGCGCAAAAAGAAGAAAAAACGCAAGGGCTTGGGTATGTAATCAGAGTATCAACAATTAAAAAATCAATGTATGTCACAACAAGAAGACGATTTGAGGGCATTGGCGAAAATCATGGATTTTCTGCGTGCCGTGAGTATCATTTTAGTGGTCATGAACGTGTACTGGTTCTGCTACGAAGCCATCCGGCTGTGGGGCGTGAACATCGGCGTGGTGGACAAAATCCTTCTGAACTTCGACCGCACGGCGGGGCTGTTCCATTCCATTCTCTACACGAAGCTGTTTTCCGTCCTTTTGCTTGCCTTGTCCTGTCTGGGTACGAAGGGTGTCAAGGGTGAGAAAATCACTTGGGGGAGAATCTGGACAGCATTTGCCGTCGGGTTCGTGCTGTTTTTCCTGAACTGGTGGTTGCTGCCCCTGCCGCTGCCGCTTGAAGCGGTGACGGGACTGTATGTCCTTACCATTGGAACGGGCTATGTCTGCCTGTTGATGGGTGGTCTGTGGATGAGCCGCCTGTTGAAACACAATTTGATGGAGGATGTTTTCAACAACGAGAACGAGAGTTTCATGCAGGAAACGAGGCTTATCGAAAGCGAGTATTCGGTCAATCTGCCGACACGTTTCTATTACAGGAAACGCTGGAACAACGGTTGGATCAATGTAGTTAATCCCTTCCGTGCGTCCATCGTGTTGGGTACGCCGGGCAGCGGCAAGTCCTATGCCGTGGTAAACAATTTTATCAAGCAACAGATTGAAAAGGGCTTTAGTCAATACATCTACGATTTCAAGTATCCCGACCTATCTACTATTGCCTACAACCATTTGCTGAACCACCCGGACGGCTACAAGGTAAAGCCGAAGTTCTATGTGATCAACTTCGACGACCCGCGACGCTCTCATCGGTGCAATCCCATTCACCCGGATTTTATGGAAGATATTACGGATGCCTATGAGAGTGCCTACACAATAATGCTCAACCTCAATAAAACGTGGGTGCAAAAGCAGGGCGACTTCTTCGTGGAGTCACCTATCATTCTGTTTGCCAGTATTATCTGGTATCTCAAAATCTATCAGAACGGGAAGTTTTGCACGTTTCCCCATGCTATCGAGTTTCTGAACCGCCGTTACGAGGATATATTTCCGATACTGACCTCTTATCCGGAGCTGGAGAACTACCTTTCGCCGTTCATGGATGCGTGGCTTGGAGGGGCTGCGGAGCAGCTCATGGGTCAGATAGCGTCGGCAAAAATCCCGCTTTCGAGGATGATTTCACCGCAGCTCTACTGGGTGATGTCAGACAGCGAGTTTACGCTGGACATCAACAATCCCGAAGAGCCGAAAATCCTCTGCGTGGGTAACAATCCCGACCGTCAGAATATCTACGGTGCGGCACTCGGTCTGTATAATTCCCGTATCGTGAAGCTCATCAACAAGAAGGGGATGCTGAAGTCATCGGTCATCATCGACGAGTTGCCCACAATATACTTCAAAGGGTTGGACAATCTTATAGCTACCGCCCGAAGCAACAAGGTTGCCGTGTGTCTGGGCTTTCAGGATTTCAGCCAGTTAGTGCGTGACTACGGGGACAAAGAGGCGAAAGTGGTGATGAACACTGTCGGCAATATTTTCTCCGGTCAGGTGGTGGGGGAAACAGCCAAGACGCTCTCCGAGCGGTTCGGTAAGGTGTTGCAGAAACGGCAGTCCATCTCCATCAACCGGCAGGATGTTTCCACCTCCATCAACACGCAGATGGACGCGCTCATTCCACCGAGTAAGATTTCCGGGCTTACGCAGGGAATGTTTGTCGGTTCTGTATCCGACAACTTCAACGAGCGTATCGAGCAGAAGATTTTTCATTGCGAGATTGTGGTGGATGCCGAAAAGGTGAAACGGGAAGAAAGTGCCTACAAGAAAATTCCCGTCATTACAAACTTCACGGACGAGGACGGCAACGACCGCATGAAGGAAACGGTGCAGGCGAACTACCGGCGCATCAAGGAAGAGGTGAAGCAGATTGTGCAGGAGGAACTGGAGCGTATCAAAAACGATCCGGTGCTGTGTAAACTGCTACCAGATAATGAGACTGTCTAACAAGTCCCCAAAATTGAAAATTATCCCTATCGAAGTTTGAAGTGACCCCCAAAAGTTGGATACAATTTTTTTGGGGGGCACTTCAGTTCTGACGGGTAAAATCGTAAAATTCGGACTTGTTAGACAAATACTTACGCGGTTTCAACCTCAGGTACTGAATCTATCGAATTGACAAATTTAACCAATTGCGGATCTGAATCTTTTTGTATGAGGTTTCGGAGACTCTTTTTCAATTCATAAGCATCATCCCCTGCTGTATTTATTAAATCCATATAAAAATCTTTGTTTTGCAGAATCAATGAACGGCATGCCCCATCGGAAATTACAGGTTTCACTATTTTATCAATAACGTCTCCAGCTTGACTTTTCAAATTACCATGCGATCTAAGCCATGTTTCGAAAAATTGAAACTTTATTGCATTGATAGTCTTTTTACCGATGCAGAAATCATTTCTTATATCGGTAACTGTCGATTTAATTTTTCGTTTATCCAATCTTTCAACTATATTCTTGAAACAATTAGGGAAAGGATTCAAACTTTGAGTTCCAGAAGCAATATCCATCAGAATCTTTTTGCCAAATTCAGTCAAGTTATCTGGCAAGGATTTGATTTTAGCCAGTAAATGTTTTATTGCGACAAACCAATAATATGATGTATGTGCTGTTCTTTGGGCGTATAATGTATCAACACTTATTTCAGACAACGCTTCGAACGCTATTTTATTGATATGATCGGTCAGGACATTGCTTATTTTAGTGGTCAAATCGTAAAAAGATGCGTCAGGAATTACATCTTTAATATTGTTCTTAGTGATATACTTATCCAAATCGGTATTCCACTCTGCTAAATGCTCGATAAATACCTCATCCGTTACACCTATTCTGTTCTTAATATCTTCAAATTGGGGCAATATGTCTGAGAGCAATAATTTATAGCCAAGTTTATGATTTACCATGTATTGTAGTGTTTCATTTAATAGCGGTATATTCCATCCCACACTATTTACTAATAAGTCTCCATGATCCACATAATAGTCCATGAGTTCTGCAACATATTTTATATCTCCACCCTCTATTAAGGAAACGGAATGACCATGTGCCAATTGCATGGCGACTAAATCGTAATATCCAGACTCTTTAATGTTTCGGCCATCAGTTTCTAATTCAGAATGCAACTGATTTATGTAGGTTGAATCTAACGTTACAGGTAAAGGTCTTTCTTCGTCAGATGCCAATAAACGATAGGTTGTAAATATAGCCCCTATATTATCTTTATTTACATTCTGTTCATCAATGCAATTCGTGATCGCTTGCAAAAGCGTTGGAAACGTATAGGTAGAATTATCTTTTAACGTTTTTACAATATCTGCATGGTCGAAATTATCGGGTAGTAAGTTTGCCAAATAATTATCGAGCGCCTCCGAATTTGTTGCTACTTGATAATATTTATATGCTTTAGTTGTCGCGTTATCCCGATAGGCAGCATCTGTTGCATTTGCAGCTTGAATATAATCGATAAATGTATTTGGCTTGACTGTTTTTGCTTCAATCAATGACGTAAAATCGCACGCCAACTTATTTTGCGCAATAAACCTGTCTATTGCATCTAACGTTTTGAAATAGTCGCCGCCATTGAAGTCATTGAACCGAACTATCTTCTTATATAATTGAGCAATCACATGGTTTTGGCTTTCCGTGTCTAAATGCAACAGCAGTTCTTGGTATTCGACAGGGAACACCTGCTTCTCTATGGATTCTTTTAATTTCAATTGTGCTATTCTTTGCCATACACGCAGAATAACATCGCTCTTTCGAGTTAATTTATGCAAACAATGTATAATCTTATCGATAAGCGCATTGTCCATACATTGTATAACTTCTTCTAATACAGTGTCAAATTGTTTATTAGTCTCTGCATATTGATTTATGTCGTGGTCTTCTTCTCCGTTGATGCAGCCTTCAATATATTTTTTCAATGGAATTTGTCGAGCATCTTCAACATCGACACCATATACCAAAGCTGCAATTTCGCGTTGTGTTTGCAGATCATTGTTAATTATTGTTTGAATGCCATTCAGATAGTCGCCGGACAATATTTGTTCTACTGGATTTGCCAGAATATCCGTCTTCTTCAAACAGAACAATGCTATGTTTATCATCAAAATTTCGTTACACCACTCTTGTTTAAGAGCGACCATCTCATTGATATATGATATAATTTCCCTAACATTGGCATTAGGATTTACCAATCTGAATATCCGATTTATAGTTTCTTTCGCTTCATTTTCTGTTTCTCCAAATGCTTCAACAAACAGTTTGTTGAATATACTTCGATAGTCGGTAATAACAGGAGGAGCAACACGATAAACAATAGGGAAAGTTTTATTGATAAAATACTTGGTCAGTTGTTTCGTTTGTTCGTCGGTCTCATCTCCGAATGCACAAGCTAAATGTGTTTCATCGAAAGGAATAACAGCCCAAACATTTTCAAAACCGCTATCGGCGAAGAACGTATGGATAGAAGACCATAATTCTTTTACTTTTTCAGCGGGGAGACGATCCATGTTGTCAAAAACAAGGACTAATTTACGTTGTCCTTTTTCCTTGATAAAATCAGAAATGTCTTGCATCCATGTTTTGAACTCGTAAACCGTTGGTTCGTCTTCGCTCAAAGTCTCATAGCAAACGTCCTTTTCGACTTTATCTTGATAAATAGCTAACATATAACTCCATCCATATTTATGATCTTTGCTATATGCCCATTTCCAAACGCACAATGCAATAAGAACTGGCAGTGCAGCTATGATAATAGACAATAAAGAAAACCACCATGTTGTGGGTGTAGGTTTTACTGCATACGCAATAAATGTAAATATCGGAGTTAAAACTGCAACCAAAAATGCCGCAACCATACCATTACTGATAAGGGGATATTTTTCGGTTACGGTCTCCGTTTTACGGGCTAATAAATATTTCAGCTTTTCAGACCATGATACGGTTTTCGTACCTCCACCTTTGACTTTTATTGTTGCATTTCCAGATAGGATACCATCATCAATAAGTTTGCTTGTAAGCAATTCCAATATAGAGCGGCGTTGCAAGTCCTCTTGATGTCCCCATGCGTCATACTCAAAAAAGTAATAGTCGTCTGATAATTCACGTTCCAACATTTTAACCACGTTGGATTTTCCAGATCCCCAAATACCTTCGATGCCGATAATTCGAGGTAAAGTACATTCCTCATCCAATGAATCATTCTGACAAAAATGGCGAGCAATAGTTTTTGCCAACCTTTCTTGCGAACCTCCATCGAATTTGTCAATACCACACGGTTTATTTTGGATAAACCGCGGATATTGCTGTTTGGATTGTAGTTTTGTTTCCATATACGTAATTTATTGATTATACGAACTCCAAATAATTCTCCCGATTTACCACATGAAACTCGGCATAGGGATAGGCTTCTTGGAAGGCTTTCGGTGCGGCCGGCATTTTATTTCCCCACTTGAACTCCAAGGCGGTAAGACTGTCGGCACTCTCCTCAATCAGGTCGATTTCCTGTTTGTCGTAGGTGCGCCAGAAATAGAACTCCCTGTGCAGTCCCTCATTGAAGTTCGCTTTGCGCCGCTCTCCGATGATGTAGTTCTCCCACAGCGCACCGACATCCTGCCGAATGGCCAGCGGTGAGAAAGCCCCGATAATGGCATTGCGAATGCCGTTGTCGTAGAAGTACCACTTGCCAGCTTTTGTAACCTCCTTGCGTAGGTTACGCGAATAAGCCCCCAGACGATAGATAACGAAGACCTTTTCCAATAGGTCGAGGTATTTTTCAACGGTCGTCTTGCTCATGCCGAGTTGTTTACCTAACTCTTCGTAAGAAACTTCGCTGCCCAACTGAAAAGCTATCAATCGCAGTAGATCGCGCATCTTGCTCGAATTTTTTAAGCCGTCAATTGCTAAGATATCTTTAAGCAGGTATGCACCGACAATATCACGTAGGTAGTCTGTTTTACGTTCATAGTTCTCCATCATTACTACTTCGGGATAGGAACCGTAAATCAAGCGCGCTTCGAGGTTCTGGCGGGTTTCAAGTGCCGTTTCCGTCTGTGCGATTTCCCGTTGCGAGAATGGTGTAAGGAGAAATTGCGTACTGCGGCCGACCAACGGTTCACCAGTCTTATTCAGCAAATCGAATGACGAAGAACCACTTGCCAAGACACTTATTCCCGGTATTTCATCAACTATCAACTTCAGAATACTACCGATTTGTGGTATGTTCTGTGCCTCATCAATAGCCAGCAAATCAATACCATCCAATAAATGCCGATAATTGGCTATTGAGCGATTCTCCAATAGTGCTAATGTGTCGTAGTCTTCGCCGTTGAGCATCATCGTCCTACCTGAATAGTTGTCCACAATTTTACGCATCATTACCGTTTTACCAACACGGCGAGCACCAAAAATCAGTACTGCTTTATTGGGCGCGATTCGTGCTGTAATCTTCTCTTGAAGTATTCTATTTACTGTTTCCATACCTTATAAAATATAATGCAAAGATAATCATATTTTTTTAATTGGCGAATTTTACAAAAAAAACGGGCTATTAAATGGCGATTTTTACAACCACAATCTTATGGAAGTTGTTTCATTGTTTTTAGTAATGATATATGTTCATACTATGATGACTCAATAATTTACCAGACATACGTTTCTGAAATTTGTCCTTATAGGAATGAAAAACTCACATATATTGTGCTAATTAATATATAATTAAATGAAAATAAAAAGACAGGATACGAGTATTCCTGTCTTCTCATATGTAATGGATATTTTTTTATTTTCTCATCCGCTCCAACTCCTCATCACGCAACATTCTCTCGTTCAGTTTTTCCTGCATCCTGTCAATGAAATAGGTGCGGCTTTCGTTCTTCCGGCGTTTGATATCAGTGTAGAAGCGGTAGCAGTCTTTAGAATCAACCCCGAATATCTTATAGAGAAGTGGGGCGAGCTGTTTGAGCGGCATATTGCCGTTGTTGATGCAGCCCATCACGTCTATGCCGTAGATAAGTTCCACGAGGTCGATGGCATTGCCCGTCCATTGAAGAAGGCTGGCGGTGGTTTCTGTTGCGTTGTTGGCGGATATTAGTGGTGGCACTTGGGGCGTGGCAAGGAATTTCTGCATCTTTCTTACGAAAGACAGAGCCTTGCTGACGTAGGCGGCAATCTCTCTTTTTTCTTCTGACAGATTACGTACGGGATGGTGCTGCAACTCGATTTCGATGTAGGCAAGCGCGATGACGGTAAGGTTCATGTCCATGCCGCCGTTGCACAGTTCGATCACTTGGGTGGCGAAAGCCGTGTATGCCGTTTCCATATTGCAGTCGCCGGCTTCGTTTATCAGGCGGAAAAAGTCGGTTTCCGCCAGCAAGAAATAATTCATGGTTCTGTCAATTTTGAAAATTACACTTTGTTTTCTGCGTGCGCACATGAATATAATTGGCAAAAAACGCGGCAGAAAATAAAAAATCCAACACTCAATTTTACAAAGTGCTGGATTTCAGAGGTATAAAATTCAGTATTTTTTCACAAGGACAAATTATCTCCGACTTAAATTGTTTGTAATCGGAACATTTATTCTATTCCTGAAAATAGAAATGTATGCTTGCCGCACATTTTGGCTATCTTGCTTTTTTATCAAGGATATAGATAATGCGACATACACCGTTGGGATAGCTTTTCAAAGAGGAAAGCGTCCAGTGTTGCTCTGGCAGAGCCGACTTAAAAAAATGTCGTCCGCTTCCGGATATGAAAGGAACGGTGTATAGTATGATTTCATCCACAGCGTGCATCCGCAGCAGTCCGTTTATATAGTCTGCCGTGTCCGGTGTGGCTTCCGCGAGGTAACGGATGTTTGTGCAGTCTTTTCTCCATTCGTGCAGCATTGAAATGGAATAGTCCGGTGTCACACGGTAAAAGGCTTTCTTCCTGATTTCATCAAGACCGCAACGGTCAAGGCACAAATCCTGATGTGCTTTATCATATAACTCTGAAGAAAGACATCCGTCCATCGTCAGTACGGCGAGAATCTGAACTTTACCCATAATCGTTTCCTTTCGTTAGGCAAGGGTAAAAAAGTAGCGTGCAATTCACACTACCTTCAAGCGATGGCTCTGGTAAAGCCTTTACGGAGAGTACGTGAATGCACGCTATGCGTAAGCATAGCATAAGCATCACGCAATCGTCTCCGTAGTTCCAATTTACCAGATTTTCGCTTGAAACGCCTTGCGGTCTTATCCTATATGTTGGCGGCGAAAAGCTCCTGCCAATCGCCGTTTTTCTCAAATGTTATGCAAAGATAGCCAAATTCAGTGAATTACGGGCTATGATTGCTTGAATTTATATTTAAGTCCATACTCTTCAAGTTTGCTGTATAGTGTTGTCCTGCCTATGCCGAGCAGTTCTGCGGCGACACTCCGGTTGCCGTTTGCCTGTTTCAACGCACGCAATATCCGCTCCTTATCCTCCGCGTCATTGCGCAAGGCGAAGCTGACAGTAGAGGTCGGTTTCGTCACGGCAAGTTCCAGATGCTCTTTCATGACAACACCTTCCTGCGCCTGCAATACAGCACCCATAACTTTCTGCCGAAGTTCCCGCACGTTGCCCGGCCATGCGTGTGTCAGCAACGCTTTACGTGCTTCGGAACTGAACCCGCTCACGCTACACTCCAGCTCTCTGTTTGCCATATCACGGAAGAACTCTGCCAGCGGCATAATGTCTTCTTGACAGTCACGCAACGGAGGAACGGTTATCCCGAAGTCGTGCAGGCGGTACAGAAGATCCTGCCGAAAACGCTTTTCATTCACCGATACCTCCAAATCTTCATTGGTAGCAGCGATGATGCGGACATTGAAATTCCGGTCTGCCTTGTCTCCGACCGGGCGATACCGCCTCTCCTGTATGGCACGGAGCAACATCTGTTGGGTTTCCAACGCGAGGTTTCCTACCTCGTCCAGAAACAACGTGCCGCCTTCCGCCTCATGGAAATATCCTTTCTTGGCATTGTCCGCACCTGTAAATGCACCTTTGACGTGTCCGAAGAAAGCCGACGGTGCAAGCTCTTTGGAGAGTGAACCGCAGTCCACCGCCACAAATGGCTTGCCTGCACGTTTGCTCTTGTCATGCAACAGGTGGGCAATATGCTCCTTGCCCGTGCCGTTCTCACCAAATATCATCACGCTCATATCGGTGGCGGCTACCAGCCTTATGCGGTGCATGATTTTCTGAAAGGCGGAACCTTCACGGGCGAATATAGGCATACGGCGTTGTCCTGCCTGACGTTCTTTCAGTATGGAACGGATCAGGGGGACAAGTTTATCCTCCACAAGCTGTTTGGGAATATAGTCTATCGAGCCGAGTTTCATGCTTTCCACGGCGGTATTAACTTCGGCGTAGTCGGTCATAATGATGAAGGGCTGCATCTTTCCCTCCTTTCGCATCCAGCACAAAAGGTCTATGCCACTGCCGTCAGGCAGACGCAGGTCGGCAACCACGATATCATTATCTGTTGCCTGTTGCAGATGTTTCTTCGCGGTTGAGAGGTGGTAAGCCTTCATATTGCGGTAGCCCTCCCGTGACAGCATATTGCAGACATATTCGCAATACACGATGTTGTCTTCCACCACAATTATTTTTGTCTTATTCATCTTCGTATTTTCTCCTTTCCTCTTCTGCCAACCGTATTATTTCCACTCCCTTATCCAGCACGGCAGTCACGGCATGGCTTAACGCTTCACCATCCGGGAGAGCATCGCCACGAAGCAATCCGTAAAGTACATTCAGCGGTTGGTCGGCACGGAGCACCTCCCACGAACTGCGCAGGTGGTGGATCAGGGAATCCAGCTTTTGCAGGTCTTTTTCTTTTGCTGCATCCCGTACCGCCTGCATTTCCTTTTCTGTTTCAGTTATCAACTTTTCCAGCATGACGGCTTCATTGCCATAGGACAATAAGGCGGAAAAGTCCGGTTTCCCGTCCGGTGTCGCTTTTATGGCACACCTGTCGGAAACCTCCATCAGTTCCGATATGGAGAACGGTTTGAACAGGCATCCGGCAAAGCCTTTTGCCAATAGTTCCCCTTTGTTACAACTGCCCGAAGCGGTTGCCACAACCACCGGGATTGTTGGTGAATTGCCCACGTTGGACGAACGCAACAGTTCCAGCAATTCGAAACCGTTTATATCGGGCATATTCAAGTCTGTCAGCAACAGGCTGTATTCTTTCTGGCGTATCATTTCCATCAGTGCCGCAGCATCGGTGCAAGTGTCGCAGTGTATTCCTTCTTGGGAATACATCTCTTTCAGCATCAGAAGTAATACCTCATCATTGTCAATGGCGACAACATCATGGAATTTATTGTTATGATAAACAGGTGTATTGCTTGTATATCCAAGCTGTTCTTCAGCTTCCTGCATAGAAATTTCAACTGTGAAACGACTGCCTTTCCCTTTCTTGCTGTCTAAACGGATTGTTCCGCCAAGCATCGACACAATATTACGCATTATGGCAAGCCCAAGCCCGAAACCCTCCTTTGCGGCGGCATTTGATAGACGTTCAAACGCACCGAACGCTTGTTTCTGTTCCTCTTCTGTCATGCCTGTACCTGTATCTTCAACGACCAGTGTCAGAACTCCATTATCATATTCAGTAATCAAAGAAACACCGCCTTCTTCTGTGAACTTGACAGCGTTTGACAGCAGGTTATTCCCGATTTGTATTATTCGCTCTTTGTCGGTCAATACAATGGCATCGTGTCCAGTCTTCACGGACAAGGACAGCCCTTTGTTCACGGCAACAGGCATGAACTCCGTTTCAAGTGTGTGCGTGATTGCTGAAATCCGGCAGGGTGACAGACGGGGCTGTTCCTTGCCGTTGTCCAGGCGGAAGAAGTCAAGCAAAGTGTTAAGCATATCCCGCATACGGTCGGAGGATTGCAGTATGTTTTGGATATACTGCCCGGACTTATCCTCACACTGTTCTTTCCGTATCAGTCCGGCATAGCCTGTTATTGCTGTCAGCGGTGTGCGCAGTTCATGGGTGATAGTATGTACCGCCTTCTTCCTTGACGTTATCAGTGCCTCGTTCCGTTGTACGGATTGTTCCAGTTGCCTTATCAAATCAGTTGTCTTGTGCTTGTATTGTTTAATGCTTTTTGCATCACGATGTATGATGATGTAGGAAATTAACAACAATAGAAGAACGAATCCCATTAAACCGCCTACTTGCATAAATGACTTTTCACGCATGGCAACTATTTCGTTTTCCCGGCTTTGCAGTTCGGTTTGTACCTTTTCTTCTATTTGGCAAATCAATTCTTGCAGTTGTCTGTTAAGTTCTGCATTACGAGCTGCAAGGCTGTCGGCTTGTTCCGACAATTGGCGATCCTGCACTTTCTGTTCGCTGATTACGTTTCTATTGACCGAATGAAGGATAGTGGTTGATACTGCTGGAGTTACTTCCTTTTTTTTGCCGAATATGCCTAAGAAACCTTTTCGTTTTGGCTTTTTGGACTGTTCCTGCACACTTTTCTGTACAATAACCGGAATTTGATTGGCTATCTTCTTGTTAATAGATTGTTGTTCATCCATTAACCGGACTATCTGGAACATCTGTCGTTCCTTATCCTCTAAAAGACTGCGCACACTATCGATGCGCTCTGCTGGATAGGTGGCCTTGAAACGGCAGAGCATACTGTCCATTGCCATACGCCGTGCATGGTAATGCTCGATATCTTTATCGTTCCATTCCAGTATTGTTTCACCCAATAGAGAAAATTTTATCATTTGAATATTGATATTGTTTATTTCTTTTCGGAGCTCGTCTATTTTTTTATTGCCAAGTTCTAATGCTTCTATCTCCTGCCATTCATAGAGGCTATTATATGCCATACATCCGATAAGAATGGAGATAAGTATATATCCCAACCGTATTGCCTTATAGAAATTTCCTGACCGCTCCATTATTTTAATGACATTGATTTTTGGAACATGAATAAAAGTTTATCTTTTTCGTTCATGCGGATATTATCAGAATAACCGTCTTTTGTTATTTGATACCCACATGGCTTAACCATAAAAATGCCTAAGCCCTTAGTGTACGAACTTACTTCTGAGGCATAGTCTTTACTTGTATTTAATGGAACTTTCCCTTTAATATGACACCACTCATTATTACAACTGATGTCTTCAATCTCAGACATCAGTTTTTGCAAATCTGTAATAGCTTTGGAACTCGCTACTTGGGGTATCTGCAACTCAAAACAGAGCATCGGTTCGAGAATGTCCACACCTGACTGTTGCAAAGCCAGCCTGAAGACATAAGGGGTCAGCTGTCTGAAATCAGCAGGTGTACTTACCGGGCTATAATACTCGGCTTGAGTAAAAGTTACTTTCAGATCTGTCACTTCCCATCCATGTAAACCAGATTGGCAAGACATACGAATCCCTTCAAAAACGGCATTTTGAAAAGAATGGTTCAGATAACCATAGGAGATGTCACTTTCGATTTGCAACCCTGCCCCTAACGGTAAGGGTTCAAGAGTCAGCCCTATTGTGGCCCAGTAAGGGTTGGGTGGTACTTCGATCTGAATAATCTTATTGACCTTTTTTATAGGTCGTTCTTTGTAGATAGTCTTGATCTCATCAAAATGGACCTTTACGGAAAATCGTTCTTCCAGCAATGTCTGTATGATTTCCTTTTGGGTCAAACCATATAACGAGATTTCCAATTCATCACTATATGAGTTTATGGAAAAGGACAAAGACGGGTCTTCAATCCACAATGTATTCAGAGCGGATATCACCTTGCTTCTCTCTTCGGGCTTATTTGGCCGGACGGAGGATTTGAGAGCGGGATGCTGATGAGATAATCCTTGAATCAAACAAGGTTTAGCACCTAAATAATCTCCGATTCGAAAATCTTCTATATCTTCTACAATCGCGATATCATTGGCACCCACTTCATCAACATTTATCTCTCTGCCCTGATAAATAGTCTTTAGATTTTTAATCTTGATGAATTTTTCCGAATCGTTGATTCTTACAACGTCTCGAAGTCTCAGACTTCCGTCAATTATTTTAAGAAAACTTCTTTTATGCCCTTTGGGGTCATGCTCTATCTTATAGAGATAAGCTGAAAGTCTGTTTGAGACTGATGCCGGAGGAAGTATAAAAGAAGAAATGGCGTCCAACAACTCATTGATACCGATATTGAACATTGCTGATCCATGTAGCACCGGATAGACTTTGGCTTTTGCCACAAGAGCGATTATCGTATTCCAATAATCAGCCGGTGAAATTTCGCTATCCGCCAAATATCGTTCTAATATATCGTCGTCATGGTTGCATACAAATTCTTTGTATTCTTCCTTTATATATGTTTGGGAGCAAACCGGATAAACCGATCCATCGACAACAGTTTGCATAAACAGGACATCTTGCGACAGATTTGTTTTTATATCCATATACAAACGCTCCAAATTCACACCGGCACGGTCAATCTTATTGATAAATATAATTGTCGGGATTTGCAGCTTTTGTAAAGTACTGAACAGCAACTTTGTCTGCGCTTGTATGCCTTCCTTTGCGGATAAGATGAGGACTGCTCCATCAAGCATTTTGAATGTCCGCTCCACTTCCGCAATAAAATCCATGTGTCCCGGAGTGTCAATGATATTGCATTTCACTCCATTCCAGATAATAGATGTCGTAGAAGCCCGGACAGTAATTCCTCTACGTTTCTCTATATCCATAGAGTCCGTTATGGTGTCACCATTATCCACACGGCCGCACTTTTCCGTTGCTCCACTGGCAAACAGCAGATTCTCGGTTACGGAAGTTTTTCCTGCATCAATGTGAGCAAGAATTCCTAAATTTATAATATTCATTTGGATTAAGCAATAATATACTACAGTAGATGCATTGTCGAAACGCACCTTTTAATACCTCCTCGTAGCATATGAGAACTACAGGATTACTAACTCGTATTAATATGTATATTATTACTGCCGCATAACGATTACAAAATTACACAAAAAAATATATCTAACAAAAGTGGGAGGATTTTTTAACTTTTTACCATAGACATTTTATTAGGGAAGCGTAGGTTCAACTGGCAAGTACAAATAAGTAGAAATGTTTGAACAACACCGTTTTAGGAAGTTGAAAAATCAAGTTTCTCTCTCGGTATAGCGTTTATTTTGGCCAATATCTTCTTTAGTTTAGCATTTGTGTATTTCCCATTCGTGTTCTATTTAGCTCCTTATTATGAGTATGTAGCAAGTTACTTATCAAATTCAGCCTCTTTGAGGGTCAAATATGGTTTTGCAAATGGTGACTGACAAGACATAAACAAGGTCAGCAGGAATTTTTTACATAAATGGACATGAATGTATATAACCTAAAATAAGAATAAATTTTAATAAGGGCTGCCCAAAAAGAAAAAAATGCAGTTGCCATCCTATAGATACTTGCAGAAAGGATAAAATTTACTTTTAGACCTTTTGGGATAGCCCTTATTAATACTTCAGATAAAATTCCTTAGGTTATATTTTCAATCCTTTGGACCGGGTTTCCTCCTTGGCATACAGTCCCGGACGCCCGATTATGACATGGTTGGCAACGATACTATCCGCCGGACTGCGTATCTGCGGCGGTGCATTTTCGGGATATTGCGCCTGCCTGTTCCTCACATCTTCCGCTTCCGGCTTGAGCTGTTGCCCTTCATTCTCCTTTTCTGCGACTTCGGGCGTGGGTGGCGCAAGCTCCAGCTGAATTTTTCGGTCAAGGGCGGCAAGTTCGGACTTCAACTGCTTCAGCTCGTCCTCCTTCTTCCACACCTTACCCGCTATCTCCTGTAACTGCGGTATCTCCATCTCCAGCACCTCGTTCTTCGCCTTGTACTGGTCGATGATGGAGGGTATCCTCTCCATCGCGTTGAGGAAGTTGCGGGCGGCGGCCAACGGGTCAGCCATCGCCAGATGCCCGTTGTTGTAGGTGTACTTGTAGTTCCCCTCGACCACGAAGCGGTTGTCGGTGAACTCCAATCCCTCTTTGAGTATCCTTTCGCTCACCACCTTTATCGGAAAACCGTAAAGTTCACCGACCTGCGTGTACAACCCTCCGGTCGTGGCATTCTTGGCTATCTCCTGCAAACGCTTTCCGATGACCTTCTCATCGGCGGAATCCACTCCGTCCACCTTTATTATATTAAGGCGGTTGCCCTCCTTGTCGGTCTGCACCACCGACAGGAAGCGGTTCCAGTCCTCCGTCATGGCATCTATGAAAGCCGTGTTGTTGCGCAACTCGCCGGTCTTTGACTCCAGCTTGAACTCCGAATCACGCTTGCCCTTGTTGAACGACTTGCGTTCCCCTTCGAGCGATGCGATCCGCTTTTCCAGTTTCGCCTTGTCCAACAGGTCGGTATTGCCGGAGAGCAACGCCATGTATTCCGAGAAATTCATGCCCGATTTTTCGTCCATTGCCCCCTCGTCGATGGTACGCGCACCCATCGCACCGCTTTTGAGCTGGCTTATGAAAGTCTGCTTGCAGTGCAGGAGGTTGAACTTGTAGCTGTCCAGTGACTTCTCCACCGCGTAGATGATTACATCCACGTTGTTCCCGGCGAAATGTTTGGCAATCTCATTACCTGCCCTAACTCCGCGTCCGTCACGCTGTTGCAAGTCGGACGGTCGCCACGGCGTATCGAGATGATGGATAGCCACACACCGTTTCTGGGCGTTCACACCCGTTCCGAGCATAGAGGTAGAGCCGAACAGCACACGCACCGTCCCGGCGTTCATGGCGTCTATCACCGCCTTCCGCGCCTTGTCGGTCTTGCACTCCTGAATGAAGCGCACCTCGCTTGGCGGTATACCGTAGTCCTCCGTCAGTTTGCGCTTGATTTCCGAATAGACGTTCCACCCGTCGCCCGGCTGGTATGTCCCCAAATCAGAGAAAACGAACTGCGTGCCTTTCTGGGCGTCGTATTTTTGATAATACTCCGCGATCATCTTGGCACAGTGACTCGCTTTGTTGTCGGGATGATCTTCGTAATTCGGGTCTATCATGCGCATGTCGAGTGCCATTTTCCGGGCATAGTCCGTGGCGATGAGCATCTTCGCCTTTTCTTCCGTTTCCGAAAGCGGCAGCCTGCCCAACAAGGTGGCATCGCCCGTCTTGGCGAACTGCATCAGTTTCTGTATGAAGTCCTCCTGTTCCGGCGTGGGCGGTATATGGTGCAGTATCTCGTTCTTGGCAGGACGGTCAACGCCCACATCCTCCGCCGTGCGGTAGTCCGTGATTTCCGCATAAAAGTAATGGGGGTGAATGTAATCGACTGATTACTAATAAAAAGCAGAATATATAATCTGATAAGGTGAACGACTAAGAAACGAGCGAGTTTCTTTCCCTTTCTTTATTCTGCAAAGTCTCAAAGAACTCTCTGTTTGATGTTGCAAAGATAGCGATATAATTCATATAAGCAAAGTATTTACGTTGTTTTTTCAATGAAAATCAACCTTAGACATTTCTAATTCTATAAAATCGCCATTTTAAGGTATTGCATATATCTATGAACAATGGTAATTTTGCAAAATGATAATCAAAAGAATTCTTTTAATCTTCATCATTCTACTTCTGCTGTTTCCCACTGCTAATGCTACTATTTTGAATTTAGTTGTGGGTGATACTATATACCCTACTCGAAAACATGTTTCTTCATTACATAAAACGATAGAACTCGATGAAGTTCAAGTTATTGGACAGCGGAAATTGTTTTCCATAAGAAAAGACACCACGTTTATCAATACTGATTGCCTTCGAGTAAGGAAAGGTGCTAACTTGGAAGACTTAATCAGGAATATTCCGGGCATGGAATACGACAAGGCGAACAGGCAACTATCATTCAAAGGAAAGCCATTGAACGGCGTAAACATCAATGGCGAGACCTTTATGGGCAACGACATTATCGCAGCGTTGGAGAATATGCCAACCGATGCAGTGGAACTACTGAAACTGTATGACATGCTCAGCGCATTGGAGAAAATGACGGGAGTAGATGATGGTGCCGACAATTATGTGCTGGACATCAAGACCAAATCTACCTACAATGGCAGCCTGACAGGAACACTAACGGCTGAACACGGCAATCGCGACAGACGCAGGGATGAGGTACAGGGCAATCTATTCAATGCCGATGGCGAAAACACCTCGCTGACTTTGCGCTCTGACAATCTTAGTAATATGAACATTGGGGGAAACAATTTCCAAAACATATTGTCGGGCAATATCGTGAAGAAATTTGGTAAGAAAATTACGCTCAATGCAAGCCTCTCACTCAATGCCTTCCACAATGGAAGCGAGAATCATGACTATGATGAGCAATATCTTTCATCGGGAACAAAATATCGGGAATCAATGCTGCTTTCCTTGAGCAAGAATCACAGTAATGCCGCAAACATAAATCTGCAGTATAACATAGACAAAAAGACTTTGCTGAATATAAGTGCAAATGGAAACTTCGGACGGTCAGACAACCTGACTGACAACACAACATACCTATATGAGCGCAATACGGCTGCGGACACGCTGACCTCGGGAACGCTGCGAAATAACACAAAAAGCAATGGAAAGAATTACCATGTATCTGCCGACCTCACACGGCGGATTGGCAAGGCTGGGGCATCATTTACCGTGAAGGCGACACTTGGCGGTAACTCGAATGAAACTAATAATACCAGCCTTTCACTGACGAAATTCCACCACCTGCGCAACGCTGTGGGCGGAGATTCACTACTGTTGCGCAATCTTTGCCAACAACTGCCCACCCTGCGCAACGAAAGCAGAATATCATTGCAATATACCCATCCTTTTGGCAAACAGTTGAAATTGCAGACAGGGTACGGACTGCATCACGAAGAGGATAGAAACACAAGCAACACTTACGACTATACTATACCGAATAGACCATACATAGATAGCCTAAGTTATGAGAACACACTATCTATATGTGGGCAGGAACTCACCCTGAGAATGGATTATAAGGGTAAGCAATGGAAGATAAACAGTGGCATTGATGTAGACCACCCGACTTTGAACTACGAAGGATGAAATTTTTCAGGGACAACTTCCAGCATTTCCAAAAAACAGTTTAACCATTGACTTGGAGACAAACAAACAATTTGAGCATTAAGGTTTAAACCGAATTTTTCCGAAATTGACCTGACCTGACTTTTCCTGAAAATCGACTTTAAAGCTGTTTTTACAGATAAATCAGGTTTCTCTAACAGACAGGAAATAAATGCTAAGTATTTGGCTTTAAACTTAAAATCAAAAAATAAGTGTTTTCTTTTAATGTTTAACAGGGCTGATTTGACAGTTGGCGGTGGCAAGAAACTTTCAGGACCTACCTCATAGACAAGTTTCAAATCAAAAAAAGTATGATAGAAAACGGTATATGGATTGTAAAGCTTCCTCGAAAATAACTTTTGTGTAGGTTCTAATTGAAGGATAATGGAACCTCCCAGAAAATTTCCAAGACTCTCAAACATCAGGATTTTGAAAATATCGGAAGTAATGCCATAAGGAATATTTGACACCACTTTGAAAGGAAATTTCGGAACTGCAAAATTCCTAAAATCACAACCGACAACTTGAACATTTCGGGCATCAGAAAATAATTTTCGTAAATGTTCAACCAAAGCTGTGTCGTTTTCAATAGCAACAACATTGTTGGCGATTTTTAATAAATGAACAGTAAGAAACCCCTTGCCTGCCCCAATATCTAAAACCGTATCCTGATTACTTATATTTGCTTGTCTTATTGCATCTTTTATTAGCACTTTATCAATAGTAAAGTGCTGACCCGTAAAACGAACGGGCAATTTCTTTTTTGTCATTAGTAACTTCTTACAGGTGAATACTTCTTGAGTTCAACTTATAAATGCAACTTTTTGGGTGCGGATAATAAGCAATAAAAACATTTATTTTTCAGAGAGGAAAGAGAGACAATGTCCCCCTTTCTCTCACTCTGAATGGATAAAGTTTGCTATCTTTGCTTTAATTGTCCGTCCAAAGAAAAAAAAGTTGCAGATGAGCAAACATATAACCGAGGAACAAAGGTATGCAATTTTCTATGATGTTGCAAATACCGATGAGCAAAAAAGCAATAGCGGAAGCTATCGGAGTAGATAAAAGCACTGTTTACAGGGAGATAAAGCGCAATTGCGACGCCCGAAGTGGTAGCTATAGCATGGAGCTTGCCCAGCGAAAAGCAGACAGGCGCAAGCAGCAAAAACATCGCAAGGAAGTGCTTACACCGGCAATGAGAAAACGGATAATAAAGCTGTTGAAGAAAGGATTCAGCCCGGAGCAGATTGTCGGCAGGAGCCGCTTGGAGGGAATTGCGATGGTATCTCACGAAACGATATATCGCTGGATTTGGGAGGATAAGCGGCGGGGTGGCAAACTGCACAAATATCTTCGCAGACAAGGTCGCAGGTATGCCAAACGTGGTTCTAAAAATGCAGGGCGAGGATTTATCCCAGGCAGGGTGGATATTGATGAGCGTCCCGAGATAGTGGAACTGAAGGAGAGATTTGGTGATTTAGAGATAGATACAATTATTGGTAAGAACCACAAAGGTGCCATTCTTACCATTAACGACAGAGCAACAAGCAGGGTCTGGATACGCAAGTTGTCGGGAAAAGAAGCCATCCCGGTAGCTAAGATTGCAGTATGGGCACTGCGGAAAGTGAAAAACTTAATACACACAATTACGGCTGACAATGGAAAGGAGTTTGCAAAGCACGAGGAAATTGCGCAAAAATTGGAAATAAAATTCTATTTTTGCAAACCATACCACTCATGGGAACGTGGTGCCAATGAAAACACCAACGGGCTTATCAGGCAGTATATCCCAAAGGGTAAGGACTTTAGTGAAGTAACCAACAAACAGATTAAGTGGATTGAAAATAAACTCAATAATCGACCTCGTAAAAGACTTGGATACCTCACGCCAAACGAAAAATTTAAACAAATTATTAATCAGAATTCTGTTGCATTTGCAAGTTGAATTCAGCTTATAATAAGAAAGGAGATGAAGAATTTACTTCCCAACAGGACATTTTATTCCCTAAAGTGTTTGATGTTGATGGCATGCGAGTTTTTATTTATTGGAAACTTCCACATCCTGTGGAAAAGCTCTATCCATATGTTGATTACAAAATACGGAAAATTTCAAAAGATACGTTAGTTATAGGGGATTATACAGACTTTGTGTTTGTTAATGGTCATGGTAATGCCCCAAATCGGGAATTGTCAAAATAAAAAAATAATAAATGTGGGGTAATACTCCAAATCGGGAGTTATTGAAATAATTATCTGATTATCAATGTACTTTCCAAAAGATAAAGTATTAGGGCAGAGTGGAAAAATCGTTGAAACTGGTCCTATGTAATCGTTCAAAGTGACCCTTTTGTATCATCCAAAGAGGGATTGGACATTCGCGGTACGATACGAGTATGGGTGTTATGATTTATCAGCATTCATTCTTCTCTACTCCCAAAGGATTTTGTCAGTTGTACTGCTTGCTGTTGTAGTCTGATGAGAATTTGGGAATAGGTTTCGAGTTTGCCGAGCAGTTGTTGAGCAGTGGCAACAGAATGATAAGTATTGAGGACTTTCACGACTTCGTTGTACAGAACTCCTATCTTATGAGCCAAGGCAACGATTTCTGAGAGTTTCTCCAAGTAAGGTTCTTTTGCAGGGTCTTGGGTGATGACCTTAAAAGATTCACCAAGAAGCCTTGCTCGGACAAAGTCGCTCTTTGTCTTTGCTCCCGACTTGCGATAGAGTCTGATAAGTTTCTGCTGGTCTTCGGAATTAGGTATTCTGATGTGCCATCTGTCCCATCGTGGGCAGGTGGCACATCTGCCGTCTGGCTTCTTTTGTTTTTGCTTCTTCATTGCTTTCTAATCACGACTTTGGAGTGATTTAATCCCCTTTCGGGGCAAGGGTCTTTGTGGTACAAATGGCAATTTGTGGTACAAAGACACACCTTGCTGATGTAGAAAATGGGATTATAAGCCCCTGCTGTGTTACTGCATTCATTGAATACAGTAACTCGGCGTAGGCTTGCATTCGAGGAATGCAGTAATTCAGAGTTTCCTCCATCTTTCCACATCTTCCTTGTATTGGTCGAGGTGTTCCCGCAGTACCTGTTCGACATATCCCGAAACGCTCGCTCCATGCTCACCGATTCTCCGCACCACGAAGTCTAACTTTCGTTGGGTTTCCTCTGATACATACACGGCTTTGCGGTGGCTGTTGCGAAAGGGCTGGAGATATTTCCCCTGAAACTCGGATAATTGCTTTCTGTCCTTTGTTTTTCCCATTCTTTGATGAAATTCTTCGGTAGAAGTAGCCCTTTCTGTTGGCGACAACGCTGTTTCTTGATAGGACGGTTGAGAAAAATCCTTGTTACTCTCCTTGTCATTTTGTTCCTCAACTTTATCAACAGGCTCAAACCTTCTCTTTTCCTCTTCATAATCGAAGGGCTGGTCAAAATCGGGTAACTCTTCGGGCTTGCGGAGCTTAACGCCATAATTTCCCATATCTCTAATGGCTTGTTCCAAGCGTTGTTTCCTTTTTTCATCTATTCTTGCCATAATTTCTTGGGTATCGGGTTATAGTGTTTTTCAAGCATGGCTTGTATGTCGCTCTGCTTGTAGAGTATCTTCCCTCCGATTTTGTAGAAAGGAAGCGTTCCTGAGTTTCTGTACTCTTGGAGCGTGCGTGTGCTGAGCCGTAATTGGCTGCAAACCTCCTCACCCGAAAGGTAAACCTCACCATTCAGCATCGGACGGGCGGTAGAGCAATACCGCTCCAACTTCTTCAAAGTGCCTTCCATCAGTTGTGAAAACAACTGCATCTGAGGGTCTTCCCGCGTAATGATTTCATTCTCTGCCATAATTCATTCATTCTTTGATTTCAATCCTTGACTGCATTCAGCATTTCACAGATGTCGGTCTGTTTGTAATAACACTTATGTCCAATCATGGAGAAAGGGATTTTGCCCGTATCTCGGTATGATTGTAGGGTACGCTTGCTGATGCCTAAACGCTTGCACACGGCTTCGTTGTCGAGCCATTGCTCGGTCTTGGGAGGATTACCGATGAGTTTTTCCACACGATGGATAAAGTCTGCAAATTCGGAGCGATGTCGCTCCCACGCTTTGCGGTCGATGATAATGAGTTTCATTGCCTTAATTTTGTTTTGATTACTTTATTGTTACTCAGCAAACAAACTGTTATGCAGTCCATTGCCGTACTTCTCGGGTGCAAAAGTAACCCCTCGGAAGCACCACTGCAAGAAATGAGGATAAGCAGGGAAATAGAGAGAAAGCAATAGAAAAACAAAGGAAATCCGTCTGTGTTATTGCGGTAATGAGATGAGGTGCCGGCTCGTTCCTTTTATTATCTTGTTGTTTTATCGATAATTCGATAGTTCGACAAATCGAGATGTCGAAGTGTCGATAGATAGTTTTATCGATAGATTATTTTGACGATATATAGTTTTGACAACAGATAGTCATGACAACAAATTGTACAAACAATAGATTGTCCGTATTATCGTCAGTCCTATCTGTTGTTAGTTGTTACGCCTTGCGTCCAAAGAGCCTGAGTATGCCGTATTCTTGTCGTGCCTATACTCTCTACGGCAGCCCAGCCCTGCAAGGTTGGGAGAGATGAATACGACCGCATGGATATAGAAAATGGCAATACCACCTTGAAACAGAGAAATCCTGCGGTGGAGATTCTTCTCTCCATCCGCAGGACTCGACCTTGTCAGGGCAGACAGGCTGCCGTTGTACCTTTGCACGATAAGAAACGGCATCAGGAACTTTGCGTGCGCCGCCTTTGCCTACAACGCCTTCAGGATTGCTTCCTCCGTCAGTCTGACCGTTGGCAGATTGTTGCTCTCGATGAGCAGCACTATCGTGCCTGTCAGTTCGGTGTAAAGACGGCCGTATTGCTCGTCAGAAGCCAATGTGTCCGTCAAACCGAACTTGTCGAATGTGGCTTGAACAGCCTTGTTCGACAACAGTATAGGTATGAGTTTCTCTGGGAGCGGTGCAGGAAGTTCCCTTTCAAACTCGTTTTCCAACACGGATATAAGCGTATCGTACTTGGAAAAGTGCAAGCCTTGATACAATGCCTCGCTTGCCATGCTCTCCGCTTCAATGTGTGTAAAGCCTTGTGCTACAGCATCGCAGTAAACTGTGAGAGCCATATCTGCCCGTGCAGTGATAAACTCCGTATCTTGCAACTTTTCGGGGTGATGCTCACTTATGTAACTTCTTAACTTCAATCGAAAGTAGGAAAGTTCCTGTTTGTTCTTCTGTTTCATTGTTTTTCTTGTTAAAAAGTTGGACTTCTTTTTTTTGAATCATTCATTACGGCTGTTACATCCCAATTATGGGACTTGACTTTTTCGGTGTTCTTGACGGACACAGCCGTAAGGCTTTACGCAGTACCCTTGTATGCTCACTACCCATCAGGGGTTGCATTTCCTTGGCAATCTTGCTCTTGGTCACCCGTGCATAAATCTCGGTCGTGGAGATAAAGCGATGCCCCAGCATCTTGCTCACCGTCTCTATCGGAAGTCCGTTCTCCAGACAGATGGTCGTGGCAAAGGTATGCCGTGCGGTGTGCGAGGTCGCTTGGGTATGCGGTGACAGTCCCGCCTTAATACAAATCTCCTGAATAGTTCTATTGAAATTACTGTTGCTGGGAAACTCTCGAAAGAAAAGCCCCTCCCTTCGTCCGTGGCTCACAATGGCGAGTATTTTCTCGGCAACGGGCAGCAACGGGACAATACTTCTGTTCTGTGTCTTTGTTCGGCAGAGGGAGATATATCTGCGTCCATCACCGAGCTTATAGACATCATCCATTCTGAGTTTCTTCAAATCGGAAAATGCCAGCCCCGTAAAACATCCCAAGAGGAAAATAAGTCTGCAATGGTTGTCTGTCGAGCGGTGCGGACGGTAAGCCAAGAGTTTTTGCAGGTCGTCCGCCGTAAGTGCATTGCGCTCGTAGGTAGGCGTTTCTATGTCTATGAGTTCAAAAGGGTCTTCACGAACGTATCGCTCCTGCAATGCCTTGCGAATGACCTGATGCAAGTGGCGTAGGCGGTTGCCGACACAGCTTTCCTTGTTTCCCAAGTCCCGAAGCATATAAAGGCGATAGTCCTCAAGCAAAGTCTTGTCCACCTCTGTGGGCATACAGTCTGCCCTGCCCCTTACTTGCAGGAAATGAACAAAACTCTTGTAGCTGTCCTTAAAAGCCCTGACGGTTGCCTTGCTTAAGGTTCTGCCCTGCAATTCCTCCTTGTATTCACAAACGGATTGATATAGCTCCGTAAGTGTTGGCATGGGGCGACTTTGCTGCATATAACGCTCCTTGAGGTATTCCGCCGTGATATAGTTTTCTTCCCTTAATGTACGTTCATAGAGTGAATGCAAGCACTCTTCTATTGAGTTCAGTTGCAGATTGATGCCGCTTGAATTACCTGTTGTCGCCTTGATGCACCCTTTTCGGGCAAGCCACTCGTCGGGGGAAGTTTGCAACTGCGTGGAAAACGATGAGGACGTTCCATTACAGGTGATACGGCAACGGATTACGCATAGTCCGTCTTCATTGGTCTTGCTTCTATCTATGTAGAATAGTATGGCAAATGTACTTTTCATTGTTCTGCGGTTTTAGTTGGTCAGTTGATAATGTGCGAGTTGTGGAAGTATTTTCTCTATGTCCAGAAAGACACGCTCGGGAGATGTCTCCGCATACACTTGCGTGGTTTTGATTTGACTGTGTCCGAGCATTTTGGAAACGCTCTCAATGGACACGCCCTCCGACAGTGTCATCTGAGATGCGAAGGTATGCCGTGCCATGTGATAGGTCAGCGTTTTCTGAATACCGCAAAGCCGTGCTATCTTTTTGAGGTGTATGTTTACCGTGTCGCATCCGGGTATGGGCAGCAGATACCCCTTGGGCGGTTCGTGTCGGAAAGCCCTCGTGTGAATGCCCCGATAACGCTCGATAATGGCAGTGGCTTCGGGAAGTAGGGGGATGTGGCACACGTTGCCCGTCTTTATTCTCGGCTTGCGTATCCAAGTCATTCCCGCTTCGTGAAAGACGTGCTGCTCCGTCAAGTGATACACGTCGGTATAGGAAAGCCCCGTCAGGCAGGAGAAAAGGAACATATCCCTCGACACTTTTTCATAGCCTTGCAATTTATCTTCTCCCAAGGCTGCGATAAGACCTACCTCCTCCCTTGTGATGTAACGTGGAGTACCCACTTCCCAACGAATGGAATGGTTGATGAAGGGATAGGTGTCAATGATGTGCCGTTTATGCAGGTCTTTGAGCAAGGAAGCCAGCATGGAGAGATAGCCAGCCGAAGTGTTGAGCTTGAATCCCTTTTCTTTGGCGAAGTAGTCCTCCAAGTCTTTGATAAAGGCGATGTCGGCTTTCTGCACGGGAATATCCTCCACACGGTAGCGATACCTGACGAAGTTTGCCAGATGCTTGTGAAAGAGCAACAGGCATTTTAGTCTGCGTTCGCTGCGGTCTATGCCCACACGCTCACGGAAGCGGTCGATATACTCGTCTGTATGATGCAGCAGTCCTTGTGACTCACTGTTCAGTCCGAATACAAGCTCCCGTACTCGCTCTGCCGTGATGGGAGCATCGGATTTACCCGAAAGAGACTCATAAACCTTGTGTATGCTCACCTGAAGGCGGTCAAGTTCCTTGTTTACCGATACGGCTTCGGCACTCTTGCCCAGCAGTCGGTTTTTGCGACTGTCCCACAAACGAGGAGTACACGAGCATTTGCAACTGAACTGTACCATAGAGCGTCCTGCGCTGATGCGTCCCATGATGGGACTTTTTCCGTTTTTGTCCTGCGTACCTCTCTTGAGGTAGAAAAGCAGCTTGAATTTTTCTTTTTCCATTGTTTTTTACTTGCAAAATTACACTTCTTTGAGGAACTTTGAACGATGCAAAACATTGATAATGAAAGAGAAAACTCCGTTTTAGTTACCACTTTCAGCCGTCCTTTTCCTTTCATCGTTTTTCGAACGATTTGGTAACTGAACTCCCTCCTTTTCGCTCCCTTTTCTGCCTGTTTCCTATGATGCAACCCTAAGAAGAAACAAGCAATATCCGCTGTATTTCAGTCAGATATGAGTTTTATGCCATTTTCTGCTTTCTACTCCCATACTTCATTATAGAAGGCGGCAAGCTCCGGCACTTTGATGAAGTAGCGGAAACGCTCCTTCTGGACCACATTGTTCGTCACGTTAAATTCAAAATCCGTCGTCTTCTTGGCAAATATCGCCGCCCAAGCGTCGAAACACCTTATGTCCTGCCGTTCCAGCTCCTTCGGGCGCAGGTACTTGAACAGCAGGTACAATTCAGTCAGTGAGTTGCTGATAGTCGTGCCGGAGAGGAAGGTCGCACCCAAGTCTTTTCCTGTGCGCTCCTGTATGGTGCGTATGGCAAAGAGCATGTTAAGTGCCTTCTGGCTTCCCTCGCTGTTTCCCAATCCCGCCACACGGTCGTGGCGCGTGTTGAAAGTCAGATTCTTGAACTGGTGGCTCTCATCTATGAAGATGTGGTCGATGCCCATCTGCTTGAAATCCACCACGTCGTCCGTGCGTGACTTTATGGCGTGTTCCACCTTCTCCAGCTTCGCTTCAAGGTTGTGCTTGCGCTTCTCCAATCCTTTCAGCATCGCCCGCGACACGTTCTTTCCCTGCTGCCGTAGCACTTCGAGGTTTTCCTCCACCGTGTCAAGCTCTGCTTGCAGGATGCGCTGCTGCAATTCCGGCGACTGCGGTATCTTGCCGAACTGGTCGTGCGACATGATGACGCAATCGTAGTCGTTGTTCTTTATATTATTGAAGAAGCGCACACGGTTGGCGGTCGAAAAGTCCTTCTCCGAAGCGTACAGAATACGTGCGTTGGGATATGCCGCCTGATAGGTGGCTGCAATCTCCGCAACGTTGGCTTTCAGCCCGATAATCATCGGCTTGTGTGCCAAATTCAGACGCTTCATCTCATGCGCGGCGATGCACATTATCAGCGTCTTACCGGTTCCCACCTCGTGGTCGCAAATTCCGCCGCCGTTCTGTTTCAACATCCAGACGCAATCCATCTGTGAGGGATAGACGCTCTTGATACCCCGGCTTGCCAGCCCTTTCAGGTTGAGGTCGGGAAAGGTCTGATGGGAGCCGTCGTAGCGCGGGCGCACGAAACAGTTGAACTTGCGGTTATACATCGTCACAAGCCGCTCCTTGAACTGCGGCGACTGCTCTTCGAGCCATTCGGAGAAGCCGTTTCGTATCTCGTCAATCTTGGCGTTGGCGAGTTGTATTCCCTCGCTGTCGCGCATCTTGATGTCGTTGCCATGCTCGTCCTTGCCGATGGACTTCATCATGTCAGGGCAGGTGTTGTGCAGGGCGTGTTTTAGGAGGTGCATACCGTCATAGTTCCGGTAATACCCCTTCACCAGAAACTCGTCCGTGATTTTCATGGTGCGGTAGCCGCACACCACCGAAAACTCGTCCATGCTTGCGGAATAGGCGATTTTCACCTCCGTGTCGAACAGCCGGCTCATGTAGGCGGCATAGACACCCGTCGGAATCCAGCGTTCCCCGAAATTGAAGTCCAGATCCTCGAAGGCGATGCGCTGCGGCTCGGCATCTTTCAGAGCCTCCAACGCCTGCTTCACCTCCGGCATACGCTCATTTTCGGGATTGTCACCCATCCATGCCTCTATGCGTTCCGCTTTCTCTATGACATTTCCGGCGATGAAACGGTCTTTGATTTCGTAACCGGTCACGAGCGGATTGTAGTAGATGCGCCCTTGCAGGGCAGTGAGCAAATCCTCCGCCGTGCTGTCGGTTATCTCCCGCATATAGTCGAGATTGACCGTACCATATTTGTTGAGCGACGCAGACAGGGCTTCTTCGGGAGAGCCTACGTTGGCATGGCTCTCCACCGCGAAGGAAACAGGATGCTCGAAGATGTCCGCCTTGACGAACTTTCCGTTTTCCATCCGTTCCAGCGAAAGGATGTCGCGCCCGCCCGCATCCATCATCACTAACTTCACGTTCTGCTTGGCGTTGAGGTTGCCGTAGCGCATGACAAACTCATCGTAACAGGTATTCAGATGCTCTCGCCACGGAACATTTGCCTCGCGCCGGAGCGATTCATAACGGTACAGACGCTCGTAGGCGTCACGCAGCGACACATACAACAACGCCTTTTCCTTCTGGTATCCTTTCAGGTCGAGCGGCTGGAATGTCGCCCCGTATGGCGTGATGTCTTTCAGGTAGCCGATGTTATGACGCCCCCGGTCAGCCACCAGCGACCCTTCGCGCAGGTGCATCTCCGGCGTGCGGTGGTAGGCACGCGGAGAAAGGTCCACGACTTCCTCCTTCGGCTTTTCCGCTTCGATGTCGGGGAAAAGGAAAGTCCCCACCGCTTCCGATGGGGTATCTGTAACGGCAGGTGCGGCGACTGCCTCCGGCTGTGTTTCCTCCTGTCGTGGCTGCTCACGGGAAGTTTCCGGCACGGCTTTCACTTCCGTCTTTTCCGCCACTTGTTTCTCGTTATGCTGCCTTGCCAGTTCCCGAAGTTCTTTCCTACGCTCCGGCGTCAAACCCATCATCATTTCATAGAAACCGTTGATGGGAGGATTGGTATCCCAGTCCAGTGTGGCATAGATGTCGTCCGGGTCGGCAGGCTTGGCGGTGTTCTCCGCTTTCACCTCCTTATTCTCCATTGCGGGTTTTGCAGTTGGAGCTGTCGGTGTAACCGTGACTTTCGGTTTGGGCGGAGTGGACTTTGCCGTAACTGCCTTTTTCACCGTCTTTTTCTTTTTGGAGGTTTTCGGTTGGCTGACCTCTTCCGTCATCCCCCAGAGGTCAAGCAGGGTGAGCTGCACGCCTGCGGAATATTGCGGGCGCGGTTCTATCTCCGGCTTTTCATCTGCGGGTTGCGGCTTTTCTGTCGGAGTTTCCACCGTCTGCGCCGAGGATACTGTTTCCAATTTTATGGCAGGACGCTCTACTTTATTTTGAACGGCAACTTTTTCTTCCGTTCCTGCCTGCCGGATTGAACCCGAATACAAGCGCATGGCAAGCCTGTAATGGAAATCCTCGTCGAGCATACGGCGCAAATCCCCGGCGATGCCTGCTGCCTTGCCCTCGTGCAGATAAACCATAGCGGGCTTCCCGTAGGGGTCTGTGTCAAGTTTCGCCATCGTATGCACGATGCGTTCCGGGTGGTGGATGAAATAGGCGTTGTCGGTCAGGGCGGTTTTCGTGTCCGTCTGTATCACGGTCATCAGCCGCTCGTCCTGCGACATTTCCTTCTTGCTGAGGTTCTTTTGCAGGACAATCAGGTCACTGCCCACCTCCGTGCCCGCGTTGTCCGTGAACAGGTTGTTGGGCAGGCGTATCGCGGATACCAGATTGGCCTGACTGAACAGCTCGTTACGCACGGAGGTCTTGGTGCTATTCAATACCCCTTGCGAGGTGATGAACGCCACGATACCGCCGTCACGCACGGCATCCAGTCCTTTGAGAAAGAAATAGTTGTGGATGGTTTTCTGGGCGGAGCGTCTGCCGAAAGAGTCGCTCCGCTGAAACTCCGCGTCGAACACGGCAATGTCACCGAACGGAATGTTGGACACCGCCAAGTCGAAATAATTGTTGAACGGTCTTTCGATTTTCTCAAAACCGCAGGTGCGCATTTTCTGGTCGGGATAGAGATGCCTCAAGATTGTACCCGTGAGCAGATCCTTCTCGAAAGCCATCACATCCGCATTGGGGCTGTGCCGCAGCATGGAATCCACGAACACGCCGACACCTGCCGACGGTTCGAGCATACGGGCGGGGCGGACGCTGTAATCTGCCAGCACGTCCGCGATGGTGTCGGTTATCTCTTTGGGGGTGTAGAAAGCGGTCAGCACGGACGCTTTCAGCGAATCCACAAACCGCTTGTACTCTGTTTCGTCCTTGCTGTTCTCACGGATAAGCCTGTGCAGCTCCACCGTCGGGGCGAACAGTTCGAGGTCGGATTTCGCCCACCGGACGGCATCCGTCAGTTCCTTTGCAGGGTTGAGGATACATTTCAGACCGCCGAAACCGCAGTACCTTTGAAGTATGGCACGCTCTTCGGTTGTCGCTGTCCTATTTTCCCTGTCAAGGATGAATGCCGTCCGTATCGCCTCGATGTTGTCCCGCAGTTTCTGTTTGCGGTTAAACGCCATATTCGTCTAAGTAAAGGACGGTTGCTCCCGTCAGCTCCGTGTAGAGCAGGTCGTAATCGGAAGACAGGGCGAAATTGTCATCCGAGAGGTCATAGACGGAGAACACGTTGCCGACAAGCGGCAGCAGTTTCAGGACAAAGGCTTCACGCTTCTCTTCCGGCACTTCATCGGCAAACTCGTTTTCCACGACTTCGCGGAGGATGGCGTAACGGGAATAATGCAGCCCGCGCAGCAGCGTGTCCATCGCCAGTTCCTGCGCACCATCGGCGGGATAGCCTTCAAGCCGTGCCCTCTCATACGTTTCGGCGGCACGGTCGGCCCGTTCCCGTATGAAAGCGGTGTCGTCAGCCTGTTCAAACTTGTTCGTGCGGAGATAGTCCAGCAGGTACAGACCGTAATAGGAAAAGTCGGTCTGACCCTCGTTTTTCTTCTTGTTGTTCATTACTTTGGATTTAGCGGATTGATAATTAACGGGATAATCGGTTGGAAAAAGGAAGAAAAAGGCACTCGGTATCCCTCCGAGTGCCACCACTAAATCCAAAGTATGAGTGTAATCCGGTATCGAAGAACAATTCATTACTCTGAACAAGTGGCAAAGTTAATACTATTTCTTCCGTCCTGAAAATTTCTTGTCCTTTTTAGCCTCCGGGAACACAAAAGTCGTGTTATATTCCCCGTCAAAGGCGACAACAGCATCGAAACTCTTGCCCTGTTTGCTCTTGAACCCTTTGAGCAGCTTGGTATGCCCTTCGGTGAGCAGGTCTTTGATTTCATCGTCGGACAGGGTGCGTCCCGCTTTCAGCCGGAACACGGGCAGTCCGCACTCCGTGTTGTCGCAGCGTACCACCTTGCCGTAGAACCGCATCCTGCCCGTGCCACACTTGGGACACGCGCAGCCGGAGTCACGGCTGCCGAAGAGCTTGTCGCACGAGATCAGTTCGGAGGTTATCTCACGTGTGTACGCCTCTATCTCCTTGCGGAAGGTGTCGTCGGACAGTTCCCCGCGCTCGATACGCGCCAGCTCCTTTTCCCATTCGCCCGTCATGGCAACATCGGCGATGCGCATCGTCTTGACGACGGAATTGAGGGCAAGTCCTTTTTCGGTGGGAACAAGCGACTTCTTGCAGCGTTCCATGTAACCGCGCTTGAAAAGCGTTTCGATGATGGAGGCGCGTGTGGCGGGAGTACCGATGCCACAGTCCTTCATCGCCTGCCGCAGTGCGTCGTCCTCAATTTCCTTGCCCGCCGTTTCCATTGCCGAGAGCAGGGTGGCTTCGGTATGCAGCGGCTTGGGTTTGGTCTTTCCTTCGGTAATGGACGAGCCTTTCGGTGTCAGCGTGTCGCCTTCCTGCCAGCCGGGGATGGTAATTTCCTCTTTTTCCTCGCCATAGACGGCACGCCATCCGGTTTGCTTCACGACGCTGCCTTTTACGGTAAACTCCACTCCGGCACATTCCGCCGTGACAGTGGTCACATCCTTGACGCATTTCTCAGAGAATGCCTCGACCATGCGCCCGGCAATCATCTGATAGATGGTATTGTCCTCTTTGGAGAGGAAGAGCGGTTTCTCACCCGTGACGAGCAGGGCATGGTGGTCTGTCACCTTGCCGTCGTCCACGCTGCGGCGTGTCGGGGCGGCTTTTGCCCGCACCTTGTCTTTCCATTCGGGCTGTGTGCCGATGAAAGCGAGCAGTTTGGGAATTTCGGCAAACACGTCTTCGGGGATGTAGCGGCTTCCCGTTCTCGGATAGGTTATCAACTTCTTTTCGTAGAGTTTCTGCGCGATTTCAAGCGTCTGTTCCGCCGTGAAGCCGTGCTTGGCGTTGGCTTCTTTCTGGAGCGTGGTCAGGTCGTAGAGCAAGGGAGTTTCCTCCGTCTTCTCCTTGCGCTCGGCTTTCGTGACAGTGGCGCAACCTGCCGCCTTTACCTTATTATATAGTTCCATCGCCGGTTCTTTCTCTTTCCATTTCTCGGAGGATGAGAATTTCACGACTTCGCCGTCGCAACCGTCCGTTGCGATATGGAGCTGCCAGAATGCTTCGGACGTAAAGCGGCGGTTCTCCCAGTAGCGTTCACATACCATAGCCAACGTTGGTGTCTGCACCCGCCCCACGGAATACGTGCCGTGTCCGGCGGCGATGGATAACGCCTGTGTGCCGTTGATGCCCACGAGCCAGTCGGATTCGCTCCGCGCTTTGGCGGCGAGGTAGAGGTTGTCGTATTTGCTGCCGTCTTCGAGTTTCCGCAGTCCCTCGCGGATAGCTTTGTCGGTGAGAGAGCTGATCCACAGGCGCACGAAAGGAGTGGTGCAACCCGTATAGTGGTAGAGGTAGCGGAAGATAAGCTCTCCCTCGCGTCCGGCATCGGTCGCCACGATGATATGTTCGCTTGTGTCGAACAGTCTTTTGATGACTTTTATCTGCGACACCACGCCGCTGTCGGGCTTGTAACCTTTCTCCGTCCTGACCTGACGGGGGACGAGCGTGAATGTGTCGGGAATAATCGGGAGGTTGTCACGGACAAATCCGCGCACGCCGTAGCCGTCGGGCATGGCAAGCTGAACGAGGTGTCCGAATGCCCATGTCACGGCATAACCGCCTCCCTCGAAATATCCTTCCTCTCTCTTTGTCGCGCCCACGATGCGGGCGATTTCACGTGCCACGGAGGGCTTTTCTGCAATGATTGTCTTCATGTCTTCTTCTTTTTTGTTGATACTTTGGATTTTATTTTGGATTCAGTGGCGGACACGGGATTACATTTTCATGCCCTTGCCCGTTTTCTTCTGCGGCTTCTCCTGCTGCTGTTGCTGGCGGGCGTCCTTCGGGTTGGTCTGACCTTTCTGCAACGGCTCTCTCAGATTCTTTGTAGCCTCGTTGGTCTTGCCATCGTTGTTCACCGCCACCTGCGTGCGGCTCTCGTTGGACGGAGCAACCTGCTGTGCATTGTCAGGGTTCGTGTCGTAGCGGTACGGGCGTCCCTTCTCCGGGTTGAACTTGATATACATCGTGGCATGGAAGCCCTGCTTGTCGGTCACGTTCTCCAGCTTCACGGCTTTACCCGCCACATAGTCGGCTTTCTGCTGGTCGGTGAAGCTCACGCCGCTCCATTTGCTGATGGGGCGGATGCTGCCGTCCTCGTTCGTCCACGTGTTGCGGCGTTGCTCCTTCTTGGTCTGTGCGGCATTTTCCCCGCCCTGCGCCTGACTTTTCGATGTGTCGCCTTTGGTTTCCTGTGTCTGTGCGGTACGGGGCGACTTGCCGGTTCCCGGCACGAACTCCACGCCGCGCTGCTCCACGTTCACTTGCAGGGTGGTGACGAACTTTCTGCCGTCGTTGCGCTCGATGAGCTTGTCGCGTACGGGCAGTCCGGCGCGGAGCATGTCCCGCTCCTGCGTGGTGATTTCCGTCTTGCCGATGCGCTCCGGGATGCGCACCCTGCTTGCCGGAATGTCCGTGATTTCATTCGTCTTGCGGTCGATGCTGATGTAGGAGGGGATGATCTCGCCCGTTTCCCTGTCCACAATGTCCACGACCCTACCGAGATTGCCCGTTTCGCGGAGGTTCTTCCGGTCATTGTCGGAGAATTTGTGTTCCTTGTACTCATCCAGCTTCTGCTCCTTGCGGATGAAGTGCGGCACGAGGCTGATGTTTCCCTCACCGTCCTTCTTGAAGGAGAGGCGGGCGTCCAGCTCGAATGATTCGCCGCCGAAGGTCGGTTTGACCTTTACCAAGTCGGACTTGCCATAGTTGAGCATCTTCGTAAGGTCGCCGGACTTTTCAAGGTTGTCCCGCTTTACGCCCCATCTGTCCTCCAGCTCCTGCCAGTTGATTTTACTCTCGTCGATGGGCTGGTAGCCACGTTTGCCCTGCATCTGTTCGGATTTGTCCTGTTGCTGTTCTTTCCGTTGTTCCATGTTCTCCTGTTTTTGAGGTTCTTGTTTCTCTGTCTGTTGTGCTGCCATCTCTTCCTGCACCTTCTTCTCATAGTCGGAGGTGTCCACCTTGTGAGGGGCGAGCAGCTCCTTGTTCGCTTCGGGGTCTTTCAGCAGTTGCTTCATCACCTCTAAGAGATTTTCAGCTTGGTCTGCCGCAATGCGGTAGAAACCGAAGCGGCTGGGTTCCTTGCACTGCCGGAAGAAGTTCTTGAAGAAGTTGTCCAGCACGTCGCCATGTCGGTCGAATTGCAGGAAACTCTGCGCGTTCTCCGCTTTTGCGGGGGTGCGCTTGGGTGTGCCGTCCGCGTTCAGCCCGGCTACCACGCTGATCTCGCCTGTCTTCTCGTCACGGACTACCAGCACGTCCTTTTCGTCTTTTTTCTTTGCCATCTGAAAAATGTTTTAATGGGTTATTTATGAAAGAAATTATGGATACGAGCCTTGTAGAAGGCTATATCTTCCTTTTTGAAGTCCTTGATATGGTTGGAAAGGAATGTCAGCACGTCCTCCTCGCTGTAATAGGTCTTCTTGCCCAGCGTCTTGTAGGGCAATGCGCCTACGCTGCGGTAGCGTTGGAGGGTGCGTTTGCTTATCTGGAGCAACATGCACAAATCCTGATTGTCGAAAAGGCGGATGCTTTCCGTGATAGTGGGCTGTTTCCCCTCAGCCTTCATCGCCAGCAGCAGTTCGTCCTGACGGTCGAGCCGTTCCATCAGCTTCTGCATCCAGCCCTCGAAGTTGTTTCGTGTGAGCAGTTCCATGACCTATGTCCTCCTTCCTTTTGGTTTGCCGCCCGTGCGCAGCGTGTGGTTGTGGAACAGGGTGTCTATTGTCCCTTCCTCGTTCCTTACTGTGTTGTCCTCCAATAGCCGCAGTATCTCGGAAAGGCGGTAGCGGCAGCTTCCGCGTACCACCACATACTCGATACGGTGGTCGGTGCGCATACGCTGCATGGTGCGCTTGCTCACGTTGAGCATCTTCGCCGCCTGTGCCGTGTCAAGCAGCTTGTCTTCGGTTTCCCGCTTCCGTTTCTTCTCGTCCCTTGCCTCGCGGATGTACCCTGCGATGTTCGCAATCTGCGCCATCATCTCCTTGTAGGCGGAACTTTCCATTGTTATCACTTTCATGTTCAGTCCTTTCTTTTTGTTTCTGCGACAAAATTCGGCAATAAACAAAAGGGGCTTTAACAACTCACTACGTGACTCACGTAAGATTTTTGCGGAAGATGGCTCCGTAACCCGGTCAAACGGCGCAACAGGCAGCCTTTCAGCGGAAAACGATACGTCTTGTATGCCGTTTCGTTACCTTTGCGGCAAACTCTAAATGACATGAATATGGAAATAGTATCTATCGAGAAAAAGACTTTCGAGATGATGGTGGCGGCATTCGGCGCACTCTCGGAGAAGGTCGCCGCCCTGAGGCGCAAAAGCGACACGGGGCGCATGGAAAGATGGCTCACGGGCGAGGAGGTCTGCGGGCAGTTGAGAATAAGCCCGCGCACGTTGCAGACGCTGCGTGACAGGCGGCTTATCGGCTACTCGCAGATAAACCGCAGGTTCTATTACAAGCCAGAGGAGGTGAAGCGGCTGATACCGCTTGTCGGCACGCTCTATCCGCACGGCAGATGATTTGATTTATTCACCCACTGAATCCGAAGTTATGATGAACGAGAACAACGATGTTTTTACGATGGAAGACGAGCCGATAGCCTCTGTGGTGCAGGATATGCGCAAAGGCTCGAAATGGCTGTCCGCATTTCTGGAAAGCTACCGTCCTCCGCTGGACGGGGAACGTTACCTGACGGACGGCGAGGTGTCGGAACTGCTCCGTGTGAGCCGGCGCACCTTGCAGGAATACCGCAACAACCGCGTGTTGCCCTTCATACTTTTGGGAGGGAAGGTGCTTTACCCGGAAACGGGGCTGCGCGGGGTACTGGAAGCGAACTACCGCAAGCCGCTGGAGTGAGGCGGTTTCATGAAAAAGTAAACGGGTGACACCTTTTGTGGTGCTACCCGTTTACTTGTCTTATGGGGTATGTGCAATCAGCAATACCCGGCTTTTCCGTTCTGTATGAACATCACGTATGTCTGCCGTTTCTCTTGTGAGAGTGCCTTTCCCACCAGCCATGTGCGGAACAGGTGGGTGTTGTAGGTATTCACCCTGAAAGCGACCGGGATGATGATTTCAAGGGCGTACACGTCCGCGTGCAGCCCGTTTTCAAGCTGCATGTAGCGGCACACCTCGTAGTCGTTCAGCACGTCCGACTTGCGGACGGCTCTGATGGCGGCGTTCACTGCCGGGACGGTCGTATGGAACAATCCGGCTATTTCGGTGGCGGTCATCCACACGTCGTTACCGGTTACGCTGACTGCCTTGTCCTCGATGATGATTGTGTCACGTTTCATGGCTTTTCTTTTTAGATGGTGCAACCTGCAAATTCCTCGACGCCGTTCAATCTTGCGGCAAGGTTCTCCATGTCCTGATTGAGCTTCTCTTTGGTTATCTTTGCGTAAATCTGCGTCGTCTTTATGCTCTTGTGTCCGAGCATGGAGCTGACCGTTTCGATGGGAACACCGTTGGAGAGGAATATCGTCGTGGCTGCCGTGTGGCGGCTCTGATGCCACGTGATATGCTTGGTGATGCCGCAACGCTTGGCGACGGCACGGATACCGGCAAGGCACGTGTTATAATGCGGAACGGGAAATATCCTGCCGTCCCCGCACAGTCCCCGGTATTTGCCGATTATGCGGTTGGCGATGTCGAGCAGGCGGATGTTGGACACCACGCCCGTTTTCTGGCGGTTGATGTTTATCCACTCGTGTTCGTCGAAGTAGGTGCGGATATTCTCTTCCGTAAGGTTGCGCATATCCGCGAACGACAGCCCCGTGAAGGCGCAGAACAGGTAGAGGTCGCGGTACAATTCCTGTTTGGCGTTTTTCAGTTTCCCCTCCATCAGCAGGCGGATCTCATCTTTGGTCAGGAAACTGCGTGTTGTTTCCTCCTTCTTGATTTCATACTCGCGGAACGGGTCGCGCGTCAGCCACTCGTTGTTGATGGCGATGAATACCATCGTCCGTAACGGGCAGACGTACAGCCACACGGTATTGGTGCAGCAGTGCTTGTCCGTGCGCAGGAACATCTCGAAGTCGGAGATGAAAGCCGGGGTAAGCTCTTTTAGGGCGATGTCCTTCACATGGTAGCGGATGTCGAGGAACTCTTGCATGTGCTTGTAAACGGTGCGGTACTTCAGCAGCGTGCCTTTGGCTTTCATGCCTGCCTCCACCTGCTTCTCGTAGTCCTCGTTGTGCTGGCGGAACACCTGCATCAGCGTGTGGTAGCGGTGTTCCAGTCCGAGAAAGGCGTTCTTCACCTTCTCCGCCGTGACGAAGTTGTCACGCTCCATGATTTCCTGATAATGCCTGTTGATGCGTACCCGCATCTTGTCAAGCATACGGTTCGTTTCGAGTGCCGCCGTGCTTCTGCCCGTGACACGTCCACCTTTGGTGTCCCACAGTTTCGGATCGACAGTCAGTTTGCAGCTGAACTGTGTCTGGCTGCCGTCCACCGTGATGCGTCCCATGACGGGAACTGTCCCGTCCTTTTTCACTACCTGACGCTTGAGGTAGTAGATTACTGAAAATGTACTCTTCATTGTCCTTAATTTTTGGGTTTCAAAATTAGTTGGTGAAGAGTCCGGTGTTGGTACGCAAAACGGGGAGGAACGGCGCAATCTTTTTCCGTAACCTGATTTTTCGCATGAGTTATGGATAACTCACTATTCCTTAGAGCCTTGTTTCGCTATTCGTACCCGTTTGTCGCATTTTCGGGCATGGTTACGAACAAGTAACGTAGCGGCGTCAGGATTTGGCTTCGGCAGGGATTGTAATGGCTTCACGGATTATCGCCACTTCAACCAAAACCCTTGTAACTCAATTCTATCACTATATCTTTCCGCATTTCACTTTTTTGTAGTAACTTTGCAGAAGATAACAACACGAATATATGGAAATCAAAAAATCTGAATTTGTCATTTCATCTCAGACTGTAACCCAATGTCCAAAGGATTCCAAGCCTGAATATGCATTCATTGGCAGATCCAATGTTGGTAAATCCAGTCTCATCAATATGCTTTGCAACCATAAAAATCTTGCAAAGACATCAGCTACTCCGGGTAAAACATTGCTCATCAACCACTTTATTATCAATAATGAGTGGTATCTTGTAGACCTTCCCGGCTACGGTTATGCAAAGCGTTCAAAGGTGATGCAGAAGAAATTGGAGCAAATGATAAGTTCTTATATCCTACAAAGGGAACAACTCATCAATGTGTTTGTGCTCATCGATGTAAGACATGAGCAACAGAAAATAGACCGAGAATTCATCGATTGGTTGGGCGAAAGCAATGTACCATTCACCATTATATTTACCAAGGCCGATAAGCTGGGGGCAGTAAAAGCGCGTCAGAATGCTGCAGCTTGGATGAAACAACTAGAAGACAGATGGGAAGAGCTGCCACCATATTATATTACCAGCTCTGAAAAGAAGATAGGGCGAGAAGAAGTTCTCAACTGTATTGACGAAATCAATAAGACTCTCTGATGCCAGTACAACGCCCTTATCTTGATGTCCAAAACCTCACAAAGAGTTTTGGAGCTTTGGTTTTATTCGACAAAATCTCTTTTTCCGTAGCCGAAGGGCAACGAGTAGGCTTGATTGCTCAGAACGGAACGGGCAAGTCTACCCTACTCTCTGTACTCACAGGAAAAGAGGGTAAGGATTCAGGAGAAATCATTTATCGCAATGATTTGAAGATTGGCTACTTAGAACAATCCCCTGCCTTTGCCCCGGAAGAAACAGTCCTTGATGCTTGTTTCAATCATCATGGCTCTGAAGAAAAGATGCTCAAGGCCAAACAAATACTCACTCAGCTTAAAATCAGCGACATGAATCAGAAGATGGGAGAGCTGAGTGGTGGCCAACAAAAACGTGTCGCATTGGCTAATGTGCTTACCACCGAACCGGATTTCTTGATTCTTGACGAGCCTACCAACCACCTCGACCTTGACATGATAGAATGGCTTGAAGGCTATTTGTTGCGAGGTAATAAGACTCTTTTGATGGTTACACACGACAGATTCTTCCTTGACAGGGTATGCAATCTCATCGTAGAACTCGACAACAAGCAGACTTATACTTATCGGGGTAACTATGCTTATTATCTGGAAAAACGCCAAGAACGCATAGACAACACACGAGCCGAGATAGCAAGAGCCAACAATCTGTATAAAACGGAGTTGGAATGGATGCGCCGTATGCCACAAGCACGTGGACACAAAGCACGTTATCGCGAAGAAGCTTTCTATGAATTGGAAGCCAAAGCCAAACAAAGAATCGAAGAAAGACAGGTTCGACTGAAAGCAAGAAATGTATATATAGGATCTAAAATCTTTGAGTGCCAATATGTATCAAAAGCATGGAGCTCAGAGAAAGTGATTCTCAAAGATTTTTACTACAACTTTGCACGATTCGAAAAGATGGGAATCGTAGGTAATAATGGAACCGGTAAATCCACCTTTATCAAGATGTTACTGGGCTTAATACAGCCCGACAACGGTAAGTTTGATATTGGCGAGACCGTGCGTTTCGGCTATTTCTCACAAGAGGGACTGCAATTCGACGAGCAACAGAAGGTTATTGACGTCATCACAGACATTGCCGAATACATCGATCTTGGTGGAGGTAAGCATCTTACAGCAAGCCAATTCCTGCAACACTTCATGTTCTCGCCTGAAGAACAACATAACTTCGTATACAAATTGAGCGGTGGAGAGCGTCGCAAACTCTATCTATGTGCCGTACTCATGAGGAATCCTAACTTCCTAGTATTAGACGAACCTACTAACGATTTAGATATCCAGACACTCCAAATACTAGAAGCTTATTTGCAAGACTTTCCCGGTTGTGTCATTGTAGTGAGTCACGACCGTTACTTTATGGATAAAGTTGTAGACCATCTTTTGGTATTCAAGGGCGATGGAGAGGTACAAGACTTCCCCGGAAACTATACACAATATAGAGAATACAACGCCCTTAAATCGCAAAAGGAAGAGAAGGCAACTTCACAGACAACCACAACTACCAAAAACGACTACCATAATGTCACCAAACGAAAGCTTTCTTTCAAGGAAAAGAGAGAATACGAGCAATTAGAAGCAGACATTTCTGCCTTAGAAACAAAGATAAAAGACATTGAGACAGCCTTGTGTAGTGGCACGTTAAGTGTAGAAGAGCTTACAGAAAAAAGTAAAGAGTTGCCTCTGCTCAAGGATGAATTAGATACCAAGGAAATGCGTTGGCTGGAACTAGCAGAATTTGCTTAATTCACAGTCAACATGAAAACAGCAGAGGCATACAGCTGCACCGCTAAGAGATAAACCACAAATAGCGGTGCAGCAGTAATAATACCGGCAGTTAACATACTAAAAGCATCCTCTATCTTTTGCACTTCTCCGCAGACAACAGCATAACTAATAGAGAATGCTATTAGCGCAAATGCACCAATAGGAATAATTCCTTGCGAAAAACTGCTGGGATATAAATGCCCCGTAACACTCAACAGAATGGCATGAGGTAGCAGTGTCAAAGATGCAATAATGGCAAGGAAGATTAATAACTCCACTCCTACAAGTTGCAAAGCAAGGCGTTGTCGAAACGTCAGAGGGAACTTAATACTGAAAATACGACTACTTTTAACAGCGCCAAGAGCCACACATAGCAACAATAACCAACTAAGATAAGGAGATGAAAAATTCTCTATCATATGGCCGAAGTACCATCTCACTCCCTCACTACTCAATAAAGAGCGCAACGGTTCTTCCGGCATGGCTGCAGTAACCAGCCACGACAGTAATATAATAACAAACTGAGCCAACAGTAAACCCAGTGTCACAAAGCCCCATATTCGGTAACTATTCCTCATCAGGACGTAGATTATCTATATCAAGGATTCTTAATTCAAAAGCCCGTACCACCAATCTTGTGGCATTTACTCCCATTCCTCCGTTTCCATCGGGGAACATTTTCTGCACCAACTCGTTTTGTCTCTTTTCCAAACTCTTTACTCCAAACGGCATACCACGCAAGTTTGTAATTTGCTCCTTGGTATATCCCAATGCCAAATGGCGTAAAAAACGCTCATCATACTCATCAATCTCGTAGTTGACCAAAGCCTCTTGACGCATCAATTGATTGTTCACACTACGCTTGAAACGCTCCACTATCTTCTCTAGAATAGGCTGGTTGAATACCAATCTTTTCCCATCCATTACGCTAGATACATCCCCACGCGTGAGCAACTCACCGCTTTTCAAGATGACACCCTCACATCCGGCATCCAAAACATCCACCCATAGCTTCTCATTCAATATTTCACCTGTGAATATAAGCACCTTAACTAGGGGATAAGACTGCTTGGTCTGTCGGCATATTTCCACACCTACGGTCGTCGATCCACCCAATCCTAAGTCTAACAAGACAAGATCCGGCAAGTTTTGTTTCATCAGTTTCCAATACGCCTGTTCGTTTTCGGCCGTTCCAAGTATTTCCGCTTCCGGTATATCATTACGGATAATACCAAGCGTTCCCTTCAGTTCCAGAGGGACATCTTCTACTATTACAATCTTGAAATTATTCATATTCGGTTATTTTAATTTATCTGCTATCTGTTTAGGTAATACAATATCAATGGCTATACCACCAGTTACAGCGCTATGCCGTGCTTGTATTCCACTGGCTCTTGCATTTGTCGTCTCGCCAATCTCGCGCACTATCTGCCTGCAAATCATATATTCTATATTTACAGAAGAAGGCGTAAAGAGTTCCAAACATTCTTTATCAGACAATTCTAACTGCGGAATTTCAACTGTTACAATGCTATAAATGCCATCACGCTCCCTACTTTCCAACTGCAAATTGGATGTTCCGGTCAACTTACGGAGCTTATCTAGCAAGTATTTAAGAATGTCATCGTCTATCGTAACATTACTATCAATCTGTCGCATAGCCTGCATACTCAGCAACATGTACAGCTCTTTATAATAATCTACGACTTCTTTTATAACCTGCAAGTCTCCTTTATCGTCTATCAATTGCTTGATTCTAGACGGATAATACATGGTTTCGTGCTTCAATGTAGACAAGCAATTATCTAGCACACTATTACTTACATACAGCCGATCGCTTTCGTAACGAGTCCTATTCAACTCATCTTCGGCCAGTTCCAATCTGTTTTCTGTCTCTTGATTGTGCTGGATACTTTGGCTTAGCGACAATTGCACCTGACTTACAAGCGCATTTAATCCTGCATAACGGGGATGTAAAGGATGATTCAGTCCTTTCCACATCCTTTGAATCAATGTCAATTTCTCCTCAGGAGTCATGCTCGACAACAACACTTCGTTTATCTTGCGCACCTTTTCTACACAGAAACGATAATAAAGGCGATGCCTATAGTAAACGAAATAATAAGCCGGTAAGATACTTAACAGCAGAATTATCAAAATAGCAATAGCAACATTCTTATTGGTTTCCGACCGTTGCATCAGCGTCACATAGTTTCCCAAGCTTCTATCTGCCGAACGTTTCCTAAACAACTGAGTATAAGCTTTGTTATTATAATGGTACAATTTCCACTGATGTAAGGCCAAAGCTGCCACTGCACTCTCATTTCTTACCCTTAATATCACATCATAATTGGTACGCAAACCATCTTCAAGCCAAATCTGTTCGGCCGGTATATCTCCATTATCATACAATTTCATCTGATAAGGTGTACCCATTTTCTTGGACAGATAGAATGCATTTAAAGCGTCAATACACTTTTGGGCATAAACGAGCGTACGACTATAATCCCCACGAACGTTACTATCGTATACTGAATCAGAATACTGTAAGGCTATAGATAAGTCCTTATTCGCAGCATTCATCTCTTTTGGTGCCAACAATAAGATGGCAAATATAAGAATCCGACTAATCCCTTTAGGCAGTCGGAAAGAAAATACACTACCCTTCCCTACCTCACTGGCCACACTGATAGAGCACACATTGAATATTTGACTCACCTTGCGATACTTATCAATGATACCCTTACAATTCATCAAGCCGAAACCATGAGATTTCTCTGATGTCTCTATCTTTTTCTCATCAAGTAAGTGTTTATGGTCAAAAATGTGAGCAATGTGCTCTTCATCCATACCTACACCGGTATCAGATATGGAGATTTCAACATAATCAGAGGCCGAACGGCTGCACACAGACACCGTTCCACCTTTCGGAGTGAATTTACGTGCATTGTCTGTCAACGTGTTAAGCATAAACAGGGTCAATGTTTTATCGGCCTTAACAACACTATCCGTGTCTCCCACCTGTAAAGTAATGCCTTTCATGGCAAAACTCATTCCACCTTTTTTGAGTAATTCAAATAAATTTTGTAGTTTGAAACTCTCAATGTGAAGGTTCAATTGTCCCTGCTTCAACTGTATCCATTGAGTCAATTTATCATTATAGGCATTAATTTGACTCGTCAACTCCGAGATATACATCAAGCGTTTTTGACGCATATCCTCATCTTCATGAGAATTTGTAAGTCGCTGAACTTCATTGGAAATACGGTCTATCAATGGAGTGATACTATTGACTAGTGCTATCTTGGCACGCTGTTCTAAGTTTCGCTTACGATTATCCAATATGCGGAAGTGCATCATCTGGATTTCCTCTTCTATCTCATCCAGTTTATTCTGTTGGCTTACTAGCTGCTGTTCAGACTGCCTATTCCACTGCTCCAATGGCTCAAACAGATTCTCGGTATCTAATTCTTGGTCTTTGCGCTTACGCATTCGACTGAATACGATAAGCAATGCGATAATCAAAACTATCGTCACAACCACAGCAACAATCATCAGATTCAATACTTGCGACGACTGGTCGAGCTGTGCAGCACGTGCCTCTAGCAATCGGTCTTGGCGTGTCATCTCTTGTATATCCAAATAGATATTGCGATTATAATCACTCTGTGGCTTGTCGTCAATAGCCGAAAAGGCAAGACTTAATTGCTCTCGAATAGACGCAACTAGATCGGGCGCACGATTGATAACGGTATCTGAGTTCAACGCATCGTTCAAACAAATGATAGCAGAACGATAATCTTTCTGTCCCCAATAGCACTCTGCCAACGTTCGATAAGCACCTGCTATCTGATAAACATCACCATATTGCTTAAACAAAGCTAACGCACGCTGTGCCAAATTGCCTGCCAAAAGCGAGTCGGGCATTTGATCTACATTGAGATATTTAATTGCCGGGAGATTATTCTTAATCAGTCGCTGAGCCGATTGAGGTGATTTCAAATGCTCACTGATAGCTTGCATAGAATTAGCTTCCCAATAAGGATAGTCGTTTTCGCGCGACATGATATAGCAACGCACCAAATAATCGAACTCCGTCTGACTGATTTCCTCTTCCGTTCCACGCGTGATAATACCACCAGAACCTACATTATAATAATAAGATAGTAGCTGGGCGGTGTCTTTAGATACGATTCCGTTAGGGTCAATGCGTGCCATTGCCTTGAGAGAAGGCGCCGACAGGCCCACATAATAGAAATAGGTAGACCCCACAATAGCATACTCGCTCTGTGCATAAGCTACACGCATCTGCTGGCGAACATTCAATGTCCCGACCTCTTCATTGATACGCTTCAATCTAAGAGAAGCACGTTCACGGTATTTATAAAAATCTTTGTTCCGGGATTGTCGCTGGCATAAACGCATAAACTGGACATCAGCCACCAATAATTCTACCTGATTATCGGTAGCGTCTTGAGCTTTTGACAAATATTGGGCAGCACGGTTATAGTCCATTTTGACCATGCTGACAAAAGCCAAGTTATTCAGTGCCTCCGCCCGCCCGTCGGCATAACCATGGGACAAAGCATAAGCCTTGTTGGCATACTTTAAAGTTGAATCCAAATCACGGTAATGGAAAGCATACGAACGAGCATTCAATTCATCCACAATTTGATGATTTGAATGAGTACACGCAACGCAAAGAGACAGATTGATAATCCAAAAGACTACCAATAACAACCTCTCTATCAGCCGTTTATGACACGTATGGTACACCGATAAGGTCATGATTATTCAAAGGTAGTATTTTTTTTCTACATACATTCTAGCCTTTGGACTTTTTTAACAACACACATCTATAAAGCAACAGAGCAAAAAGGAAAGTTGTCAGGTTCTCTAATGTCTGAGCAGTTCTATCTGTTCTTTGAACGTTAGGGGCGATTTATCGTATGTCCTCATGTTGCTGTTCTTAAAATAATTACCTGCAAAGGTAAGGAAACAAACGAGAAGTTTATTATCTTGATGATATAAACCCTTTCACAATTAAAAGTTATGACAATCAGAAAGATGTTTTCATTCATCGGGAAAGCAGGAAGGCTCATTTTGCCCATAGGCAGACTTCCTGAAAGAAAAAAGTCAAGGAAAAAGAAACGAGCCCGCTTTTCGGAGAAAGAAAAAAGGCGGGACGCTATTGCAAAGAGGGAACAGAACAGAGCGGTTGCAAAAAAGCAGGCTTCCCTCTCCACCTTCCTTCCCGTTGCCTCACGGGGCATGAGTTCCTCCACCGTTGCAAACTACCAGACTGCCGTGCGGTCGTTCATTCGCTTTGGCGGTGGTAGAGACATGCCGCTGTCGGGCATCGACTGCCGGCTTGTAGCGTGTTATGAGCGGTGGCTCCACGAGAACGGTGTATGCCCCAACACCTCGTCGTGCTACCTGCGCTCGCTGCGTGCCATCTACAACAAGGCGGTGGCACGACGGCAGGTAAAGGACAAGAATCCGTTCCGGAACGCCTTCACGGGCAACGACCGCACCGTGAAGCGGAGCATCGGCGCGCCCGACCTCCGCAAGCTGCAGGCCCTCGAACTTCCCGCCGACTCCTCACAGGCCCTTGTCCGCGATCTGTTCCTCTTCTCATTTTGCGCCATGGGCATGCCCTTCGCCGACATGGCACGGCTACAAAAAAGACAGGTCAGGGATGGCGTACTAACCTATTGCCGTCGTAAGACAGGCCGTCAGGTACGCGTGAAGATTGAGGGATTCATGCAGAACATTCTTGACAGATATGCCTGTGAGGATACCGACTATCTCTTCCCGATACTTTATAGGGGCGGCGGCAAACACCTCCGCCCACGTCGCTACTCCACGGCATTGCACAACTATAACCGCACCCTGCAAACGCTTGCCATGAAATCGGGCATCGAAACTCACCTGTCCTCTTATGTCCCCCGGCACTCGTGGGCAAGCATGGCCTACCGCCACAACGTGTCCCTACCTGTCATTTCTCAGGCTTTGGGACACAGTGATACCCACACCACGCTCATCTATATCCGTGGCATAGACGACCAGCAGGTGGCAAAAGCCAATGAAAAACTGTTGTTGGAAATCCTTGCACCACCTCTTGGTAAGAGGTGGAATAAAATATTTAATCGGATGCAAAGTTAAGTTTTTTATTTCATACTTTCAGATATTTTGCAGATTATTTTTTCTTCTTGTTAACTCAAACATAGCAAAAAGTACGGAAAAATATCCTTTCAGATTCCCATGTTTTGCAAAACATGCCCATAAACAGGACGATACGCTGCATTGGTACTACAGACAGATACTCTTACCAAGAGGATTTCCTCCCGTTCCCACACCTCTTACCAAGAGGTGGTGCA
>NZ_KQ960663.1:0-863 GCF_001553265.1 Prevotella sp. DNF00663 | reverse complement strand
CACCTCTTACCAAGAGGTGGTGCATAATTTTAGGGAGGAACTTTGATGAAGAAAAAATCGGTTTATGCAAAACCTGAAGTCAGGGTTATGGCAACCGACGTAGAGTATGCCCTGCCTGCTGCCGAGTGCCGCCAACAACAGAGTCGATACGCGCGAAAAAGTATCGGCCGCCCAAATCAACGGCATCTGTGTGCGCTTTGTTCCAGAAACTCATTTCCGCCAGGGCCTTGTCGGCGACTCGGCAGGCAAACGCCTTGCCATACGCGCCCTGACCGACATGGACGTGGACTGGGAGGAATGGCGCGAGGCAACCTCCGCGTTGGTGATACCATAGTTCCCGTGTGACCTTAAAAAACAAGTAACTAATATTATTAATAATAAAAAAGAAAAAATTATGGACAAAAAGAGTTTGGACAAAAAAGAATCCAAGAAAAAGCCCTATGTCAAGCCTTGGATAAAAGTAATCAAGGTGGATGTCGAATCGCAAATCATGGTTACTAGCCCCAAGATGAGGATAGGCGGCGATGCTGGCAAGCCACCCTACACAATAGTACCCCCCCCAGAAGATACTGACAACACCGACCTCGTCTTCGAATAGGAATTCAACATGTGGTTGGGTTGAGAAGACTGATGCCGTGCACGCTCCCTCAGGCGGACGGACGGTAAAGTCAGGCGTTCTTGCCTGTCGTGTTTTTTTTAATGACTATGCAAACAAAAAAGAAATAAAACAATGAAATCATCGCAGTTTTTATTATTGTCAGGCATATTTGCCTCATTGGGCATGCTCGTCTCCTGTCCGACAACGACCTCGCCTATGGCGGCGGTAAGAGTGACGGCGATAAAGGCACAGCCGTAACCTTCAA
>NZ_KQ960662.1:85609-86025 GCF_001553265.1 Prevotella sp. DNF00663 | reverse complement strand
AAAGAGAGTATATCAATTTTGACACACCCTCACGAGCAGGATATATACCACATTTTCAGAGCCGGAAGCTTTAGAGTTATGGCAACGAATCGGCTGCCTTTCAAGCAGTAAATTCCCTATCTCTCAATCCTAACCCAATACTTTTCAACTCAAAAACTCATGAACTTTCAAACTCAACCAATAACTCATCAACTCAAAGACTTAAAAACTGAAATCTCAACTCGTCCACTTATCCACTTAAAACCATCTCCCTCCCCTTTTGGGGAGGGCTGGGGTAGGGCTGTTGCAGCGGCTCCCCAGCATCGCTGTCTCGGCTTTTCAGTAATGCTGCATGGACTTGACAGCGATGTTGCCTTGGCCTTGCAGGCAAGTAGTTAACAAGTAAACGAGTTGACAAGTAGACAAGATTACAAGAT
>NZ_KQ960662.1:0-85509 GCF_001553265.1 Prevotella sp. DNF00663 | reverse complement strand
ACAAGTAGACAAGATTACAAGATATGAAGCTAATGAATGAGTTGACAAGTAGACGAGTTTGAGTTGACAAATAGATAACTCTTTGTACTCATAAAGATAATATGGAGTTTAAAGAATATCATGTTTTTTACCTAAATTTGCCGACATTATGATACTGAATATCGTTTTTATCCTTGCCGGCATCGTACTGGTGCTGTGGGGAGCCGACCGTTTGACCGACGGAGCCGTGGCTTTAGCCGAGAGAATGAATATCCCTCAAATCGTTATCGGACTCACAATTGTGGCCATGGGAACATCCATGCCGGAGTTTTGTGTGAGTCTTGTATCAGCTCTTAAAGGCACACCCGATTTGGCAGTGGGCAATATTGTGGGTAGCAATATCTTCAATTCACTGCTCATTGTGGGCGTAGCTGCGATGGTCACTCCCATGACTATTTTGCACTCTACGGTGAAAATGGATATTCCGTTTGCGCTCGTGGCAGCTGTAGTACTACTGATGATGTGTATGGACGGTAACATTTCACGCATCGATGCCGGTATTTTATTAGCATTACTTGCTATCTTTATGTATGTGACTCTGAAAGAGGCGAAGGGTGAAAACGGCGCTACGAAAGAAGCAAACCGGCACCCCATGAACGTATGGAAAGCCATAGGATTCTTGCTTCTAGGCTTGGTGTGCTTGATAGTTGGCAGCAACATCTTCGTAGACGGAGCCACCAACGTGGCACATACACTAGGTGTAAGCGATGCAGTGATAGGTTTGACGATTGTTGCCGGAGGAACTTCACTGCCCGAACTAGCCACTAGTGTAGTATCGGCACGCAAAGGCCAAAGCGGCATTGCCATTGGTAATGTGTTAGGGAGCAACGTGTTCAATATCTTGGCCATCCTTGGTCTCACCGGCATCATCTCACCGATGATAATTCAAGGCATCACCACAACCGACTTATCGGTCATGGTAGTGGCAATGATTATGCTGTGGTTGTTCTCCTTCACCAAGTATACCATCGCCCGATGGGAAGGAGCTATCCTCACAGCTACGTTCGTCGGCTATCTGAGTTACTTGCTTTATCAAGTGGTATAAAGCAAGTGCTAAGTTACGATTATCGGACTTTTGCTTGCCTACGTCGCTGATAATGATTAACTTTGCAACCGCTTAAATAAGAACCGAGTGCTTGGTAAACCTCGTAAAAAACAAGAAAATGGAAAAGAAACGTAACATGGTGAGTGTGCTGTTTATGCTTTTCAGCATACTCTTTTGTGTTTGTCTAATTGCGGCAAACGTACTCGAAACAAAGCAAATCGCAGTAGGTCCTTTCACATTACCGGGTGGTTATACCACAGGTGCAATTAGTTTGACCGGTGGACTCATTGTCTTCCCCGTCTCATACATTATTAACGACTGCGTATGCGAGGTGTGGGGCTATGGCAAAGCACGCTTGTTGATATGGATAGGATTTGCCATGAACTTCTTCTTTGTGACGCTTGGTGCACTCTGCGATTGGATTCCCGGTGCTCCATATTGGACCAATGATGCCGGCTTCCACGCCGTGTTTGGCTTGGCACCACGCATCGCTGCCGCTTCATTTACCGCTTTCCTGTGCGGTTCGTTCGTCAATGCTTACGTGATGAGTCGCATGAAAATTTCATCAAAAGGAAAGAATTTCTCTGCTCGTGCCATCCTTAGTACGGTGTTCGGAGAGAGTGTTGACTCTATTATCTTCTTTCCCTTGGCACTCTCAGGAATCGTACCAACCGATGAACTACCCGTGTTGATGATTGGACAAGTGATACTCAAGACACTGTACGAAGTCGTTGCATTGCCGTTAACCATCCGTGTGGTACGCGCTGTCAAGCGACATGAAGGCGAAGACGCCTACGATGATGGTATCAACTACAACGTGTTTAAGTTGTTGAATATCTAAAATGAGATGATCAAAATATGGAAAACCAAGCAATCAAACAACAAGATACACGCGAAGAAGAGGGTTTGCAGGCACTAGGTTCTGCAACCCGCTATCGCATGGACTACGCTCCTGAGGTACTCGAAACATTTCAAAACAAGCATCCGGAGAACGATTATTGGGTGAGATTCAATTGCCCTGAATTTACTTCACTGTGCCCAATTACCGGTCAACCCGACTTTGCCGAGATTCGAATATCCTATGTTCCAGCTGAGAAAATGGTGGAAAGTAAGAGTTTGAAGCTCTATCTATTCAGCTTCAGAAACCACGGTGACTTCCATGAAGACTGTGTCAACATCATCATGAAAGACCTCATTAGGCTCATGAGTCCTAAATATATAGAGGTGACGGGAATCTTTACACCGCGTGGTGGCATTAGTATTTATCCCTATGCTAACTACGGTAGACCCGGAACAAAGTATGAACAAATGGCCGAGCAACGCTTTGCTACTCACGAATAAACACTTTTAAGACCACCATACCATGCGACGATTAACACTACTTTTAGCTCTAACAACTGTATTTACAACCCTATGGGGACAACCCATCAGTGAGAAACGCCCGAAAGTAGCCGTCGTATTGTCGGGTGGTGGAGCCAAAGGTATGGCTCATATCGGTGCTCTCAAGGTGATAGAAAGAGCCGGAATTCCAGTCGACATCATTACCGGTACATCTATGGGAAGCATCATCGGTGGTCTATACGCAGTGGGATACAATGCCCATACGCTCGATTCTCTAGTAAGAAAGCAAGACTGGACGTTCGTTCTTTCGGATAAAGCAGACGTGAGCAGCAGTACACTTGCCAACCGAAAGAAACAAAATACCTATCTATTGACACGCGACATGATCTTCTCAAAACGCTCCGGTAGTGTCTCAGGACTTATCCGCGGGAAGAATCTATCGAAACTTTTTGCTCAACTAACGTCTGCTTATCGTGATTCAATAGATTTCAATAAGCTTCCCATTCCTTTTGCATGCGTGGCTACCAACATCGTAGATAACACGGAATACGTTTTCCATCACGGTGTATTGGCAGAGGCTATGCGCACCAGTATGGCTATTCCGGGAGTGTTTTCTCCAATCAGAAAGGGCAATATGGTGCTGGTTGATGGCGGTCTACGCAACAATTATCCGGTGGATATTGCTCGCGAAATGGGTGCCGACTACGTGATAGGAGTAACCGTTCAAGGCTCACCCAAGACCGCAGACGACCTATCTAACGGTGCAGCTGTAATCAGTCAGATAGTAGCTGTGAACTGTAAAAACAAGTACGATGAGAATATTGCCAACACCGATGTGCTCATCAAGGCCAACATCAGCGGCTATTCAGCTGCCAGTTTTACCCACGCAGCCATCGATACATTGATAGCACGAGGTGAAGCAGACGCCTTAAAACACTGGGATGAATTGCTGGCTTTGAAGGCTAAGTTGGGGCTTTCAGCTGATTATCAGCCCACTGCCAAGCCTTTACAACATGCCTCTCCCCTGCCCGAACGAATGAAACTAGGCAGTATTACCTTTGAGGGTGTGGATGCAGCAGACCGTAATTACCTTGAACGACAGTACAGATTAAACCATCGCGACAGTATCTCGATGGGCTATATGGAGAAAGTTGTGAATACAATGCGGATAGACTTGTACTACGACGATGCCTATGTGGACTATCAACAAGCGGGCGATAGCTACAACATACACGTCGTTGCAAATGCCAAGAAAGCTACGAAACTGAATTTAGGAGTACGTTTCGACACCGAAGAAATCGTAGCTTTGCAAGCTAATGCAGGCTTTTTCGTCAAGAGCAAAAACGTTCCTATGACTGCCGACTTCACCATGCGACTCGGCAAAAGAATCATGGGAAGGGGTGATTTCTCGATTCATCCATACGCTTGGGGACGCATGATGCTCTCCTATATCTTCCAACATAACGACATCAATGTGAACGAACGGGGAAACAGAATCTTTAATGTCACCTACAATCAACACTCCGTTTACCTAAATGTATTCGACTTTAATATTCGCAATTTCAACGTTACCATAGGTCCACACTTCGACTATTACTCCATTCACGACATCCTGTCAAACCAAGATATCGTTTCCGATTTCTCGACAGTACACCATCTTCATCTCCTAAGCTACCATGCCCATGTGACTTATAACTCCGAAAACAATTGGTATTTCCCATCTCATGGTGCCAATATGGAGGCCGGATATGGGTATTACACCGATAATTTTGCACACTATAATGGGCATATTGGCTTCAGCGCATTGAATGCTTCATGGCGCTGGGCATTCCCTTTGACCAACCGATTAACCCTACAGCCCATGCTCTACGGACGGTTGTTATTCGGTTCAAACATCCCCGGTGTGAAACGAAATACCATCGGTGGCGACTGGAACTCCCATTACTTTGACCGCCAAATGCCCTTTGCCGGCATGGGATATGTGGAATTTACCGACAACCAATTCATCGGTTTGCAACTCAAACTACAACAACGCATCGCTGACAACAACTATGTGATGCTGAAAATAACAGGGGCACAGCATGCCGAAAAGTTGAGAGGATTGCTCGACCGTGGTCCAATGATGGGTTATCAAGCCTCATATTACTACAACAGCATGCTTGGACCACTCGGCGCAAGCCTTGGTTTCGCGAGCAAAACCAACCAATTCTATTTCCATATCAACCTCGGTTTTGTATTTTAAACCGGCATCTTTCCCTTATCATTTCAAAGAGTCGGCATCTTAATCTCGCACTATATTGCCGACTTTTCAGATAAAAATGGTATCTTTGCAGGACACTGTAAAACCTAAAAACGAGATGGAAGAATACATCGTTTCGGCGCGTAAGTACCGTCCTATGAGCTTCGATTCTGTGGTAGGTCAATCTGCTTTGACCACCACATTGAAGAATGCGGTAAAGAGCGGTAAGCTTGCACACGCCTATTTATTCTGTGGTCCGCGTGGTGTGGGGAAGACTACGTGTGCCCGTATCTTCGCTAAAGCCATCAATTGCGAGCATCCACGCGAGGACGGGGAAGCTTGTAACGAATGCGAGAGTTGCCGTTCGTTCAATGAACAGCGTTCGTATAACATCTTCGAACTGGACGCAGCAAGTAATAACTCGGTCGAGAATATTAAGGCTTTGATGGAACAAACGCGCATTCCCCCGCAAGTTGGACGCTACAAAGTGTTCATTATTGACGAGGTACACATGCTCAGCACGGCAGCTTTCAACGCCTTCTTAAAGACATTGGAAGAGCCCCCTTCACACGTCATCTTTATCCTTGCGACAACTGAGAAGCACAAGATTCTACCCACAATCTTAAGCCGTTGCCAGATATACGACTTCGAACGGATGAGCGTTTCCAATACCATCAATCACTTGAAGATGGTTGCCGAGAAAGAAGGAATCACCTACGAAGAGCGTGCACTGGAAATTATTGCAGAGAAAGCTGATGGCGGTATGCGCGACGCACTGTCTATCTTCGATCAGGCTGCAAGCTTCTGTATGGGAAACTTGACGTACGACAAGGTGCTCGAAGACTTGAATGTGCTCGACACCGAGAACTATTTCAAGGTGATAGACTTGGCTCTTGAGAACAAAGTGAGCGACATTATGGTGCTGCTCAACAGCGTTATCAGCAAGGGATTCGACGGTGGTAACTTCATCATAGGGTTAGCCAGTCATGTACGTAATGTACTAATGGCCAAGGACAACCAAACCATTCCACTGCTTGAAGCGAGCGAACAACAGCGTAAACATTACCAAGAACAGGCAGCCAAATGCCCTACTCGATTCTTATACAACGCCTTGAAGTTAATGAATCAATGCGATATCAACTACCGACAAAGTAGTAATAAGCGTCTATTGGTGGAACTTACGCTGATTCAAGTGGCTCAACTCACGCAGCCAGCCGACGAAGATGCAGGCGCGGGGCGTAGCCCTCACAGATTAAAATCCCTGTTTAAGAAATTAATTTCTTCCACACCTAAACCGGCATCGCAGGTGGCCGGGGTTGGAACGAATACCGGTGGAGCATGGCGTACAGACAGAGCAAAAGTGGCAGCACAGCTCCATAACGAGCCACAAAAGCCCACAGAAGCTCCCCATGCAGCCACAGAAAGTGCATCTACAGTCCAAAAGCCGCGCCTTAAACTTAACAAGTTGGGCTTCACATTTAAGGAATTGAGAAACGGTCCGGACAAGGTAGCCGAACAAGAAGTCACAATTACCAACAGCGGCGAGAACAATGAGTTCAGTCAAGAAGACTTGGAATTGCAATGGTTGTCTATGTGTAACCGCATGCCACAATCGATGACAGGCATGGCTTCGCGCATGAAGAACATGCGACCACGCATCACCGACTACCCCAACATCGAAGTTATCGTAGACAATCAGATACTCTTGAATCAGATACAAGATATCAAGCCACGTATCAAAGTGACGATAGCCAAGGCGTTGCACAATGGAAATATAGACCTAAGTCTACGTTTGGCCAAAGCCGAAGAGGTGACCAAGATATTGACAAAACGCGAAATCTACGACGAAGTGCGGCGCAAGTATCCGGCGATGGAGAAACTACGAGTGGCACTCGACCTAGAATTGACTTAGCTAATATCGCTGCATACAAAACGCGAACAATCTCATCAAAAGATTGTCCGCGTTTGTTTTATATTCTCACAGTTTAAATAAGAGGCATCCCAACCTGCTTACATTCCTCGCGCATTGACTCAGGCCAAATGCTAGCTTGGATTTCTCCGATGTGCGCTTTGTGCAGCATCACCATGCAAAGACGACTCTGTCCGATACCGCCACCAATGCTCAACGGCAGTTGATCGGTTAATAATTGATGGTGGAAGTAAAGTTTCTCGCGGTCTTCCTTACCCTCTATTTCAAGTTGACGCTTTAAGCTTTCTTTGTCAACACGAATACCCATGGATGACAACTCAAAGCTACGCCCTAGCACCGGATACCATATTAATATGTCACCATTCAACCCCGGCATACCATTCTCGCCCATGGTAGACCAGTCGTCATAGTCGGGAGCACGCCCATCGTGCTTCTCTCCATTACTCAACTTGGCACCAATACCGATGATAAACACGGCTCCATACTTCTCACAGATAGCATCTTCGCGCTCTTTTGGTGTCTTATCAGGATACATTTGCATCAGTTCCTCGCTATGTACGAAGTGAATATCTTCGGGTAGGAAAGGTTTTAACTGCGAATAAGTCTCACATGCCAAATACTCAGTACGCAAGATGGCCGCATAGATTCGGCGCACCACATTCTTCAAGAATGCCACATTGCGCTGCTCTTGAGTCACGACAGCTTCCCAATCCCACTGGTCTACATAGAGCGAGTGTAAATTATCCAATTCCTCATCGGCGCGAATGGCATTCATATCCGTATAGATACCATAGCCCGGTTCTATTTCGTATTCGGCCAAAGCCAACCGTTTCCATTTGGCTAATGAGTGTACCACCTCTGCTTGAGCATCCCCTAAGTCTTTCACAGGGAATGCCACCGGGCGCTCAACACCGTTCAGGTCGTCATTAATACCAAGCCCTTTGAGCACGAAAAGCGGTGCCGTGACGCGGCGCAGACGCAGTTCCGTGGCTAGGTTCTGTTGGAAAAACTCTTTAATGAGTTTAATACCCTGCTCGGTTTGTCTCATATCGAGCAATGCCTTATACCCCTCCGGTTTGATTAGTTTACCCATATCTTTTTCTTTTATCTACTCTTTTTACGTTGCAAAGATAAGAGTTGTATAGCAAAAACACAAGTATTATCACTACAATTTTCGCAAAAAGACAGAAAAACTTTTCTATTTCTATCTTTTTGTATCAACAAAAACACATAATTACTGTTTTATGTTAGCCATTTATTCGTTTTTGGTTTACGTTATGATACTATCCATTTTGCCTTTCCGCTTTTTCAGTATTGGGATTTGGGTAATTCATTTTTTTTCTCTACTTTTGCAACGTTATCGCATCTAGGTCCCGTAGCTTAGCTGAATAGAGCGTCAGATTCCGGTTCTGAAGGTCTTGGGTTTGAATCCCAACGGGATCACATATAACCTCAACGAGGAATTCTCCAATATGGAAGATTCCTCGTTGTTGCATTTTCTACTGTTTCCTTTTTATCCATCAACAAATCTATTTGACAATTCAAACCTGTCTACATAGCTTCTCGACAACTTGTTAACTAGCCTACTGCAAAGGCTCGGCAATTTTGCTGTCTCGACTCTGCAGCAATGCTGTTTGGGCTTTGCAGCAATGTTGGGGAGTCATTGCAGCATCCTCACCCAAACTCTCTTGTAGGGAAAGGGGGATACCTTTCCTATCGTATGAATAGATATATTATCTGAAAGACTAAACTACCAATAAAATAAAAGAGGCGATGCCACAGCACCGCCTCTACAATCTATAACTATTTACCACATCTCTTTCCCTATTAATGGAAAGTTGCTTTACCTATTGAAAATTCTTTGGAGCCATTATCCAATCTCAATCTGACGAGCAATTTTCTGCTCTTCATGCTTAACCTTGGGTAATTCCACAGTCAGCACACCGTCGTTCACGCGAGCCGAAATCTTCTCTTTATCCACGTCATCGGGCAAGATAAGCGTCTGCTCATACTTAGCGTAAGAGAACTCACGACGTAGATAATGCTCCTTTTCTTCTTTGACATTGCGCTTGTTTTCCATCTTGATGGTAAGGTCGCCGTCGGCATTGATATTTACGTCGAAGTCTTCCTTGCGCAAGCCCGGAGCTGCGAGTTCTACTGTATACTGAACATCTGATTCCTTCACATTGATGGCCGGAGCTGTCGCGTTGGCCTTTGGCATATCTACGTTGTTAAAGAAATCATTGAAAACAACTGGTAACCATGAATTTCTGTACATCATAATCTTATCTCCTTTACTTTAATTTGTTCTTGTTATTGAATCTATAAAGCAGGGTGCAAGTTATATACCAAATAGCAAAGCAAGACATATTGACAGCGCGCTGTGTCAATATGGCATTATGTTTGAATCGTATTTTCCTTTTATATACACCATCAACGATATGTAGGGCTGTCTTATCAGACAGGTTTTATCTCCATTCCATCTTCCCGGAAGTTTCCGCTTCGCTCCAACATCCGGCTATTATAAAGGGTTGCCTTACAGGCAAAGAATACGGATAAAACGCATTGCAAATGATAGATTCTGAACTTTTAGCATCGGCATATCATTAAGATAAATAGATTGTTGAGCGCAAAGATAAGTATTATTCTGTAGCCCACAAGCACTTATATCAAATATTCCACCATTCCATTACCATGAAAATTCCAACTTGGTCAAACTTACTATGTATACAGTTCTTCAACTCTCGTTATTTGGAATTCTTATTCTGTTTTAGTATCTTTGCGATGATAATGAATAATAACTATGGATATTGAAAAGACAAAAGAAATAAGAGGGAACGAACCGGGACTCTCCCAAACATTGGGAATGGAGTTTTTTTCTACCCCGGAACCTGATACTGTAATGGCTCGCATGAAAGTAGACGATCGCAACAAGCAACCCTTCGGTTTCCTAAGTGGCGGTGCTTCGTTGGCATTGGCCGAAAATCTGGCCGGTGTAGGCAGCATGGCTCTCTGTCCGGGCAAGATATGTGTGGGTATCAACGTGAGTGGAAATCACGTGAAGGCTGTTGCTTACGGTGGATGCGTAACAGCATTGGCCCGCATCAAAAGCAAAGGACGAACACTACATGTATGGAATATAGACATCACAAATGATGATGGTGACCTCATTTCGACCGTACAGGTAACCAATTATATAATGACGCCACGCAAGCATGAATAGTTTTGCGCTCTACCGACTACCACACTTCCACCATTATATAAAGGTGGTACAACACGGTGGACAACCGTTGGAACTATCATCGGTTGCCGACTTGAATGGGCGAAAAGGTTTTGTATTGGCTCCTTTCTCGCCTACACCGAGTCACCCAATCCTACTCTTACAACCTGACGAAGTTGAGCAAATAGAGTTCCCAATCGGGACTCATAATCCCTACAAGCACTTAGAGAATGCGGAGAACGAAGAGGACAAGAAGCGATATGCAACCATATTTGAACGTTTCCACGAGCAACTAGAGCATGGAAACTTCAGAAAAATAGTACTTGCCCGCTCCTCTGAAATCAACCTACAAAGCAGCCTTCCGGCTGAAGAACTATTTATCCAAGCATGCCAACGCTATCCTCATATGATGGTGGTATTGGTATATACACCTAAAAGTGGTATGTGGTTGATGGCTACACCGGAAATTTTGCTCAAGGGAGACGGACTTGAATGGCACACCATGGCACTGGCCGGAACCATGCAACTAGACGCTTCGCAAATGGATTTCGACAATCCGCCTCATCCCGGAGAGGCTGAACAGATACGCTGGAGCCAAAAGAATATACAGGAACAACGCTATGTGGCACGCTATATAGAAGATTGTCTGCGAAAATACGGAGCCGAATTCAACGAGGAAGGTCCATATACTACGCGTGCAGCCAATCTTGTGCATCTGCGCAGCAACTTCCACTTTAGATTACCACAAACAAAGAAACTGGGAGAATTGTTGGACAGCCTGCACCCCACACCGGCCGTATGTGGCATTCCGAAAGATATATGCAGGCAATTCATCATTGACCACGAGGCGCATCCACGTGGCTATTATAGCGGTTTCGTAGGCCCGATAGACACGCAGGGAGAAACCCATTTATACGTATCGTTGCGCTGTATGCAGATACAAAACAATCAATATCGCCTCTATGCCGGGGGCGGTTTGTTGGCCGACAGCATTTGCGAACAGGAATGGAAAGAGACGGAAGCAAAGATGGACACAATGAAAGGATTACTATATGACAACACAACAGAATAGAATTACCGACCTTTTCGGTATTCAATATCCCATCATCCAAGGTGGGATGGTATGGTGTAGCGGTTGGCGACTAGCCTCAGCCGTGAGCAATGCCGGCGGATTGGGGCTGCTGGGAGCCGGTTCCATGCACCCCGACAAGTTGTTAGAACACATCCATAAGATGCAAGACGCCACCGAAAGGCCATGGGGAATCAATGTACCACTGATGTATCCGCAGATAGAAGAACTCATGGATATCATCATTCATGAGGGAGTTAAGATTGTGTTTACATCGGCCGGAAGCCCTAAGAAATACACTTCAAGACTACACGAAGCAGGCATCAAGGTGGCTCATGTAGTCTCTAGTAGCAAGTTTGCACGCAAATGTGAAGAAGCAGGAGTAGACGCTGTGGTGGCCGAGGGATTTGAAGCTGGCGGACATAATGGTCGTGAGGAATCGACCACCATAACACTATTACCTCTAGTACGACGTGCTACGACGTTGCCACTGATAGCTGCTGGAGGTATCGGAAGCGGACAAGCCATGCTCGCAGCCCGTGCTTTGGGTGCAGAAGGTGTACAGATTGGAACGCTCTTCGCCGTATCGAAAGAGAGTTCTGCGGCCGATAGTTTCAAACGCAAGTGCCTTTTATTAGAAGAAGGCGACACCATGTTGGCCTTGAAAAAACTATCTCCTACCCGATTGGTTCGCAACGATTTGTATGCACGTATTGTCGAAGCAGAAGACCGTGGAGCCTCAGCTGAGGAATTACACGAACTCTTAGGCAAAGCAGCATCGAAACGTGGAATCTTCGAAGGCGACATAGAGAACGGAGAATTGGAGATTGGACAGATTGTAACATCGATTCAAAAGATAGATTCTGTGACCGACATCATGAGTCGACTCATTCGGGAATACGATGTTGCACGTCAACAAATCATAGATAATGTATAGCAACAAAGAAAACATCAACATACTCACGGCTCTGTTAATAGAGCACGGTGTGAGACATGCCGTGGTTTGTCCGGGTAGTAGGAATGCCCCCATCGTACACAATCTCGACGTCTGTCCACAGATAGAGTGCTTCCCCGTGACCGACGAAAGGTCGGCTGGATTCTATGCTTTGGGCATTGCCCAATATACAAACCAGCCAACTGTGGTATGTGTAACATCGGGTACAGCACTCTTAAACGTATTACCGGCTGTGGCAGAAGCCTACTATCAGCATGTTCCTATCATCATAATATCGGCCGACAGACCCTTAGCTTGGATTGACCAACAAGACGGTCAAACCCTCCCACAAGCCGATGCGTTGGGAAAATTCGTCAAGAAGGCAGTGTCACTTCCCGAACCTCACGACGCAGCAGAGCATTGGTTATGTAATCGATTGGTCAATGAGGTATTGATAACATGCAAGAAAGGCGATGGCACACCGGTACATATCAACGTACCGATTAGCGAACCGCTATTCGATTTCAGTACCGAAAGCCTACCTACAGAGCGGGTATTCCGGCTAGACGAAGGTACAGAAGCCATGGAATGTTACCAAAGTTTGGAAAGGGAATTCCTAAATTCGCAACGCCCCATGATTGTTATTGGGCAAATGGATCGCTTCAATGCCTTTTATCTCGAAGACTGTTTGAATCGTTTACGCGACCATATCACGGTGATATATGAAAGTCTTTCCTTTGCTCCGGCCTTACATATAGATAAGGTATTGGGCATTGTGGAACAGGAAGAAGATTATAGCCCCGATGCCATCTTGTACGTTGAAGGAACACTGGTGAGCAAAAAATTGAAGCAATTCTTGCGCCGTGCCACCACGGCCAAGACTTGGACAGTGAGTCGAAGTGGAGACATTTATGACACATTCCAAAACTTATACCGCGTCATAGAGGGTCGGACGGGATATATACTAGACAATATAGCCGCAGCCATCGAACGCAAACAAAAGTTCGAAGATGGCCTTCCAAATCATGAATTCCATACCAAATGGCAGAAAGTATTTGCAAAGGTGGCAAACGAAACAAAACTTTTAAATCCAAAATATTCGCAGGTAGCCGTGGTCAAGGAATTCTGTAAGCAATTGTCTGGGGCCGACTCGTACCATCTGCACGCCGCCAATAGTATGTCGGTAAGGTTGGTCGATATGTTTACAGAGACATATGTGAGTTGCAATCGGGGCGTCAACGGTATCGAGGGAAGTCTCTCCACTGCTGCCGGATTCTCATTAATAGCCACTCTCCCCACCTATTGCGTGATTGGAGATCTAAGCTTCTTCTATGATTCCAACGCTCTTTGGAATCAAAATCTGCACGGAAATTTCCGAATACTATTACTGAATAACGGGTGCGGAGGAATCTTTAATAAGTTCTCCGGACTACAAAACAGCCCTGCCAAAAAGCCACTGGTAATGGCTTCCCATCGCACTTCAGCCAAAGGATTGTGCCAAAGTTACGGTATCGAATATCGTGCTATTCATAACCTAGAGGAACTGAATGGCACGGCTATGCAGGAGTGGATGACCTCTGACTTTGACCGTCCGTCGCTCTTAGAAGTATTCACCGATGCCGAGACAGATACTCATGAATTTGCCAAATACGTTTAACTCATTTGATTAATAACACTATGTTTAAGAATCTATCCATCCAAACTATCAAGGAAAATCTGCTGGCTGGATGCCAACGGTTTCCCATTGTAATCCTCTTTGCCGTCTTATCGGCCATGGGATGTTGCTATCTGAACCATCTAGACGGCACCTTTACAGCTCAATCTACCACTCTCTTTGTCTACTATCCCATCACAGCCATGCTCTTGGCCTTGGTATTAAGGCTATGGAGCGAGGAAGTAAAAAACCGTGAACTGAACATAGCCATACAGGTAATGCTGCATATCGGGTGGTTCGGACTGGTCTTTTGGCTCTCCAACTGCATGCCGGGCGATATGATAGAAGCTACAACTATGATAGCTTTAGTACTTGTACTGGTAGTCATGATATTCATTGTATCGTTCTTGAAACGGAAAAACGAACTCGGATTATGGAACTTTACATATCGCTTATTGATAGGACTTATCATCTCAGGACTTGCTGCTACCGTGCTTATGGCAGGTATTCAACTTCTGATAGAGGCTTTCGTACAACTCTTCGGATTCGATATAGGTTGGCTATATAGAGTAGATATTATCTTTACATGTTACACTTTCATACTGCCACTTATCTTTTTACAATTCATTCCCGAACAAGATAAGAAGCACAATGAGTCGTCTACAGGTCTCTCTTCGGTATTATTAGGCATCGTACATTACGCACTCGTGCCTCTACTTCTTGCCTATTTCCTTACACTTTACGGTTATACCATCAAGATTTTAGTAGCTTGGCAATTACCAAATGGTTGGGTTTCATGGTTGGTAACAGCAATGATGCTGGGTACAATGGCTATTATGGCATTGCTATATCCTTCACAATTCCAAGAAGGAAAGAAGTTTGATAAGTCTCTTTTACGCTGGTTGCCGGTAGCAGCACTTCCCCTTTTGATGCTAATGTCCATCGGTATCGGCCGTCGACTCAGCGATTATGGCATTACGGTGGCACGCCTTTATATACTCACATTCAACATTTGGTGCTATGCGGTGTGCCTTTATCTCATTCTAAACAGGAGTCGTCGTATGCTTCTTATACCTGTTTCGTTTGTCATAATAGCCTTGCTAAGTTCGGTAGGCCCGCAGAGTTATGCCAATATCACGCTACATTCCATGAAGAATCAAGTGAAACAAATACTTACCAAAGCACCCAACGTGAAGTTACCCATCACTAAAAAAGCACTTGGTAAGTTTATAAAGACCTTGTCTAAAGAGGAAAAACAAGTATTGATAGATAAAGGTAGCTATCTGACAGAGAACTACCGAGCAGAACAACAAGAAGAATTGTGGAATAAAAATAGTATCCCTTATTTCTTCTGGTACGACTTTACAGAGGGAGATAACGTCGCCAATATCAATAGCTACAACGTAGATACCCTTATAGAGAAACCAACAATCCTTCCCAACGGTTACAAATCGTTTGTCTATATAACGAACGGAAACTGCACTATCAAGAAGACAGAGGGCGACAATATCATCACCACAGTAAAGGCTAACGACAAGAAATACGACCTTACCTTCTCTAAAAAAGAGTTGGAAGCGGCTGCCGAGAACCAAAAGAACGCCCAAATCCATGCTACAGGAGATAACATGTTGCTGCTCGTTAACTACCTTTACTTCAATATCAAAGACGAAGTGACAGACATATCAAGCATCCAAGGAATACTATTTATCAAATAACAAACAATGAAAACAAGAGAATGGAAAAAGATAGAAGGGTTTGATTTCAAGGAAATCCTCTTCGAAATGTACAATCATATTGCCAAAATCACCATCAACCGCGAACGTTATCGCAATGCCTTCACGCCTCTAACAACGTGGGAAATGAGTCAGGCATTCAGCTATTGTCGGGAGAGTAGCGAAGTCAGAGTGGTCATCTTGACCGGCGCAGGAGACAAAGCGTTCTGCTCAGGTGGCGACATGCACGTGAAAGGACGCGGTGGTTACGTGGGAAACGATGGTGTTCCACGCCTCAATGTACTCGATGTACAAATGCAAATTCGTCGTTTACCGAAGCCTGTCATAGCCATGGTGAACGGCTATGCCATTGGTGGCGGACACGTTTTACACGTGATGTGTGACCTCACCATTGCCAGCGAGAATGCCATTTTCGGCCAAACTGGTCCTAAAGTAGGCTCGTTTGATGCCGGTTTCGGAGCTTCTTACTTAGCCAGAATGGTTGGTCAGAAGAAAGCAAGAGAGATTTGGTTCCTCTGTAAACAGTACACCGCCGAGGAAGCAGAGCGTATGGGCATGGTGAACAAAGTGGTTCCTTTCGACCGCCTGGAGGACGAATGTGTGGAGTGGGCAGAATTGATGATGGAGCGTAGTCCGCTTGCCTTGCGCATGATTAAGGCCGGACTGAACGCCGAACTTGATGGTCAAGCGGGCATACAAGAACTTGCCGGCGATGCCACCATGCTCTATTATACGATGGATGAAGCTCAAGAAGGTGGCAAAGCCTTCCTAGAGAAGCGCAAACCCAACTTCGAACAATACCCGATTTTACCTTAAAAGCCCCACTTTAGCCCTCCCCAAAAGGGGAGGGAAAACCACTTTATCACATGCAACTTACCATTACGCACAAACAACTACACTTCAAACAGCCAGCAGGAACATCAAGGGGAGTATACACTACCCACGATATTTGGCTGCTCAATGTTACCCATAACGGTGTGACGGGTATCGGAGAGTGTGCTCCACTGCCCGATTTAAGTTGCGATGCCAGCCCCGAATACGAGAAAACATTGCGCGAAGTATGCCGCTTAGTAGAAACTACGGGCAGCATACCTTTTGATATGTTGCGCCCTTATCCATCTATCCTCTTCGGTTTAGAGACTGCTTTCGCCCAAATAGCAGCCGGTGGAAGCCTCAATTTCTTCAACACGCCATTTGGCAAAGGAGAAGAAGGCATCACCATCAATGGACTGGTGTGGATGGGAACTTTCGATGAAATGTACCACCGTATTGAACAAAAGCTGGAGCAAGGTTTCCACTGTGTGAAGCTCAAAATCGGTGCGATAGACTTCGAACAAGAGTTGGCACTCATCCAACATATCCGCCGCCACTTCTCTAAAGAACAAATAGAACTACGCGTAGACGCCAACGGTGGATTCACACGCGATAATGCTATGCAGCGATTAGAACAATTATCACGCTTCGACATCCACTCCATCGAACAGCCCATTCGGCCACATCAATGGGCAGAAATGGCTAAACTTTGCCGCAATACGCCCTTACCCATCGCACTGGATGAAGAACTTATCGGCGTGAATATACCTGAAATGAAAGCCGAACTGCTCGATACCATCCGGCCACAATACATTATTCTGAAGCCGACGCTACACGGTGGCATGCGCGGAACGGAAGAATGGATTCAACTGGCACGCCAACGAGCCATCGGTTCGTGGATGACAAGTGCATTAGAAAGCAATATAGGACTAAACAGCGTAGCCCAACTAGCTGCCAAAATATACGGTTCCAACATCACCATGCCACAAGGATTGGGTACAGGACAGCTTTTTACTAATAACATCGACATGCCAATAGAGATAAGAGGAGAACAACTATGGTGCTTGAAGAATTCTTAGCCGAATGGCATAACGACAATGATAAGGTACTCGTACATACCAGTGGGTCGACCGGCAAACCCAAACCCATGTGGGTAGAAAAGCAGCGTATGCTCAACAGTGCACGCATTACGTGCGATTTCCTAGGTTTAAAAGCTGGTGACACTGCTCTCCTCTGCATGCCATTAGACTACATCGCCGGCAAAATGGTAGTCGTACGTAGCCTCGAACGCCATTTAAAACTCATCACTGTCGAGCCATCTGGCCATCCTCTCAAAAGCCTTAAAACGCCTCCAACCTTTGCCGCGATGGTACCCATGCAAGTGTACAACAGCCTGCAAGTGACCGAAGAAGCCGAATGTCTACGCGGTATACGGCAATTAATCATAGGCGGTGGAGCCATCGACGATGGGCTTGCCAACGCGCTCAAAGACTTTCCCAACCACGTATGGAGTACTTATGGTATGACCGAAACCCTCTCGCATATCGCTTTACGACGCCTCAATAATCCACAAGCCAGCACGTGGTACGAAGCTTTCGACACTGTCACCGTATCGCTCAACAGCGATGGTTGTCTCGTCATAGACGCTCCGCAGGTTTGCAACAAACCACTCGTCACCAACGACTTGGCCGAACTTTCACCCGACGGACAACGGTTCCGCATCCTTGGACGACGAGATAACGTGATTGATACAGGCGGTATCAAAGTACAAATAGAAGAAGTTGAATCCGCACTGAAGCCCCATCTCAACGTTCCATTCGTCATTACGAAACGGCCGGACGAGAAGTTTGGCGAGATTATCGTACTACTGACAGAGTCTAAAGACATGCAGCAAGTGGCTCGAATATGCCAGCAAGCGCTGCCCAAATACTGGCAACCCAAGGTTATCAAGACCATAGAGCATGTTCCAACAACCGAAACCGGCAAGCCGGCACGTAAAGAAGCCGAGTTATTAGCAAGCATCTAATAACTCGGCTTTTTTGTGTTTATACAGCAACAAAATTATCGTTCGTCGCCCTGACCATGCAACTTTCCACGCAGTTGTCGCGACATAACTTTCTCCAAGTTCATACGTGCTATCTCTTCGAGCGAAATATCAATATCTCTACTCAAAGCCGCGAGATACCACAACACATCTCCCATCTCCTTAGCCACAGCCTTCCTTTCAGCCTCGTCGAACACTCCGTCGTTGTCACGGATACACTTTTTGATTTTATCTGCTACCTCTCCTGTCTCTCCCGACAATCCTAATGCCGGATACACGATGCCCATATCTTCGGGATAAATGGCCGTCTTGAGCGCAGCCTCTTGGTAGTCGTTCAGTTCCATTATCTATTCCTCTTACTACTTATCTTTCTTTTCCACAACATTCACCACTACTACGCCCTTGCTACCATCCTTGTTTTCCAAATAATACTTATATTGCTTGTTCTTGTAAGGATAGTTAATATAGACATACAGCAAGTCGTAATCGCACAAAACATTCTCGTTTGAAGGAGAAATCACATGGTCATGTACATAGGGAATCGTACTCTTTACAAGTTTCCAACCACCGGCTTTGCCATATTTAATAGGGAAACAAAGACTTGATGGATTGGTAGACGTAACTTCCAAACTATCTGTTGTCATGTCGTAACCTTCTTCCACAGCCACTTGCAACGAGCGTGTGACGCCCCTACCATCGGCCACTGTGAAATAAGAACTACCAGTCCGTTTGCTCTTGACAATCAACACATTGTTCTTATCAAATGATACTTCAGCAACGCCCTTATTCCCGTTTCCCGATAATACCTTCATGTCGCCAAGACCGTATTTAAAATCCGGATAGCGAAAAGTACATCCATACCAAACTGCATAGAGGTAGCTCTGCATCTTTAAGTCGGCATGCGCTGAGTGGATATGGAAAGAAATCTCTTGTCCGGCTTCATCCGTCACCTGCACACCGGTATATTCCGACAACAACCCAATGGTGACATGTTGTCCATTAACTTTCACTCTTGGAGTAACATAACTATTACCCCCATTCACCTTTACCTTAAACATGCCCTTACTTTTGAGCACATCAAACTGATAAACGGTATCATTAGTCATCACCTCAGCAGTCGGAAGCAGCTCACGTTCAGATATTGAAAGTTGCAATTGGTCGGCAGGCGGGTCGTCAATCGTATCACGACAAGCCGACAAAGTGGTTAACATACCGACACATAAGCAGGCTAATAGCCACGTTGCGAGATTCTTTTTCATGATTCAATATTAGTCATTAATTACGTTCTCTATAATATTACAAAGGTAGAAAAAGTGATATAAAGAATCCTGACAACGCTTCTAGCTTTAACAAAAAAAAAACACTTTTACACTTTGATAAGTATCACCAAATCCGACAATTCCCCCATCTCTCAATCCTAATCCAATACTTTTCAACTCACGAACTCATGAACTTACAAACTCACTCCCCCATTCATGAACTCAAAAACTTATAAACTTCATTTACTGCAAGGGCTTTCCAGCGATATTGCCAAGCACGGACAGCAATGCTGCGGAGCCGAAACAGCAATCTTGCCTAGGCCTTGCAGCAAGTGAAGAGTGAGAAGTTAAAAACGAGATATGAGAAGTTTTAAGGGGAAGTTGACAAGTAAACGAGTTGATAGGTAAACAAGACGATGTTTACTAATTGGCAAATAGACGAGTTAACGAGTTTGGAATGACTCGTTTACTAGTACGAGTCGACAAGTTGCGAGCAACGATGTAAAAAAGCAGGAAAAGCCCCGAAGTTTCAGAATTATTTATTACTTTTGCAGTGTTAGATTAAGAATATATTCTAGTAAGATATAGTATGAACGTATTGGAATTAAGCGAGCAGGAGATTATCCGCCGCCAAAGTCTTCAGGAACTGCGCGATATGGGTATCGATCCATATCCTGCTGCCGAGTATCCCACAAACGCTTTTAGCACCGACATCATCAGAGATTTCCAAGAAGGAGAAGAGAAAGAAGTCGTGATAGCAGGTCGTATGATGACTCGCCGTGTAATGGGAAAGGCTAGTTTTGCCGAACTTCAAGACTCAAAAGGAAGAATACAGGTTTACATTACTCGCGACGACATCTGTCCGGACGAGAATAAAGATTTATATAACAAAGTCTTCAAACGTCTTTTAGACATCGGTGACATCATCGGTATCAAGGGTTTTGTGTTCAAAACTCAGACGGGTGAGGTGTCTGTACACGCCAAAGAACTAGTGTTGTTGAGCAAGAGTTTGAAGCCACTGCCTATCGTTAAGTACAAAGACGGTGAAGCTTTCGACAAGTTCGACGACCCCGAATTGCGTTTCCGTCAGCGCTATGTAGACCTCGTTGTCAACGAGGGTGTGAAGGATGTGTTCCTACAACGTGCTACCGTATTGCGTACTCTGCGCAACACACTCGACGAAGCCGGCTATACAGAAGTTGAGACTCCGACCTTACAGTCGATTGCCGGAGGTGCTTCGGCTCGTCCATTCATCACCCACTTCAATGCACTCAACGTAGATATGTACATGCGTATCGCCACCGAGTTGTATTTGAAACGTCTCATTGTGGGCGGTTTCGAGGGCGTATACGAAATCGGTAAGAACTTCCGCAATGAGGGTATGGACCGCAACCATAATCCTGAATTCACTTGTATGGAACTTTACGTGCAGTACAAGGACTACAATTGGATGATGAGTTTCACCGAGCAATTGCTAGAAAAGATTTGCATAGCTGTGAACGGCAAGCCCGAACGCGAAATCGACGGCAAGACGATTAGCTTCAAGGCTCCCTATCGTCGTCTGCCCATCCTTGATGCCATCAAAGAGAAGACAGGCTATGATCTCAACGGAATGAGCGAAGACGAGATTCGCGAAGTATGCAAGAAGCTCAATATGGAAATCGACGATACCATGGGTAAGGGTAAACTTATCGACGAGATTTTCGGCGAGTTCTGCGAAGGAACATTCATCCAGCCCACCTTCATCACCGACTATCCTGTAGAGATGTCGCCTCTGACGAAGATGCACCGTTCTAAACCGGGACTCACAGAGCGTTTCGAGTTGATGGTGAATGGTAAGGAGTTGGCCAATGCCTACTCTGAGTTGAACGACCCACTCGACCAAGAAGACCGCTTCAAAGCCCAAATGGCACTGGCCGACAAGGGCGACGACGAGGCCATGATTATCGACCAAGACTTCCTACGTGCACTACAATATGGTATGCCACCAACCTCTGGTATCGGCATAGGTATTGACCGACTGGTCATGTTAATGACCGGTCAGACCAACATCCAAGAAGTGTTGTTCTTCCCACAGATGAAGCCTGAAAAGAAGATACCACAAAGTTCGGTTGCCGAATGGGGCGCACTTGGTGTACCCGAAGAGTGGGTTGCCGTATTCCGTAAAGCTGGTTACAACTTGGTATCCGACATCAAAGAGGTGAAAGCACAGAAACTCCAAATGGACGTTTGCGGTGTCAATAAGAAGTATAAACTAGGCTATGAGAATCCAAAGGTGGACGAGTTCCAACAGTGGATTGATAAAGCCAATTTGTAATTGATAGTTGATAATTGAAAATGAATAATTATGATAAGCAAATCAACATACCATAATTCTCATTTTTCAATTATCAATTCTAAATTAAATAAGGGTGTTCAATTGCGGTAAAATAGCGATTATAGGTGGTGGAAGCTGGGCTACAGCCATTGCAAAGATCATCGTCACACATACACATCACATCGGATGGTATATGCGTCGCGACGACCGTATCGAAGATTTCAAGCGTCTGGGGCACAACCCGGCGTATCTTACGAGCGCTCACTTCGACGTAGATGAGATATTTTTCTCATCGGATATCAACAAAATCATAGAGAGTTACGACACACTAGTGTTCGTAACCCCCTCTCCATATCTTAAAAACCATCTGCGCAAACTTAAATCTCCACTGCGCGATAAGTTTATCGTCACAGCCATCAAAGGTATTGTACCCGACGAGAATTTGGTTTGCTCGGAATATTTCCACGAGGTTTTTGACGTGCCATATGACAATTTAGCCTGCATAGGCGGACCGTCGCATGCCGAGGAAGTAGCGTTAGAGCGTCTCTCCTATCTCACCGTGGCTTGTGGAAACAGACAAAAGGCGCAGTTGTTTACCGAAGTACTATCGAGCAACTTCATCAAGACCAAGACCAGTACCGACGTCATCGGCATCGAATATGCTTCGGTATTGAAGAATGTATATGCCATTGCTGCAGGCATTTGTAACGGTTTGAAATATGGAGACAACTTCCAAGCCGTGCTCATGGCCAATGCAGTACAGGAGACAAATAGATTCTTAACGGCCATACATCCCATCGAGCGAAGTATCTACGACTCCGTATATATCGGCGACTTACTCGTTACCGGCTACAGCAACTTCAGTCGTAACCGCACGTTTGGAACCATGATTGGCAAGGGATATAGCGTAAAGACTGCGCAGATAGAAATGGAAATGATAGCCGAAGGATACTATGGCACGAAGTGTATGAAGGAAATCAACCGTCACATGCACGTCAACATGCCCATCCTCGATGCTGTGTACAACATCCTCTACGAGCGCATCAACCCGCAAATAGAAATCAAGCTGTTGACCGACAGCTTCAGATAGTAACAACAAGTTTAAAACATATACGATAATGAAAAGTATCAGCTTAGACATTACAAAGGCTGCACAATTCCTTGATAAAGGTGCAGTAGAGGCTTTTGAACCAAAGATAAAGGCTGCTCAAGAGGCTCTTGAGAACGGCACATGCCCCGGAAATGATTTCTTGGGTTGGCTGCATCTCCCCTCTTCCATCACTCCTGCATTCCTCGACGAAGTACAGGCTGTGGCCGACACATTGCGTGCTAAGTGCGACGTAGTGGTAGTTGCAGGTATCGGTGGTAGCTATTTGGGGGCTCGCGCCGTGATAGAAGCACTGGGTAATGCATTCTCTTGGCTTATCAACGACAAGAAAAATCCCGTTATCCTCTATGCAGGAAACAACATAGGTGAAGACTATCTCACCGAGCTGACAGAATACTTGGCCGACAAGAAGTTCGGTGTCATCAATATCTCTAAATCGGGTACAACCACCGAAACGGCTCTTACGTTCCGCTTACTCAAGAAACAATGCGAGGCACAGCGCGGTAAGGAAGAGGCTAAAGATGTCATTGTAGCTGTTACCGATGCCAAACGTGGTGCCGCACGTACATGTGCCGACAAGGAAGGATACAAGAGTTTCATCATCCCCGATAACGTGGGTGGTCGTTTCTCCGTGCTCACTCCGGTAGGTTTGTTGCCTATTGCATGTGCCGGTTTCGACATCAAGACACTGGTACAGGGTGCTACCGACATGGAGAAAGCAACCGGTAAGGATGTTCCTTTTGCCGAGAATTTGGCTGCACAGTATGCTGCCGTACGCAACGGTCTATATAGTCAGGCAGGCAAGAAGATTGAGATTATGGTCAACTTCCAACCAAAACTCCACTTCATCAGCGAATGGTGGAAGCAGTTGTTCGGCGAGAGCGAAGGCAAAGAGGGCAAGGGTATCTTCCCGGCATCGTGCGACTTCACCACCGATTTACACTCTATGGGTCAGTGGATTCAGGAAGGTGAGCGTTCTATCTTCGAGACTGTCATCAGCGTAGAGCAACCTAATAAGAAGTTGTTGTTCCCCAACGACGAGGAAAACTTGGACGGTTTGAACTTCCTCGCAGGCAAGCGTGTGGACGAAGTAAACAAGATGGCCGAACTTGGAACACGTCTGGCACACGTCGACGGTGGCGTTCCAAACATCCGCATCAGCGTTCCCGAACTCAACGAATACTACATCGGACAGCTCATTTACTTCTTTGAAATCGCTTGCGGTATCAGTGGTAATGTACTAGGCGTGAACCCATTCAACCAACCGGGAGTAGAAGCTTACAAGAAAAACATGTTCGCACTGCTTGACAAACCGGGCTACGAAGCTGACAGCAAAGCTATCAAAGAACGCTTGGCAGCTGAGTAAAGAAATTATAGATTAAAGATTAGGGATTAGTGCCAAGACAGGCTACTAATCCCTTTTTAAGTTATATTCATGACAAAAACAAAACTTCAACTTCTACGACCGGCTCCTAAAGGGTTCTCACCACGCGTGGCTCTATTCGATATGGATGGCGTATTATACGATTCTATGCCCAACCATTCGATAGCATGGCAACGTTCTATGGCTTCATTCGGTATCCACATGACGGCCGAGGATGCCTATGCCACCGAGGGAATGCGCGGCATTGATACCATCCGCATGCTCGTGAAACAGCAGCAAGGCAAGGATATTGACGAAGCAGAGGCACAAATGATGTACGACGAGAAGACTCGCCAATTTGGTCTGTTGCCCATCGCCCCCATCATGGAAGGAGTCATCGACCTGATGAGAAAGATGAAACGAGACGGATTGCAGATTGGCATCGTCACCGGAAGTGGGCAACGTCCGCTTATTGCTCGCGTACTCAATGACTTCCATGAGTTTGTAGACGAGCAGCATATCGTGACAGCTTACGATGTGGAACACGGTAAACCGGCTCCCGACCCTTATCTGATGGGGTTACAAAAGGCAGGTAATCTGCGCCCCAACGAGGGTATCGTGGTAGAGAATGCGCCCATGGGCGTCAGGGCAGGAGTAGCTGCCGGCATCTTTACCGTGGCTGTAAACAGTGGTCCACTGCCCAATGACACATTGGCTAAAGAGGGTGCCAACATCGTATTCGACAACATGCCACAGCTGAAAGAAAATTGGGAAAACCTCTTGTAAACGGCTGTACGATTTTGTATCTTTGCCAAAGAGAGTATATCTATGAGCATACGAGGAAGGTAAAAACGCAGAGATTATCATAATAGATTAAGAGTTTGAGACGATGAAAATAAAGATTAGCAAACGATTTGATGCTGCACCGAAATGGTTAAAAGCCTATCTCACGTTTACATTATTGCCAATAGTAGCAGCTCCATTGGTCTACTTTGGCTCCATATTTATCTTTGATAACCCACCCAATGAGCTTTTGGGATGGTTGCTTTTCATCGCAGTCAATTCGTACAGCTTCCTCTTATTAGGTGCTGCTAAACTGAGTCTGCTACTTCATGAACGCTATCACAACGCCCTATTAGACTTCTTACCACAGATAGGTGTGGTATTACTACTATCGACAATTTTCGTTGTTTCCGATTATATAGCTCAAAAAGATGCCCCACCCAGCTATCCCGAATATAGTGACTACACCTTATTTGAGGGCACAACGGCCGAACCGTTAGCGCAAGCTTTGGAAGAAAAGAATTGGGATAAGCTGAAACAACTGGCAAATTCCAAAAATGTGAACGTGCGAGAAAAGCAGTATGGGCAAACATTGCTGCACTTGGCAGCCCTCAACTTCGACCCGAAGGGTATGAAGATACTGCTCGATGCAGATGCTAACCCTACTGTTCGCATCTACGAAAAATCCAAAACCATCGAAGAACTAGCTATAGAACGACTACAGCGAGGTGATAAATCGCCCAAGCTGAAGCAGATAATAGCACTCATCAATGGCTATAAACAACGCTCTAACGTTGCTCAATAAGGTCTAAGAAATACCGGTGAACACGCAAATCATCAGTCAATTCTGGATGAAAAGCGGTGACGAGCTGTCGTCCTTGACGCGCTGCTACGATGTGACCATCAACTTCTGCCAACGCTTCTACGCCCTCTCCCACCTCTTTTATATATGGTGCGCGGATGAAAGTCATGGGTACTTCGCCCTCAATACCTTCCATCTGATGCTCCGTATGGAAACTGCCAAGCTGCCGACCATAGGCATTCCTGCACACAGTCATATTCATCGTAGCCAGTCGATCGGCCTCTTCGCCCACCACATGTTGGGCTAACAGAATCAAGCCGGCACATGTTCCGAACACCGGAAGACCACCATTAATCGCCTCTTGAATAGGTTGGAACAAGCCCAAATCATGCAAAAGCTTCAGTTGAACCGTACTTTCTCCACCGGGAATCACAAGCCCATTCAACGGTTGTTGGAAGTCTTTGAGTTGCCGTATCTCCACAGTTTCAACTCCAAGACGTTCCAATATCTGTTCATGTTCAAGAAAAGCGCCTTGCAACGCCAATACTCCAATCTTCATTATTTGCCTCTTTCAGCCATCAACAGGCTAATTTCTTGCTCGTTGATACCAACCATTGCTTCGCCCAAATCTTCCGAAAGGGCTGCCAGCATTTTAGCATCTTGGAAGTTGGTAACAGCTTGAACAATAGCCTTGGCACGCTTTTCTGGATTGCCACTCTTGAAGATTCCGCTACCCACGAACACTCCCTCAGCACCCAACTGCATCATAAGAGCAGCGTCGGCAGGTGTAGCTACGCCACCAGCAGCGAAGTTTACAACGGGCAATTTACCATTTTCATGCACGTAACGAACGAGTTCTAGCGGTGCCTGCATCTGCTTAGCAGCCTCGAACAACTCATCCTCTTGCATCGAAACCAAGCGACGCATCTCGCTCTGCATCATCCTCATATGGCGCACAGCCTGTACAACATCGCCCGTTCCGGGTTCTCCTTTAGTACGTATCATGGTTGCTCCTTCAGCAATACGACGCAATGCTTCGTTCAGATTCTTGGCTCCACAAACGAATGGAACATCAAATTTGGTCTTGTCGATATGGTAAACATCATCGGCCGGAGAGAGTACCTCACTCTCGTCGATGTAGTCTATTTCAATAGCTTGGAGTATCTGTGCCTCGGCGAAATGACCGATACGGCACTTTGCCATAACAGGAATTGATACGGCTTCTTGGATACCTCGTATCATCTTAGGGTCGCTCATGCGAGACACACCACCCGCTGCACGAATATCAGCTGGGATACGTTCTAGTGCCATAACGGCACAAGCACCAGCTTGTTCGGCTACACGAGCCTGTTCGGGGGTAGTTACATCCATGATAACACCGCCCTTTAACATCTGGGCTAAGTTGCGATTGAGCATCTGTCTAGTTTCCATTTTGTTGCTTTTTTAGTGGTTATTTTAGTTTTAATCTTACTCTTTATTCTGTCGAAAAGCACTGGGTGTCATCCCCTTTTGCTTCTTGAAATAGCGTGAGAAATGCGCTTGCGAAGAGAAACCATACTCGTATGCAATCTCTTGAACGGTCTTATTGGTTGTCAAAAGTTGCCTGACAAGCACTTCTACCACACATTCATCGATGATTTCTTTGGGCGACTTACCGGCTATTCTACGCGTCACTTGCGCCAAATATCGGCTACTCACATTCAGACAATCAGCATAGAAAGCCACATCGCTGTTGGTATGACAATGCAAATGTACGGCATCGATGAAATCATTGTACAACTCCGGGCTCCTACCTTGTAGATTATCAGCTCGCATAATCTGCTGCGAGATATACGAACGAGCTTGAGATATGGCCTGCTCCACTGTCTTTCCTTGTGCCAAGAAAGTAGCTATGGCAGAAGAGAGAGTGTTACTCTGACCATGCAGAATGGGTGAACGATCGTCCATCAACAGTACTTCGCGACAGCCAAAAGCTCTTAAACGTTGCAACATCTCTTGCTCTTCGACCGATTGTTTCCCCCGAATGCCAACCAAACTAGCGGCATCGTGCGGTTTTACAATGACGAGTGAACAGAGCGGTAACAGCATTTGTCGCACCTGAGCAAGCACATCATCGCCCATCAAACGTTCACCACGCGATGAAAAAACAATCGGGTCGTAGATGACATGACGCGGTTGATAGCGCACAATAGCATCTATCAACACCCTCAATATCTCCACACTGCGCACCATACCTATTTTAAATACCGTAGGTTGCACGTCGTTGATGATGGCCTCTATCTGTCCACTGACAACGTCGACCGGTATATCAAAGAACCTCTGAATGCCCACCGTATTCTGCACAGTGACCGAGGTGATGACCGAAACAGCATACCCTCCCAAGGCCGAAACGGTCTTGATATCGGCTTGTACACCCGATTCGCCTGTACCATCGGAACCGGATATGGTCAATATCGTTTGGATATGGCTGTTCATTCCGCGTTGCTTTATTGATTACAAAGGAACTAAAATTTCGTCAACATGCGAAATTTTGTTCTCATTTGTGCAAACTTTACAACAATATTGGAAAGCAGTTTCATGGTTCTTCTAATTCCCATTAGCTCCAAAGCTCAAGGCGAAAACTCCTCTTAACTCCCTTAAAACAATCACTGCCCATCCTCTCCCAGATAGCTATCCTTAAATCCTAAGAAATAGAGAATACCATCTAGACCAATCGTACTAATAGATTGTTCGGCATTAGCTTTCACACGTGGCTTTGCATGGAAGGCGATACCCAGTCCTGCTTCCGAAATCATAGGCAGGTCGTTAGCACCATCTCCAACCGCAATCGTTTGCGCCAAATTCACCTTTTCCACCTGTGCGATGAGTTTCAAGAGTTCAGCTTTGCGATGTCCATCGACAATCTCTCCCAAATAACGGCCTGTCAACTTACCATCATCACCTATCTCCAACTCGTTGGCATAGACATAGTCGATACCATAACGACGCTGCAGATACTCGCCGAAGAATGTAAATCCACCGCTAAGGATGGCTATCTTATAGCCGCAACGTTTCAATACCGACATCAAACGGTCGGTACCTTCGGTGATAGGAAGATGTTCTGCAATGTCCTGCATCACACTCGCATCAAGTCCTTTCAACAGAGCTACACGCTCGGTAAAACTCTCCTTGAAATCAATCTCACCTCGCATGGCACGCTCGGTAATCTTGCGTACCTGCTCACCCACACCTGCTCTGGCAGCCAACTCATCTATACACTCGGTTTGGATGAGCGTAGAGTCCATATCAAAGCAGATGAGTCGACGCATACGACGGTACATTGTATCTTCTTGGAAAGAAAAATCGATACCCATATCTGCCGACAGCTTCATGAATTCGGCTTGCATAACAGCACGGTCATCGGGTGTTCCACGTAACGAGAACTCAATACATGCACGCACATTTCGCTCCGTATGCTTGATGCTCGGACGCCCTGTCAGACGCAGAATAGAATCAATATTGAGGCCTTGGGAGGCGATTATCTTGGCATAAGCGGCTATCTGTGTAGCCGACAGACTACGCCCGATGAGAGTAAGAATATAGCGATTCTTGCCTTGGCGACCCACCCAATCCTCATATTTATCATCGGATATGGGCGAGAAACCTATGTTCACACCCAGCTCAGTGGCCTTAAAGAGAAGTTCTTTCATCACCTGTCCCGACTGCATCTCGCCCAATCGGATGAGAATACCTAGCGAGAGAGTGCTATGAATATCTGCTTGTCCGATATCAAGGATGTCGGCATCATGACGGGAAAGTATCTCCATGATTGAAGCCGTGAGACCGGGACGGTCTTGTCCGGTGATGCTCACGAGTATTTGTTCTTGCTTATTAGCCTTAGACATACGTGTATGTTGGTTGATTACAACGCGAAGTTAGCCCTTTTTAAGGGAAGTGCCAAACAAATGGACAAGATGTATTGAAAAAATATAGTATATTTGTAACCTATATTAAACGAACAATGACAATGAAGATAGCCATCATAGGTGGAGGGGCAGCCGGCTTCTTTGCCGCCATCACTGTAAAGAGTCTACATCCCGAAACCGATGTATACATCTTAGAGAAAGCCAACAAAGTGCTGGCCAAAGTGGGCGTATCGGGCGGTGGACGCTGCAATCTCACCAACTCTTTCGAAGGTGTTACCGACTTGAAACAGGTCTATCCGCGCGGTCACAAACTCATGAAACGCTTGTTCAAGAGCTTTAATGAGCGCAACAGCTACGAATGGTTCGAAGCCCATGGAGTGCGACTGGTAATACAGGACGACCACTGCGTGTTCCCACAATCACAAGATTCGCAAAGCATCATTGATTGTCTAGTGAACGAAGCACATAGACTGGGCGTCCGCATTTTGCCCCGTCATGAGGTAAAAGGCATCATACAACAGCCCCATGACCAATGGCTTTTGACACTTACCGACAAGCAAATGGCATTCGACCGGATAGCCATTACCACCGGCGGAGCACCCCGTGGCAAAGGATTAGAATATCTATCGGCCTTGGGACATCAAATAGAATCTCCCGTACCATCGCTCTTCACCTTTAACATAAACGACAAATCGCTCCGCCAACTCATGGGAACGGTGGTGACCAACACCATCGTCCAAATGCCGGGAACAAAGTTCCGGTCGAGCGGTTCACTACTGATTACACACTGGGGAATGAGCGGTCCGGCCATTCTTAAGCTCTCATCGCATGCCGCTCGACACTTGGCCGAACATCAATACCAAGTACCTATCGCAGTGAACTGGACCGGATGCACCAACAACAGCGACGTGCAAACACTGCTTACCGAGCTTGCTTGCCAGCATGCACAGAAGCAATTGAGTACCATTACACCCTTCCAATTGCCTTCAAGGTTGTGGCAATTCATCATTGAGAGAGCCGGACTGAGCGTAGAAAAGAAATGGGGCGAGATGGGTAAAAAGGGATTAAACAAACTCGTAGAGACGCTTGTCAACGATCATTACGACATCAATGGCAAGGGTGCTTTCAAAGAAGAGTTCGTCACATGTGGCGGTATCGCGCTGAGCAACGTCAACTTGAACACACTAGAAAGTAAGATTTGTCCCCACCTTTTCTTTGCTGGCGAGGTGCTGGATATTGATGCCGTGACGGGCGGATTCAATCTTCAAGCAGCTTGGACCACCGGTTATACCGTGGGACGAAGTATCGGTGAATAGGCATATCTAACAGTATGAGACCATAAAGCGTCCAATCTTCATTTCAAACTCACAAACTTTTAGCCTCATCAACTTACATACTCACTTTGCTGCAACAGCCCGGCAATAAGACTGTCTCGGCCTTGCAGCAATGCTGAAAAGCCCGAACAGCAATACTGCAAAGGCACTGCAGTGCATAGAGAAGTGAGGAGTGAGGAGTGAGGAGTGAAGAGTTTATTTATTAGAAACGTATACACCTAATAATATAAGAGCCGACCCAACATAGGCAATCAATGTCATGGGTTCGTCAAGAAACAACGCACTGGCCACCACAGTAGATATAGGATTCAAATAAATATAGTTGGATGCCGACAATGCTCCAATACGCTTATTCACCACTGTCCACAAAGCGAAGCAGGCAAAGGAAGCTATGATACCGAGAAATACAAGGTTTGTCCACACTGGATAAGCCCAAAATCCGCTCATAGGAAAATGCCACGGCTTGACTATAAAGATAGGTATGGACGTCAGAACACCATAGAAAAACACCTTACGAGTGATGAATACCGAACCGTAACGACGTGTGATGCTACGCATTTGAATGCTATATATTGCCCAACAGAGAGCAGCACTCGACGCTAAAAGGTCGCCTAGCGGATTGAGTTTCAGCACAAACTGTCCGTTGAAGACCACCAATGCCACTCCTACAAGTGCCAAGATAGAGCCTGTAATGAGCGGGCGCGTGGCTTTCACATCCTTGATAAAGAGAATAGCAAGGATGGTAGTAAGCAGCGGTGCAGTACAAACAATGAACGAAACATTGTTGACATAATCAATTCTGACGGCTGTATTCTCGGTAATAAAATACAACGAACCACCCGTCATACCCAACACCAAGAAGTAAAGTTCGTCGCGCCAAGAATCGGCCAACAACTTTCTAGGCGAGATAAACCATATACAGATATAGGCCAGCACAAAGCGAATGACAAATATTTCGTGTGCCTGAAGCCCATGAAGCAACAATACTTTGGAATTAACAAACGTGGTTCCCCAGATAAGAACAATAAGGATACCGAGAAGATGAAACCAGAATTGATTTTTAAACATAAGGAGAAAACAAAGAATCAATGGACATATCGCTTGTCCATTGATTGTTGTATATAGATTGAAATAGAAGAGACATCTTTCAAAGACGTCTCTTCTATATGCTGTTTAGCTATCAACCGACTTATTCGGCAGGCTGTTGGTCTTTGCGTTCATCTACATTGTCGCCCTCAGTAGGAGCAAGAGTTTCTTTAAAATTGGTGATACCATTGTTCACAAGAATATCGTACCACTGAATCAACTTTTTAATATCGCTGTCGTGTACGCGGTCTTGGTCGAAGTTAGGCAACACCTCTGCGAAGAAACTACGCAGTTCTTCGCTCTTCGCTTTCTTGTAGTTAAGAGAAGCAGGTTTGCCGTTTTCCTTCTTACCTAAGTTCTCAAGTACTTGCCACAATGGCACGTCGTCGGCATCGGTGTACATGGCTATATCGCCAAGACTTGTCACACGGTCGGTGGCAAAAGCCGGCATACGCTTGCGAGTGGCATCAAGCGCCTCTACGATAAGATTCATATTACCACGTGATACCAGACGATAAAGTCCCGGTTTACCTGCTATAGAAAGAATTGTTTCCATTTGAATAATGTATTATAATTGTTTGATAATTCGATTAATTTGTTGTTTTAAATCTGCCACACCATCGTTGATAATCTCGAAATCGGAGCGTTCGACCACCTCTTCTTGCGGCAGTTGTCGGTGAATCCAGTCGAGAGCCTGCTCCCTAGTAAGTCTATCGCGTTGCATGATGCGACTTATACGCACTTCGAGCGGTGCCGAAACACAGACCACACGGTCGAAATGTACGCGACGATAGAAACCACTATCAAAGAGAATAGCACTCTCCAACCAATCAAAATCCGACGCTTCAAAGTCGCGAGCCACAGTAGGATGCACCACATTGTTGATGGCTTCGCGGTTGGTATCGGTCTGCATGAGGTATGCAGTCAATACCGACTTCTGCAAAACTCCGTTTTTATAGACATCCTCTCCCACCAGTTTTTGCAACTCATGTTGTAATTCCGGCGATGTGCGCATGAGTCGTTTAGCCGCTTCATCGCAATCGTAGACTCGGATACCCAGCTCACCCAGCAACTTGCACACATAGCTTTTACCGCTACCCATGCCGCCCGTAATGGCAACTTTGAGACGCTGTTTCATGATGAAAGAATTACTGCTGTTCGATGAGATAATCAATCTGGGAAATCTCCAACTTCGCTCCACGCACATCATGTGGATAGACGCGTAGTTGAAGCGGGCATCTGTCGGTATACTGACCGGCTATATCATTGTAGTCGGCAACAACCCTGAACTGTTCCGGTTCAATTCTACGGAACATGCTTGCCCCCACAGTAAAGACGACATTCACACGAGATGGGAACATACGCAATATCTTTCCGGCCGGCATATTGATTGCTTCTATCGGCACAGATACCGTCTCTTCGGTCAGAATATCGGGATAGAAGCCTACCTTCACAACCGCCGGAATGCACTTAGCCCCTTGTATATGGCGCAAAGCTACACGCTCTATCAGGGTGTCTTGAAGATTGGTATGCGTAATAGGTACGGTGTAAACCGATTGGATACTATCCAATATATGGCGACCGGCATAGACTGTTACGTATTCAGGCCAGAAACGTGTCTGAGCCAAATAATAACTCTTTCCGGCCTTAACATTGCCGTACAGCCTCACAGGAACCTTCTTTGACTCTCCATAATTGAAGAAGTAAGAGAGCCTATCGGGCTTCAATGAGGTCATTCGTGTGGAACCATACAACATTGGATACAGCTGCTTTTGCAAATCAGTCGAAGTAATCGTCCCTTTACCAGTAGCTGTATTGGCATAGGTAGAGAAGTTGAATACAAGCGGACGAATACGGTCTGAATGTTGATAAGTGGCTATGGTAAAGCCTTTATCACGAACCGTCAGACGGATAGTATCGGTCATTTCGCTGGTGATAATCACATTACGCGGTACACCAACAAGCCTCACCGGCACTGCTATCTCAGCCTCGTAAGTTTCGTTCAACGATGTTAAAAGCCAAAAGCTACCGCTTAATGCGAAGAAAAACAAAAAAACCAGAAACTCCCTATTCACCAAACTGAACAGGAAGTTTCTGATCTTTTTGTATATATGCCCTATGGCTTTTAACATAAATTGGTTTATGCGTTGGGAGTAACAGCTGTTACATCGGCGAAAACACCGGTCTTATCGACAGTGAGAACCACTCCACGAGCAACCTCAACGTCAACAGTATGCTTCTCAATATCTACACGCTTAACGGTTCCATAGATGCCACCACCGATGACAACGGCTGTCCCTTCTTGCAGAGAATTTTGAAAATTGCGAGTCTCCTTCTGCTTCTTCTGCTGTGGACGAATCATGAAAAACCACATAATAGCAAAGATTGCTACCATCATGACGAGCATACCCATGCCGCCACCTCCTTGAGCTGCTTGTGCAGCTAGAACGATTGAATTCATTTTCGTTAGTATTTTTAGTTATTGTTATTCTACTCCTTTGTTTCTTCCTCTATCTCTTCTTGCTGCTCACTTTGACGCTCCATGCGAGAGATATGCTCTGCCTGACGCTTGTCGCGAGGCTCTTCAATGGTTTTCAACATGTGACCTGAATTGATGAGATAGCGGGCTATGGTATCCAACATACCATTGATATAACCGCCGCTACGATAAGTGCTGTAGAGTTTTGCAAGGTCTACATACTCGTTAATGGTCACACTCACCGGTATATTGGGGAATGTGAGCATCTCGGCAATGGCTATCTGCATAATCACAACGTCCATATACGCCAAACGAGAGAAGTCCCAATTGCGACTGGCATCACTCATGTAACGCTGATATTGGGCTGCATTGAGAATTGTGGCACGGAACAATTTGCGAGCAAAGTCCTTATCTTCCTCATCTTTATATTCCGGTAAGAGTTCTTGTTTGCTCTTGTTTTTGGGGTCAAAACGCTTGATAGTCTTCAACACGAAGGTATCTACTACCTCTTTATCATCATTCCAATACAAACTCTTTTCTTCTAAGAGAGCATCCAACTCGGCATTGTCAAGAAAGAGAGTTTTGTATAGTTTTCGCCAAACTTCGCGGTCGTTCTCATACGAATCATCCCCACTCTCCATGTATTCTTGATAGATAGCGCTCTGCTCGATGAGGTTACAGAACTTACGAACAAACTCTATATCCTCCTCCCAAGTCTGCTTTTGAGTTTCAACGAACTCTTCCAACATCTTGTTTTCTTCCAGTTGCACGGCGAATTGATTATAAGCGAACTTAGCAGAAGGAGCTTCCGTACCCTCTCGTTGAGCCCTTTGTGTGGCAATATCTACACGATGTCGCTCCTCACGCGTAATAGCCACAATGAGCTCGAGCAGGAAGTTATACAAGTCATAAGCTTTGGACAAACTGAAAAAAAGTTCTTTTTCAGCAGTATCAATATTCTTGTTCCCGTTTTGATAGTATGCGTAGGTTAACTGAACTATCTTAATTCTTATAAGTTCCCGATTAATCATTCTCTAATAATTTTGGTTGTCTTATGTTCGAGTTGTTATTGATGCAAATGTAATTAAAATCCTTTGAACACGCAAACATGGGCTTGTAAAACTGAGTTTTTTAATTGTTTTTTTGTCCAATCGAAAGAAATGTATTAACTTTGCCAAGCTTTTTCGCAAAGCGCATCTCGTGTAATGGCGAATTAAGGCAATCTTATTTAATTCAAACTTAATTTAGAGTAACACAATTATGAAAGAGATTAACGTATCAGGTAAGAAGCGTACAGACCTTGGAAAGAAAGCTTCTAAGCAACTCCGTAAGGAAGGATTCATTCCTTGTAACTTGTATGGTGAGAAGAAAGATGGCAACGGTGCTCCCGAGGCTTTTGCTTTCCAAGTATCTTTCAGCGAACTCCGTAAGATTATCTACACACCTCACATCTATGTAATCAAGTTGGACATTGAGGGCGATATTCACACCGCTGTATTGAAAGAGATTCAATTCCACCCCGTAACAGATGCTCCTCTACACGTAGACTTCTACGAGATTAATGAGCAGAAACCCATCACTATCGGTATTCCTGTTAAGTTGGTTGGTTTGGCACAAGGTGTTCGCGACGGTGGACGTATGAACCTTTCTATCCGTAAGATCAATGTAACAGCTCCTTATATGCAGATTCCTGAGCATCTCGACGTAGATGTTACAGCTTTGAAAATCGGTAAGAGCATCAAGGTAGGTGATCTTTCTTTCGAGGGTATCGACATTGCTACAAGCAAGGAAGTGATCGTTTGTTCAATCAAGATGACACGTCAGGCAAGCATGGCTGCAGCTTCTGCTGATAACGCAGCTAGTGATGCTGATGCATAATCAATGGACAAATATTTGATATGTGGGTTGGGTAATCCCGGTGACGAATACCAGAATACCCGACACAACACAGGATTTATGGTATTGGACGCTTTCGCTAAAGCGTCCAATATTGTTTTTGAAGATAAGCGATATGGCTTTGTAGCCGAGACTTCTATCAAAGGACGAAAGATTATTCTGCTCAAGCCTACTACGTTTATGAATCTTAGTGGCAACGCCGTTAGATATTGGCTTACCAAAGAGAATATCGACCAAAGCCGCTTACTTGTCATCAGTGACGACGTGGCACTGCCTCTTGGAGCTTTCCGACTAAAAGGAAATGGAAGCAATGGAGGCCACAACGGACTGGGCCATATACAACAACTGATAGGACAAAACTATGCTCGTCTACGTATGGGGATAGGCAACGAATACCCTCGTGGCGGTCAGGTAGACTGGGTATTGGGACATTATGATGATGAAGATATGAAGGCTTTACAACCAGCTATTGATACAGCTTGCGAGATTATCAAAAGCTTTGCACTCGCCGGCATAGACATTACAATGAACCAATTCAATAAATTAGGAAAGAAATAATCATGGCAGAGACTGCAAGAATAGACAAATGGCTATGGGCAGCACGTATCTTTAAGACACGCTCCATCGCTGCCGATGCCTGCAAAAACGGCCGAGTTTCAGTCAACGGAACAACGGTTAAGCCCAGCAGGATGGTGAAAGTAGGCGAAACGATTAATGTAAAGAAAGCTCCCATCGTCTATTCCTTCAAGATACTCCAATGCATTGAAAATCGTGTGGGTGCCAAACTCGTACCTCAAGTATATGAGAATGTAACCGAAGCCAAGCAATACGAGCTACTCGAAATGAGTCGTATCAGTGGCTTTGTTGACAGAGCACGCGGTACAGGACGCCCAACTAAGAAAGAACGTCGGGCTCTCGACTCATTCGTCGAGCCCTCTATCTTCGGCTTCGATGATGATGAAGGCTGGGATGATGAAGAATAATCGGCTTCCACACACATTGAATTAAATATATCGACGATGGTTCAAATAGCAATATTTGCTTCGGGAAACGGTTCCAACTGTGAGAATATCATTCGCTATTTCAGCGGACATTCCTCCATCCGAGTAGCACTTGTACTCAGCAACAAGGCCGATGCCTACGCGCTTATTCGTGCCCATAAGTATCATATTCCCACCGAGATAGTGCCAAAAGAGAAGTTCAATGATGAAGCCATCATGATGCCGTTACTAAGCAAGTATCATATAGATTTCATCGTATTAGCCGGATTCCTCGTCATGATTCCATCGTTTTTAATCTCTGCCTACGACCATCGAATGGTCAATCTCCACCCTGCCCTACTGCCTAAATACGGTGGAAAAGGCATGTACGGACACCACGTCCACGAGGCTGTGAAGGCTGCCGGAGATACAGAGACAGGTATGACGATACACTGGGTAAGCAATGTCTGCGACGGCGGAGAGATTTTGGCACAATACAAGATTCCTCTTCTTCCCACCGATACCCCCGAAGATATTGCCGCCAAAGAGCAATTATTAGAGCAAAAACACTTCCCACAAGCTATCGAAAAGATTATTATCGAACATACGGAAGAATGATATAAGAAAAGCGATACAGACACTTAGCTGTATCGCTTTTCTTATTGATAGACATTAGAAGCGGCCGGGACCACCACCAAATCTATCGTGCCCGAAGCCTCCAAATCCTCCGGGACGACGGCTGGGACCACCATCGCGCGGACCATCGGGGCCTCCACGACGACCACGGACACGTGCATCCTTACCACCAAAGAGATTCAAACGATAGATTACATGGAGCATAGCATAGCTGTTCACACTGTTATACCATGTATCGGTACGCTGCGTTGCATTGATGGCACGGCTCAGATTGCTCTGGTTATTGAGTATATCATAGAACTGCAATGAAACAGATAACGGCTTTCCTTTGAGGAATCCTTGAGATATTTGCGCATTCCAAACCAGTTCATTGGTATTCATCGACGCATCGCTAAAACCACGACGACTGTTCTCGTGCAATCCTGTAGACACACTCATGCCCCACGGTAGCGTCACATTCACCGAACCTCCATAGGCAAATTGCCACGTATTGAGATTGTTGAGACTTTGCAATTGATTCTTACTGCGTGTAAAATTGAGCGAACCATCAAGCCCCAATTCCAACCAACCGTTGCGATATGTGGTCTCCAAGCGTTCGCCCAAAGAGAGCGAGCGTGTCGTATTCTTGACCGAGTTCGACGTTCTGTCCACAGCCAAATAGCCCACATAATTATTATAACCAACATTGGTAAACGTATTCATATTGAAGAATCCGGCCGAATCTATCGGGGTATTATACATCACAGCACCCATCATATTCCAGTTACCATTGATATTTTGGGGTTGCACGATACGCCCACCGGTCTTCTCATCATACGTTACCATATTACTAATACTGTTGCGTGTGTTGCTGTAATTCAGGAATGTCATGAATGCACGCTGGCTTTTCTCGTTGAAATTATTGTAAAAGAAGCGGAAGTTATTGGTAAATGCTGGCTTCAATCCCGGATTACCTTTCGAGATATTCAAGGGGTCGCTGTCGTCCGTAACATCCAACAACTGGCTCATAGATGGCTGCGATGTAGTACCTCGATAATTGATTCTAAGATTGCTGACATTACTGAATTTATAGCGGAAATCAAATGTTGGCGTCACGTTAACCACTGAGCGTGTGGTGTCAACATGTATGCCTAAATAGTCTTGTTGGTAACTGGTATTCTGCGGTTGTACCATGACACCCACATTCAACTTATACTTTGCACGAATCACACGAAGCATCAAGTTGAACTCATGGATGTAGTTTTTATAGACAGAGAAGCGACTCAAATCCTTATTCTCGTAACTATCGAGCTGGTTTGGCAACAAACTCAAGTAGTTATCCCATCCCCTGAACAACAGCGGAGTATTACCGAAGAAGCCGCCACCAAGACTACTAAAGTCGTAAGTAGAGCGATCGCTCTTCGTATATTTGTATTGGAATTGATAAGAGAATTGCAAGAACACCGCACGCCAAAGAGGTTCGCTATAGGTAAATTCAGCGCTATACCCCCAATTGCGAGTCGGTACGAGATTCCAACGATACGTTTGATAGGTCGAGTCATTGCCCAATGCATTCATCACTTGATAGAGACGGACATCGCTAAGCGACAGATTCTTGGAGTCGCTCGAACCGTAATTACCTGCTACATGCAGTGTAAAGTTACGCCCGTTATGTCCCAAGCGTCGATTGTATTGCAACACCCCATTTATATTTTTATTATTACCATAACTCAGACTACTTGTATTGCGCGTGTTAACCATCAGGCTATCAACAGCCAACAGAGCTATCGACTCGGCCGACAGAGGATTGGTAACGAGCGTATAGGGATCGACATTGTATGATGCCGAGGCTTGAACCGACCGTCCATCGTTTGTAGAATAGGTGAAAGACGGACGGAACATGATATTGGTCATGCTGTCGGGCGTCCATTCCAGCCGCATTCTTCCGTCCCAACTATTGCTGCGCGTATAGTTTTGACTGTTGGTATTTGAATAAGCACCCGACTTTGCCATGAAGTTTTGGACGGATGTTTGTGTATTGGCATCGCCATCCGAATGATTCCAACGCAGGCTGGCATCGAGCTTCAACTTACCCTTATTCTCATAATTAAAGTTGGCTCCAATCATCTTGGTAGCCATCAGTCCCTGTCTATTCATACCAAAGTTTCCTCTTCCACCGCCACCGGGAAAGCCCATATCATTGGTATTGTTGGCATTGGCAAAGAGCATAAAGCGGTATTTATCGTTGAAATAGGCACCCATCAATCTGTCAGAATAACGACTATTCGTACCTACACTGAGGTCAATATTACTAAACATGCCTTTATGCATACCCGGTTTGAGACCAAAGTCGAGTACCGTCTGTTCCTCGCCATCGTCGATACCTGTAACGCGTGAAAGGTCGCTCTTCTGATCGTATGCCTTGATTCGGTCTACAATCGAGGTAGGCAAATTCTTCAAGGCCGTTTTCGTATCGCCCGTCATAAACTCCTTTCCGTCTATCAATATCTTCTTTACTTCCTTGCCATTGACCGTTATTGTACCGTCGCTCTTTACCTCTGCACCCGGCAAACGCTTCACAAGTTCTTCTATTGTCGACCCTTCGGGTGTGCGATAGGCCGCGGCATTATACATAAAGGTGTCTTCGTGAGACACCACTTTAGTGGCATGCCCCATGACAGTTGTTCCTTTTAACATAATGGCATCGGCCTTCATGATGATCGACCCCAATGCTACGTCGGCACCATTAACAATCTTGATAGGTTTCAACACCGATACATAGCCCACACTCGAAATCTTGACGAGATAGTTACCATCCTCAGGTGCTACCACCGAAAACCGACCATTATCGTCGGATATAGCCCCTGTCACAAACGTACTATCTTTCTGTCGCAACAGTTGGATGGTGGTTTGTACGAGTGGTTCTTTCGTATCTTTATCAGTAAGTGTACCCGTTATATTTCTATTTTGGGCAAACAATGCAGTCGTTGCCAGCAACAACAACATGGTCCAAAGCGTTCTTTTCATACTTGTTCGTTCTTTATTCTTCTATTTATTCTCTGATTTCTTAGACGCGCAACATTGTCATAAGTTTAATACCCAAACGATAAAAAGTACTATATTTTTTTGTTTGTATTCGCAGAATGATTTATATTTGTGAATATAAACATCACCTACGTAAGTACAATTATGGAACAGAGAATCATCATTTCGCAACATTTGAAGCAAGAGTTGGCTGTTGCCATCTCTGAGTGCGAGCACGACAAGCTCTTTATCTTATTCGATGAGACTACCCATCGCACCTGCTGGCCCATACTGCAACACTTCGTGGGTCTAAAAGATGCATGTCCCATCGTCATCCCGGCTACCGATACACACAAAAACATCGACTCGTTGGCGTATGTATGGGAACAACTCGGCCGCAACGGAGCGACTCGCCACTCATGCCTCATCAATGTGGGTGGAGGCATGGTGACCGATTTAGGCGGATTTGCCGCGTCTACCTTTAAGCGCGGTATCAACTTTATCAACATCCCCACTACCCTGCTTGCCATGGTCGACGCGTCGGTCGGGGGCAAGACGGGTATCAATTTCAATGGACTGAAAAACGAGATTGGCGTATTCAGCGATAGTAGATTCGTCATTTTAGATACCGTCTTTCTGAAGAGCCTCGACGACATGAACATCCGTTCGGGCTATGCCGAGATGCTTAAACATAGTCTTATCAGCAACGATAAGATGTGGGCACAACTGCTCCATTTCAACTTAGATCAGCCCGATTGGCAGGAATTGAAACAGATGGTGGGCGACTCGGTAAAGGTAAAACAGTGTGTGGTCGAACAAGACCCGCACGAACATGGCATTCGTAAAGCCCTCAATCTTGGACATACGTTCGGACATGCCTTTGAAAGTTGGTCGCTACGCCGTTCTACACAAGGCGACCATACGGCTATACTACATGGCTATGCCGTAGCTTTCGGACTCATCTGCGAACTTTACCTTAGCTGCCTAAAGGCATCATTCCCTACAGATAAGATGCGCCAAACAGTAGCTTTCGTTCGCGAAAACTACGGCATACTTCCCATCACGTGCGACGATTACGCAGAATTAATAGAGTTGATGCACCACGATAAGAAAAATTCTGCCGGCATCATCAACTTCACTCTCCTCTCCGACATCGGCAATATCAAAATCAATCAAACTGCTACCGACGAGGAAATCAAGGAATGTCTCGACTTCCTAAGAGAGGGATAAAGAGGATAAAATACTAAATTTATAACACAGCTGCAATTTTTCTGATATTGGCAAGGCGATCTGTCAAAGTCTTATTACGCTTTGCCATTATCATATTATAGCGCACTTGCATCTCCAACAAGGGCTCTGCTGCAATATTGAGTACAGCCTCAAAAAGCAATGCATACTCTGTTGTGAGTTGTCGTTTACCATTCAACACCTCATTCAATTGTGTAGGGAGCACTCCCATTTCTTTCGCAATTCTGCGTTGAGAAATACCTCGATATTCTATTTCTTCTTTCAAAACGACTCCGGGATGAGTTGGTGCGAAAGGCTCCATACGGTTAGCTACATTCTGAATCGCCTGTTCGTTCTTCGCTGTCATAGGCTTCCTATTTATAGTGATTTGACAATTCTACAATATTACATATCGTGGCTAGTGTCTGCCCATCCACTATATGTTCCTCAAACTCTATTCGATATTGGTCGTTTACTCTTACAGATGACAATCCAACCTTATCTCCTTTCAATTTCTCATAATGTAAGGAACGATATTGCATAAGGGCAATCGTGTTAGGTTGCGCTATCAGTGTATCTACCACACGAATATATCTACGGATAATGTCTGGCTGAAAACAATGCTTTTTATCCGTAGCTTTTCCCTGCTGGTACAACTCTTTTAGATAGTCTTTTTCAAAATAAACTTCCACTTTTTCTGCTTATCAGCATCTTGGTACAAAGATAATTATTTCCGAATACATTCACAAATAAATGAACTCTTTTTCCTTTTTCGACTCAATGTATAAACTCTCTAGTATATAATACCCCTCAGTTCTCACTCCTAATTTCTAACCTTATATTCATAAACTCCTCACTACTCGCTCTTAACTCATCACTCTTTACATTCACAAACTCATCACTTCTCACTCCTAACTCATCACTCTCTCTTTCCTGCATAGCCTAGGCAACAATGCTGCAACGGCCGAACAGGGATACTGAACAGGCTCGACAGTAATGCTGCCGAGCCTGTTCAGTAAAACGAGTAAAGTTATTTGAAGTTTCTAAATGATGTGCTATCGCAGGGCACTACTTCTATATTGCACTGTCTACAACTTGATAAAGATGTGCTTACGATACAAAGGATAACCGAAACCAACATGCATCGCGACGAACAACGATGAATGAATGAACGACGACCAATACCCGCTAGACACCACGGAATGAATACCTCCATATATAAAAGAGGTGAGACCAAACGAACTAACGGCAGCATAACTGAGCGCAATGCGTTGCATCACGGCAAAGATACGCAGGTGGGCAAAATCGAAAAACTGTCCTTCGCATGCCATACAACGCTATGTCGCAACGGAGCAAAGAGGTCGCCACCCGCTCCATTGTTCACAAATATCATGCATGCCACCGTTATGCCACGCAAGATATCAAGAGAAAGAAGTCTTTTGCTTGTCATATTTTATCGAATACATGATTTGTCAAACCCACTATGACGCCTTGCAAAAAAGCTGGATATACAAGGTTTTTCATGATTATTAGTAGATGTTTTCGGGCGCAAAGTTAATAAATGTGATGTAATTCTTAAGGTCATCATTCTCTGTTTTTTACGCTTACCATATAAAAAACATATTCCGTCAATTGCCAAAAGCTCATATATCACCATAAAATATAGACACTGATAAAAAGAAATATCTTTCTTTCTCTCATCATAAGCTATAAAAGATGTAATTTTGCAGACGCATGATGAAATATTTAGGTGAAATCATTTCCATTGGAGTAGCGTTCTCTTGGACCATCGCAGCCCTATCCAGTGAAGTAGGAAGCAAGCGATTAGGCATTTTTGTCATGAACGTTTGGCGTATGTCATTGGCACTCCTCTTCTCCATATTTTTATGTTGGCTACTGCTTGGAACGCCATTCCCGATTTACGCCAATGCCCAAACTTGGGGATGGTTGCTGCTCTCCGGAGCCGTGGGATATTTCTTTGGAGACTGGTGCTTATACAATAGTTATCTCACGATAGGCTCACGTTATGGCCAATTATTCATGACCTTAGCCCCCATGTTTACAGCCCTTGCCGCATGGGTGGCACTAGGGCAGGTGCTGAGTTGGGGTACTTTGCTCGCTATGACGGTCACCCTTGCAGGCATAGCTATCTCCATTCTTGGTCGAAGTCAGAACAAACGTGGACTCTCCATCGCTCTTCCTACCAAAGGAATCCTATATGGTATCGGCGCAGGATTAGGACAAGGCGTGGGATTAGTACTCAGTAAGATTGGGCTAGACCATTACACAGCCAACGTCCCGATAAACGTTTTGCCACACATAGAAGTCTTTTTGCCTTTCAGCGCCAATATGATTCGCTGCATCGCCGGACTCACCCTATTCTCTATTTGGCTGTTGATTCGTGGCGAAGGTGGACGGTTCAAACAGAGCATGCACAATGGTAAAGGCATGGTTGCGATGCTCATTGCCGTACTATCCGGACCATTCATCGGTGTAGGATTTTCTCTCTTGGCGGTACAATACACCGCAGCCGGCATCGCTAGTACTCTCATGGCTATCACACCTATCATGATATTACTGCCCACCTATTATATGTTCCATCAGCCCATCACACTACGTGGAGTCATTGGAGCAGTTATCTCAGTCGTCGGTGTGTCTCTCTTCTTCATCTAAACTCATTTTTCTTGTTCCTTCATGCCATGTTTATGGTATTTTTAGACCGAAAATCTAAAAATACTATAGAATCGTTGTGATGCTTCAAAATACATTCCCTATATTTATCGCATCAAATATAATTCAACACAAACAACAAGAATATGAATAGAAATTTCATGGATGCCATCGAGCGTCGTCGCAGCTATTACGCCCTCAAAAACGAGTCTCCCATCTCCGACGAAGAAATACAGAAGCTTATCGAACGCGCGGTTTTACACGTTCCTTCGTCTTTCAACAGCCAGACAACACGCGTTGTCGCACTCTTAGGCAATAAGCATCGTCGCCTTTGAGAGATTACCAAAGACGCCCTACGTGCCATTGTACCGGCCGAAGCATTTGCAGGAACCGAAGCAAAAATCAATGGTTCATTTGAAAGCGGATACGGCACGGTCTTGTTCTATGAAGACCAAGAGCCAGTCAAAGCATTGCAAGAGCAGTTCCCAGCATACGCTCCAAACTTCCCCATATGGTCTGAACACACCAATGCCATGCACCAATTAACCATCTGGACAGCTTTAGAGGATGCCGGTCTAGGTGCTTCGGTGCAGCATTATAATCCGCTGATTGACGAAGCCGTGGCCAAAGAGTTCGACATTCCAGCCAATTGGACGCTCCGAGCACAGATACCTTTCGGCACAGCAGTAGGCGAACCGGGCGAGAAAACATTCCTTCCTATTGAGCAAAGAGTAAGAGTCTTGAAGTAAACAATAGCTTTTTATATCGTCAACGATAACTGTTAATTAGAGTTAATCAATAGAAGTATCTTCTCAAAAAGTTTGCGATAACGATTTATTCGGCGTATATTTGCATCGTAAAAGATAATAAACGATTACATATTATACACAAACATATAAAATAAAGGAGATTTTAAAGATGGCTACAATCTACGACTTCAAAGTATTGGATAGAAAAGGTAACGAAGTAAGTTTGGCTGATTATAAAGGCAAAGTATTGTTGGTAGTGAACACAGCAACCGCTTGTGGCTTCACACCTCAACTTGAAGACCTCGAAAAAACATACGCTAAACTTCAGAGTAAAGGCTTGGAAATCTTGAATTTCCCATGCAATCAGTTCGGCGAACAGGCCCCCGGAAGCGACGAAGACATCCATCAATTCTGCCAATTAAACTTTGGTACAAAGTTCCCACAGTTCAAAAAGATTGAGGTAAATGGTGCCAATGAGGCTCCTCTCTACACATGGTTGAAGAGTCAGAAAGGCTTTGCAGGCTTCGATGAACATGAGTTGAAGACCATTCTGGAGGATATTTTGTCTAAAGCTGATGCTGATTGGGACAAGAAGAGCGACATCAAATGGAACTTCACCAAGTTCCTCGTGAACAAAGAGGGTGAAGTTGTTGCACGCTTTGAACCGACACATAGCATGGCAGATGTAGAGAAAGCTATCGAAGAATTGCTGTAAATCAGCATATCATATACAAGTCCCCATTCAGTGATAAAAGTCATTTGAATGGGGACTTTTTTATTTTTCAGCTTACATTTTTTATGATTCTGCGATTTTCACTACTTTTGCTTCTATGAAAAAGGGACTGGTATTAGAGGGCGGTGCTTTGAGAGGACTGTTCTCGGCAGGTGTCATCGATGTGATGATGGAACAAGGATTAGAGCCCGACGGACTTGTAGGTGTGTCGGCAGGAGCAGCTTTTGGCTGTAATTACAAGTCTAGACAACCCGGTCGGTGTATACGTTATAACAAGCAATTTGCCCACGACAAGCGCTATTGCAGTTTGACTTCATTTCTCAAAACAGGCGATCTTTTCGGCGGAGAATTCTGTTATCACACATTACCAACGCAACTTGACCTCTTTGATACCCACACTTTCGATACCAACCCGATGGATTTTTACGCTGTTTGTACAGATGTTGAGACCGGCCAAGCAGAGTATCGTAAGCTGCAAGAACATGGCTATGAGTGCTACGAATGGATACGCGCGTCGGCTTCCATGCCCTTGGTATCACGCATAGTAAGCCTCAATGGCCGCAAAATGCTGGATGGCGGACTAGCCGACTCCATCCCTTTGCAATTCTTTCAAAGCAAGGGGTACGACCGCAATATCGTTGTTTTAACGCAACCCAAAGGCTATATCAAGACTCCCAACAAACTCATGCTGCTCATTAAATGGAAATATCGACGCTATCCAAAGTTCGTAGAAGCATGTGCCAATCGCCATCTCATGTATAATCAGGAGCTGGAATACGTAGCCAGTGAAGAGCAATCCGGACACGCATTGGTGATTCGTCCGACGGCCAAACTATCCATTGAGCACATCTCGCACAATCCCGACGAGATGCAACAGGTGTATGAACACGGACGCGAGATAGCACTCTCCCATCTCAACGAAATCAAAAATTTCTGGAGACAATGAAAATTCGACAAGCCCAACAAGAAGACCTCGAAACGATAATGTCGCTGATTGATGAAGGAAGAAAGATCATGCGAAGCAGCGGAAATCTTCATCAATGGGACGATAACCACCCTTCGCGTGAACAAATCATCCATGATATAACCCATCATCACAGCTATATCATGGAAGACGAAAAGGAACTTGGCGTGGCAACATTCGCTTTTATTCCCGGCCCCGACCCCACCTATACTTATATAGAAGATGGAAAGTGGCTCGACAACACGGCCGATTATCACGTCGTACACCGCGTGGCGAGCCTGCCACAGGTACATGGTGTCTTCCGCACCATCATGGATTACTGCTTCACGCAGACCGATAGCGTTCGCATAGATACCCACCGCGATAATGTCATCATGCAACGTTGCATTCTCAAATACGGTTTCAGCTATTGCGGAATCATCTATCTTGAGAACGGAGAACCACGCTTGGCCTACCAGTTGAAACGTTATTTGAGATAGCTTTTCAACTGACTATTACTAGAATTTCGGAGCATCTTACGCACTGCTTTATCGCGAATTTGGCGCACACGTTCGCGCTTCAACCCCATCTCACGACCAATTTCGGCCATCGTCAGATGCGTACTATTAATACCGAAACAAGCTTCCACCACCACACGTTCACGCTCATCGAGCACCGACATAGCCTCTACCAACGCCTCGCGTAGCGACTCTGTGAGTACATGTTCGTCTGCTTCAGGAGCCGATTCATCCTTCAATACGCTCAAAAGACTCATCTGCTTGCCTTCAACCAGCGGTGCATCAACCGAAAACGGATGACTGTTGGCCTCATCTTGCGGACTATTTTCGCCTGCCGGTAAACGATAGATACCCGACTGTTCCTTTACAGCCCGCTCAATAGAACGCCTCACATAGGGTTCAGCAAACTTCACAAAGCGTACCCCATGCGACGCATCGAAGTTCTGAGCAGCCTTAATAAGCCCCAGATTTCCTTCGCTGATAAGATCGGTTATACCCACTCCTTGGTCTTGATAATACTTAGCCACCGACACCACAAAGCGCAGATTGGCTGTCGTCAACTTATCCAGCGCCCGACGATTACCGCTTTTTACAGCCTCAGAAAGTTCTTGTTCTTCTTCTACAGTCAGTAGATTTTCTTTCCCTATCTCGTCTAGATATAGGTTCAAAGATTCTCCCTCACGTTCCGATAAGGGCTTGCCTGTTTTTATCTTTCTCATATCCTATCGTTCTTTTCTACAAAGATAGCAGAATCCAAACACAAATAAAAACATATAATCAAAAATCTTTTTCACGCCAATAGAATTCCATTATCAACTTTATTAATTAACTTTGTACCCAGATACCCAATAATCCAAATAATCTAAACAGCAAAAATGAATAGGACTTATTTATCATGTGCCTTGTTGTTGGCGTCTTCAGCGCAAGTCGCTAATGCAGCCAACAACCGGGGAAAGAAAACTGTAGACCCTCAACGTCCAAACGTTATACTCATTGTAGCCGACGATTTGGGCTACGGAGACTTGGAATGTTACGGTGCCAAAAACGTAAAGACACCTAATGTCAATCGCCTCGCCGGCTGCGGAATCAGATTCACCGACGGTCATGCTATCGCTTCTACCAGTACTCCCTCACGCTATTCGTTGCTGACAGGCGAATACGCTTGGCGCCGTCCCGACACCGATATTGCTGCCGGCAATGCCGGAATGATAATCCATCCTAGCCAATTTACACTTGCCGACATGTTCAAAAGCCGTGGCTATAGCACTGCTGCCATCGGCAAATGGCACCTAGGTTTGGGCGACCAAGCAGGCACACAAGACTGGAATGCGCCGCTTCCCCAGAGTCTGGGCGACCTTGGATTCGACTATCACTACATCATGGCTGCCACGGCCGACCGCGTTCCCTGCGTATTCATCGAGGACGGAAAGGTGGTCAACCACGACCCTTCGGCACCTATTTTCGTAAGTTATAAGGAAAACTTTCCGGGCGAACCCACAGGCAAAGACAATCCCGAATTGCTCTACAACTTGAAGTCTAGCATGGGTCACGACATGTCTATCGTGAATGGTATCGGCCGTATCGGCTATATGAAAGGTGGTGGTAAGGCACTTTGGAAAGACGAAAATATTGCCGACTCTATTACCTCTCACGCTATCAATTTCATTCAAAACCACCAGAAAGAACCCTTCTTCATGTACTTTGCAACCAACGACGTGCATGTTCCTCGGTTCCCGAATGCCCGTTTCCGCGGCAAGAGTGGCATGGGATTACGCGGTGATGCCATCGTAGAATTCGACTGGTCGGTGGGTCAAATCATGCAAACACTCGACAAACTTGGGCTTACCGACAACACCATTGTCATCCTTACAAGCGACAACGGTCCTATTCTTGACGACGGATATGTAGACCAAGCGAAGGAATTGCTCAACGGTCACCGTCCAGCAGGTCCTTGGCGTGGTAACAAGTACAGCACATTCGAAGGTGGAACAGCCGTTCCGTTCATCGTCAGCTGGCAAGGAAAAATCAAAGGAAATCAGACTTCTACAGCACTATTATCGCACATCGACTTGATGGGCTCGCTTGCATCGCTCGTCAATGCAACTCTTCCGCAAGGCAGTGCTCCCGATAGTCACAACTATATGTCTACTTTCTTAGGCGACGACACCGTCGGTCGTCCTTGGGTAGTAGAGCAAGCTTCCAACCACGCACTGTCTATCAGAACTCACAATTGGAAGTATATCGAAGCGAGCGATGGCCAACCTATCATCAAATGGGCAGGCGATGCTGAGAGCGGTTACCTTGCTACGCCACAGCTATACAATATACATAGCGATGTATCAGAACAACAAAATCTGGCAAACAAGAACCCAGAAACACTCTTCGATATGCAGACTATTCTTCGTAAAGAGCGCAACAAAGCTTACCAAGGAGTAGCTCTTCCGAAGCAAGTACAGTAATATGAAATTGCTGCCGAGGCTTGGCAACATCGTTGTTGAGCCTCGGCAACAATACTGAAAAGCCCTCGCAGCATTGCTGCGAGGGCTTTTCAGTAAATCCAAGTAAAACGCTATGGGTGAGAAACAAGCCCTTCCAAATAGGCATCTATATCTCTTTGAATACGCTTGAAAGGCTCCGACTGCCTGTAACCCGTATTCTTCTTCAATAAATCAGCTATGTTTCCGGTGCTCCCATCGTATGCTGCTATCTCCGTACGATACTGTGTGTTGTGGATAGCCTCCCTACGTATCTCGTCTTCACGTTCCTTGTAAAGCTGATGACAAACGGAGTTGAGCATTGGAACCACAACTCTATCGAAGAGGTGATGCCCCTGTATATAAAGATAGGTGGTCTGTGGTGTGACACCCAAAGCCTTCAAGTCGTTCTTCACCTGTAGGTAACTTTCCTTGGCATCAGGGAAAGCATGGCGGAAAGTTTCGGCCTTACGCCCCACCTTTTTCCGCAAGTTGTCCAATCCTCTCTCTACATTCCGCAGGCGAAAATCACCAATATCAATAATTGCATTGAGGTCAGTTAGGGTGAAATCGTGGTAATGTGTACTACGATAAAACCATATATTCCAAACAAAGAGAGGGAATATAATCTCTGAATATGTAGCTAAATAGGCCTCAAAATCGAAGAGCATCCGGTCGTTAAGTACTGCCGCCACACACACATTATGAAGCGATGGCGCATAGCACTGTAGGTTTTCGATGGCATAAGCATAGGTATGGAAGATGTAAGGATTCTCCATCATTTGCTGAGAAGCCGGAGATGCCCCTTGCATCAGATAGTCGTAATCGGCGTCCACACACGCTATCATGTCGCTCCCTACTCCCTCTAGCAACTTCGAGATGGCCGCCTTCTTGCCGCGTTCCAAATGCCTACCGCGCGAGGGAAGCATAATTTCAAAGTAGCGTGTGTCGTCTTCGAAGTCACCAAGCACCGTGCGCCAAAAGTAAATGTCGTCGTAGCTCTCCACATAAACGGCAATCTTGCGGCGTGCATGCTTGGCTGTAAGCTGGTTGGCCGCACGAAAATACTGCGAATTAATGTTCGCACTGAGACGGTTAGGCATAGGCTTACAAGGTTATATCGGTCACTTCGGTCACATGTTCCATCCATCCGTTCATGATGACGGCAGGACTATGAGTGGTCATGATAATCTGTATATTGGGGTTTAATTTTAGGATTAGGTCTATCAACTGCTTCTGCCACTCGAAATGGAGACTCACTTCCGGCTCGTCCATGAAGAGTACATAGGGCTGATTATCTTCCACTAAGACAGTCAACAAGATACACAATATCTGCTTCTCACCACTGGATAGTTGGTAAGGCACGAGTGTTTCACCCAATTGTGAGAACCGTATCTCGTTCTCGGTACGCACGATGGTCTTGCCCGTTTCGGCATACAGACTGTCTATCATGTCTTGAAACAGCTTTTTGGGAGCCGAGAATGCTTGCGCCTGTTCAGCGCTATTGGGTTCACAGCTCTGCAAGGTTTGGATGATACGATTGCCTATGTTCACTTGATAATCGAGATACTTACGCTGCAATTGGAACAGTTGCCAGTCGAGTTCGGTAGCAAGCGACACCTCCATCTTGGCCACACTGTCTAGATTCAACAGCGGTCTATCGAACGAACGGATGGCATCATAACGTATCCAACGGGCATCTACGGGCGATACTTTCAGCCTGACGCCCTTGAGCATATGGCTGGGAAACTCGCCTCCACTGCTCAATCCTTTCAGCACTTTGTTCAAGATGGTGCTCTTACCCACTCCGTTCACACCACTAAGGATGTTCACCCGACGATCCAAATTCCACACAACGTGCTTCACACCACTCCACAATGACTCGATTTCTATTTGCTCTATGTAGTCTGCGTATTTAGACATAACAGTCTCATAATTGGTTTACTACAAATTTAGCAAAAATATTCCATCACGCGACAGAGGCTCCTAATAAATTCGTACTTTTGCAACGCTTTTTAATATATAGTTATAGCGATGACAAACAACAAACCACTTATTGCCCATCTGAGCATGCTTGGCGCATGCACATTTTGGGGATTGATGGCCCCGATAGGCAAAGATGCCATGCTACATGGGATAGATGGAATAGATTTGGTATCTTTCCGTGTATTGGGCGGAGCCATCTTGTTTTGGATAACATCCTTGTTTACGACATACGAACACGTGCCCTTGCGCGACATCCTGCGGTTTGCAGGTGCCGGATTGTTCGGTTTGGTGTGCAATCAATGCTGCTACACCATCGGATTAAGCATCACTTCGCCCAGCAATGCCAGCATCATGACCACCTCAATGCCCATCTTTGCCATGATACTCTCATTCGTTATCCTGCACGAGCCTATCACTCCTAAAAAGGTGGGAGGTGTGTTACTGGGGTGTATTGGTGCTCTGATATTAATCTTAACGAGCATGACGGCAGCCAGTTCCAAGGTTGGTGACATCCGAGGTGACCTGCTTTGTATGGGGGCACAGTTGTCTTTTGCCCTCTATCTGAGCCTGTTCAACCCACTTATCAAGCGATATTCAGTATTCACCATCAACAAATGGATGTTTTTATGGGCCGCTATCATGATTCTACCTTTTTCCGGTCATCACGTGATGCAAACCGATTGGAACGCCATAGCAACAAAAACATGGTTGGAAGTGGGCTTCGTGGTATTCTTCGGAACGTATTTTAGCTATATACTAACGATGATTGGACAACGCATTTTGCGCCCTACGGTGGTGAGTATCTACAACTATGTGCAACCGTTAGTATCGGTTTCGGTGAGTGTTTTGGCCGGTATCGCCGTATTTAAATGGTCACAAGGCTTAGCCGTTATCCTCGTCTTCACTGGCGTCTGGCTCGTTACGAAATCGAAATCCAAGCGAGACGCCACGGTGACAGAGGAAAAATAAGAATTAACAGACATCAAGAAGGGAAAGATACCGAAACTGGTGTCTTTGCTAACCAACGACTTCGACATGCCCATGGAGACTATCGTAGCCATATACCGCAGGAGGTGGCAGATAGAGTCTCTCTTCAAACAGATAAAGCAAGATTTCCCGCTTAGAAACTTCTATGGGGAGAGTGCCAACGCCATAAAGATTCAAGTATGGGTCACACTCATTGCCAATCTATTACTGTCACTTCTGCAAAGCTCATTACAGAGGCGGTGGAGTTTCTCCGGGCTGGCAACTATGGTGCGCATTGTACTTATGGAATACCTCAACTTGAATAATTTCTTCAATATGCCGGATGCGGACATGAAACTAATGCTTGAAGCAGCGGCTGAATCACCGCCAGGGGTAACAGAAAACGAATAGGGGGCTTGTCAATAACTTGAAAGCATCCTAACTCCTATGTATCAATGAGTTGGGATGAGGATTTTTATGTTTAGCGGACAGTAATATTAGTAAATACCTATTATTAGGTATTGTAGTAGAGAGTTATTACTTATATCTTTGTAAGCAATATTTTGTCATACATATTCAAACCTTTAAAATTATTTAAGAATGAAAAAGCTATTATGGATGTTCATTGCCATACTTTCCTTTATTACGCTATATTCATGTTCGGAAGATGAGCAAGATCAGTTGTGTGCGCTATCCATACAAATTGAAGGCGTAAATGACGCTTCCATGTACGCTAAGTTTCAGGTTAAACTAACCGAACAAAAATCGGGAGCAATGACTACGGCTACCGTCAACGACAAAGGGATTGCCACGACAACACTGCCACAGGGTACATACAAAGTGGTAGTCGAAGATGCGGAGAATGGTGCCTGTACCATGTATGGTGCAGTAGACAACTATACGCTTAGCCAAAAGAACGCAGAGCTGAAACTTGCCGTTAAACCAATTTTTGAGACTTTGGCTAAGACCTTTGTCTTGGACGAACTGTTTTTCAACTGTTCCTCAAACGATGGAGCATACGACCGAAACTATTATGAAGAATATCTCACCATTAAAAATATCAGCAACCAACCATTATACGCAGACGGTCTAAGTGTTGCGATTGCCGCGGATCCTAATGATTCAGAAGCAGGAGAAATGGCCGAATACCTTAAAAAGGACAAAATTGTCATCAGCCAGCTTTACACTATTCCCGGCAAAGGGCGTGAACACCTCGTGCAGCCCGGCCAAAGTATAGTCATTGCGCACTCGGCCGTAGACCATAGCGAAGGTGGAAAGAAAGCAAAAGCGCGTAATTTAACAGGAGCCAACTTCGAGCTTTTTGTTCCCCATCAATATGCCATGACAGTTGATAATCCAGAAGTAGACAATATGATTGTAAACTTTTCTACGTTTCAAGCCTTTCAATGGGGATATGGAGGAGGTATCTCTATTATGCTTGTAAAAACAAAAGAAGACGCTACTCAATATTGCAATGAGAACAAGGTGGCAATGAACAACCCCAATGCTTATACGAACAAAAAGCAAGATTATGTTATTCTTCCTACCAATACTATCATCGATGGTGTTGAGATTGGTGCCAAGGAGTCGCTCGTTCACAAGGCTCTGCCAAATAACATTGATCGCGGTGCCGTATTGATTGACGACACACCGGGCATGATGGGCGGTTTCAAAGGTCTGTTCGTACAACGTAAAACGGCCGAAAAAGGTTATCTGCAAGATACCAACAACAGCTCTGACGACTTTGTTGTTATAGCCAATGGGCAGAAAAACTATATCAAAAAATAGACATCTGATAGAGCGTGCAACCCTTTATCAGCTGCACTAAACGACGACACTAAGGTGCATTACGCATGCGTCTTAGTGTCGTTTACATATATTGTTTCTAATCTTTATGCGTTACAAATTGCTTCTTTCCCTTGTGCTTCAGTTAAGTATCGCGTCTGTTTCACTAGCACAAAACATCCTACAAGGCAAAATATACGATACCAAGACCATGCAACCCGTGAGTTTTGCCAGCGTCTACGCTATAGAAATTGACAAGGGCGTTATGGCTGATGTACAGGGGAAGTATGTCTTTCACCATGCCTTTAGTGGTGATTACCGACTCAGAATTTCATGCATGGGCTACGCCACACAAGAGATAAGCGTCAAGGCAGGCACCGCGTCTCTGAATGTTGCGATGGTCGAACAGAGTGTCACGCTACGCGACTTTACTGTCACCGCCAAATATAATAGCAAAATTGGAAGTGAGGCCACAATCAACCAAGAAGCCTTAGAATACATACAACCCACGTCTTTGAATGATATTTTTGTATTGTTGCCAGGTGGAAAGATGGGCAGCAATAACATTCAAAACAACACACTTATCAGCTCTCGGCAGGTAGGAACAGACCTTGCCACGGCCTTTGGAATGGGCGTTTCTATCAATGGAGTGCCCATACAAAATGATGGCATGCGTATACAGCTGAGCGGACTGACAGGATCTTCCATGGCTGACCCTAACGGCAATGTGACTGCCAACACCGGGATAGACCTGCGAACCATATCCACAGACCATATCGAACGCATCACGGTAACACGAGGAATATCGTCGGCCAAAGAAGGCAACCTTAGCTCTGGAGCTATCAAAATAGATTTGAAGCAAGGCAAAAGCCCATTAAGGATAAGAGCTAAGTTTGACCCTTTAAACAAATTGGCATATGTTGGCAAGGGCTTTTTGTTGTCGGAACAGTTGGGAACGCTATATATTGGCGCAGATATTGTGCAGTCTGCCGCAGATATTGCCGACACGCGCGGAGCGTACAACCGCGTCACAACACAACTCAATTATAACAACAAACGTCAGTGGTGGGGCAAAACCATAGACTTAAACATGCGCGGAAGCTGTGTGACATCATTCAACAACGACAAGACAGATGCATTGATTAAGGCTTATCAGGAGAAATATAACACTTTATACCAACGCCTTGACTTCTCTGCCAAACTGAAGATGGCTCTCGAACTACCATGGATTGACTATATAGAATTGGTGACGTCGACAGACTATACCAACAACAAATTGGAACATCACAAGCATGTTGTCAACCACTCTGTCACTCCCATGCCACAGTCTTATGGCGAAGGTGAGCACGACGGAATCTTCCTGCCATCTACCTACGACACATATTATGAAATTATCAATCGTCCTATCAATACATTCGCACAACTTTGTGGACAAAAATTTGGTAAGTGGAGCAAACACCTAAACTACAACCTGTTACTCGGGTCCTCTCTGAATTATACCAAAAACTTAGGAGACGGAACGATTATGAACCCTCAACGTCCTCTATTTCCAACAAGCAGTTTCATACGTCCGCGCAAGAACAGCGACATCCCCGCATTGGTCAATCAGGCTGCGTTTGCAGAGATGACATTGCGTTTTCAGGCACGACGCAACGAGGTTAACATGCGCATAGGCGTTAGAGAGGCCATGATGCTCAATCTTCCACAATATTATGACCTGCACGGCAAACCGTTGTTAGAGCCTCGCATACAATTGGCTTATACCATAGCAGGGTCTCATCATACGCAAAACACGTTTCGCATAGGATATGGAGTTGAAAACAAGCTGCCCTCTGCCGACTATCTGTACCCTGATAAGGTATACCATGATTTGATGGTTATGAACGCCTACTTCAATGACGAGAGCAAGCGACGTCTCATACTTGACACGCATATGGCCGACCCCTCCAATCCGCATCTGCATGAAAACAAAAACAAAAAGTGGGAAATAGGCTACGACTTTTCTTGTCATGGATGGAAAATAAACCTGTCGGCGTTTCATGAAGAGATAAGCGATGGCATCGAATACTTCACGCAATACGAGCCAGTGACATATACCTATTATTATCAATTGAAACATCCTGTTAGCACAAAACCCTCGCGCCAAGACTTCCTCTCTCGGACCATGCACTCTTTTTTATCTAATCGAATGCCCAAAAACAGCGCGAAAGTAATCAAAAAAGGATTGGAATACCGAATACACATTCCCACCCTAACTGCAATAAAGTCAGACATAGAGGTCAATGGCGCTTACTATCATACCATCTATACCGATGGTGTTCCTGTCATGTATTGGCCAGGCACTATCCAGGACGACAAGCCTTATCCCTACGTGGGACTGTACGATGGATTTGAGAAAAAATATGCATCAAGCCTCAATACCAACATGTGGATTAACACAAGGCTACCCCAATGGAAACTCATCTTTACCAATTTTATACAGACCGTATGGTTCACTAAAAGCAGATTAGGTAAGGATGTCGATATATATCCGGCAAATTACCTCGATTGTGATGGTGTCATTCATCGTTTTCGCTATGAAGAATTGGAACGAAATCCAATACTCCAATCGCTCAAACGCGAATTTACAGGTGCTCGGTACAACGTAAACAAGGCTCCCGTCTCGCTTCTATGGAATATAAAATTGACAAAGGAGATGGGGCGCTCGTTCAAACTTTCGTTCTTCGCCAACAATATTATACAGATTAATCCTAAATATGTAAATGCATATTATCAAACGACGAGAAGCTGGCACAAACCATTCTTTGGCGCAGAACTCACGGTCAACTTTTTTTAAGCAATATGAGAATACCTATTTACATTATCGGCTTGTTGCTATCTATTAGCGTTCAAAATATTTTCGCGCAGAACAACTTAACCTATCTGTTGAGTGGAGACAGGTTGGCCAGTTCCCCCTATGTTGAGCCAATGCCATTTCATAATACTGATATTGAGAACAGCGCTGTATATCTTATGCGTGAGAATGCCGCGCTCTTTCAATTTATGCAATCGCTCAACGATAGCAGCACTTACTTTAAAAGCTGCCGTCGCAATAATGTCAATATACTCAAATCAAGCATTAACCATGTCAATACATCGGGTAAATACCTGTCGTACAATGGATGCAAACTCTTTGATGGAGACATTGCTGCATCAGGAACATACCGCACCAATTATGGTACCATATTCGGAAACGCGACTTACATATACCGTGGCAAAGACGGTGTGACATATAATTATGCCACCCAACCAGAACTTTACAAACCCTATTTTGTAGGTGACACTCTGTCCAAGGGATGGCTGCGCCAAGAAGTTTATTATCTTAAAGGTGGCTACGGCTTCCGATTGGGCAGGCTCTACTATGGCATCGATGCCCTATATGAAGGCATTGCGCAGTCACGTCCGGACAACCCCAAGCAGTCAAATTACTCTTATTGGTTAACATTGGGACTAAACATGGCATACGTTCACCGCCAAAATCTTTACGCCATCAAAGTAACGCCCGAGCTAAACAGGCAGTCCATATCGGCCAACACAGTGTCAGATGGCATACGTTTTTTCCAGTTTTATGGATTTGGGCAATGGCATCGTCAGGAGAGCAAAGGCACGTTGGCATACGGAAGGACACAAAAAACAGAAGGGGTTACGACCGAAATGCTCTGGCAAAGAGACGGGAAAACTGAAGACGAATGGGCCGTTGCCACCCATCTGTCATACAATTACCGCCACGCCTGCACTGAGGAGACTTCGTTCAAAAACCTATTCGAACTTCACACCCACAGGTTCAGCCAACAAGTAGTACTGGACAGACGGTTCGAAAGCTCATCCTTGCACATACAATTGATGGGCAACGAAAATATCAAAAAAGGTGTGGAAAATATCTACGAAAACCAAATACAAAATAAAGAGCAATACATTTATGATGCGAAAAAAGTGGGAAGCGGACAGCTATATAAAGCTCGGAGCCAGTCTGTAGACCTACGTGCCAAGTACATTCTGCCTTTGTCCATAAAGCATCAGGTATACATGATGGCGGCAGCTAACTATTATGGTTACCAAGAGAGTTATGTTTCGCCACGAATGAAGATAACCAATCACTCATTTTCTCCATCGCTTGGCACCGGCTATGCTATGAGCAACACTAGAAACAGTCTTGTGGCAGACTTTCTTCTCGACATGCGGCAGGGAATAAAAAATTATTATTCGGTGCCCATTCCTTTCGACAAGTTTGTCGATGCCCATGCCTACACACCCTATTTGCTGCGTGGAGAGAACGCACAACGTTTTTCGATGCGTATGGGCTATGCCCGAAACCTAAAAGGAAGGCAATGGTTCGGCATCAAAACAACCTTGTCCTACATGCGCTCTGACTATCGAAAAATAACAGCAATGCACTGTAGTTTGTTCTACTTCTTCTAATTCTTATACTTGTATCATGTTCTCAAACAGCATAACATACAGCTTTCATATTGCCCAACAGTTATTGGCAGCAACAGCCATTGTCGCCTTTACGGCATGCACCGACACGATAACTAACACCGATCTGACAAGTCAAACGGAATCGCGTAATGTCTCTATAATACCTAATAGGCTTAATATCAAGCTAAAAGCATGTATCATACAGCAAATAGATAACTCAAAAAACACGCTGTCCACACCAACAGGAAGTGACTTGCTGGATAAATATTTGCATGATGTCGGAGCCAATAAGATAGATCGTATCTTTCCCTTTGTCGGAAAGGATGAGCCTAGGCAACGAGCCGCCGCGCTCAACACATGGTACTCCGTCGCCATGGACAGCACCAAAACGTGTGGAACAAGGGCTGCTACCCAAAATCAATTAGAATCTATCGCAGACTATACCGAGCCTGCTTACCATGCTGTTTTGGAAAACTCTGAATACATACCAAGCGATGACAACTCTCAGACACAAGCAAACGAGAGCACATATTTTAACGACCCCTTGTACGACAAACAGTGGAATCTACATAACAATGGCAATATAGGGAATTATACCGACGGTACGGGAAAGCGCATCACAAGTAGTATTGCACATGCCGACATCAATGCCGAAGCGGCTTGGCGGCAAACAACCGGCGACCCGTCAGTGGTCGTTGCCGTTGTGGATGGTGGCATAGACATTCATCATGAAGATTTGCAAGGAAGCATTTGGATTAACAAAAATGAAATACCAGGCAATGGCATTGACGACGATAATAATGGATATATAGACGATGTGTACGGTTATAACTTTACGGAAGACACTGCGCTCATTACTCCCACGCGACACGCTACGCATGTCGCGGGGATTATCGCCGCTCGCAACAACAACGCAAAGGGCATCAGCGGCATAGCAGGAGGCAATGGTAATCCCGACACGGGGGTCAGACTGATATGCTGTCAGATATTCAGAAACAATCCCAATTACGACCCATCTGACAAACACTCCTCGGAAACCATCGGCACGGGAGACCGCAACCGCGAAGCGGCGGCAATAGTATATGGTGCCAATAACGGAGCGATAATCAGCCAAAACTCATGGGGATACGATCGCATTATGAAACAAACGCCACAAGTTATTAAAGATGCCATCCATTATTTTAACACCTACGCAGGTGGCGACAAGACCGACAAACCATTGATGCAAGGTGGATTGGTGGTATTTGCTGCCGGTAACGATGCCACATCCGCCCCCAGCATGCCTTCGGCGGAATCGTCCGTGGTGTCGGTATCATCTTTCAACCCCGATTTTAGTGCATCTTGGTACACCAACTATGGTTCGTGGACCGACATCTCGGCACCAGGTGGTTCAAAACCAGTAAATGGGCTTTATCCGTTGCAGGACGGCCAGCCCACGTCTGCCATATTGAGCACCGTGCCTGCCACCACAGCTCATCCCAATGGAGGCTATGCCTATATGCAAGGCACGTCAATGGCCACACCACACGTGTCGGCCATTGCGGCACTTATCGTTTCTAAATACGGCAACGGGCATTTCACCGCCAAACAACTTAGGGAAAGACTATTGACAGGTGTTCGCCCAATAGATTACAACAAGTATTTAACCGAGACATATCGCAACTCCATGGGCAGTGGCTATGCCGACGCACTCGTGGCACTGACCGATTACGACCACGACACAACTCCCGCAACACCCTTTTTCCTTGTCAATCAGGCTACACCCGATTATGGTAAAATAAGGCTGGCGTGGACATCAAAAAACAATGGGGCTGATGGCTCATTACAAAAATATGTGCTCTACTGTTCCAAAAATCCCATTACAACAGTCAATTACACCAACAAGGATGTCCAAGCGTACAACATTCCTGCCCAATTTGCCACAGACAACCAAGTGTTTCAATATGCCATCACGCATTTGGATAACAACACAAAATATTATTTTGGCATATTGGCAGAGGCGAGGAATGGACACCAATCGACTTTGACTGTGTTGCCAAACAGCATTGCAACGCTCAACAATACACCACCACAAATCACGCCAGACATTGAAAGCGAGCGCATAACGTTAGCCGGCAATGACACCAAAGACATCACGCTGCGCATCGAAGACCCTGAGAACCATAAATGGACTGTGGCCTTCAGTACTGTTGATAGATTGCGCATCGTCCATACTAAATCCGGGGTAAATATACGCATAGAGGCCAAACATTACATGCCGGGCGTTTATCCAGTCATTGTTAGCGCAAGAGACGAGCTTGGCGCCAAGAGTTCCTATCAATTCATCATAGAGGTGGTGGCAGATAAAGTCCCCTCGATGAAGAGTCAGGCGCAGAAAATACGACTGCGGTTGGGTGAGTGCACACAAATTGATTTACGCGAAATAACGGACGACGAAGACGTGAACTCAGTTCGATACGAACTAATGAACAGTGAAGACCAGGGAACAGATATCTCCGTCAAAGATGGTCGTATGAACGTGATGGGCTCCACGTGGGGACAGCGACAAATACACATAAAAGCCACTGACAAGCACGGACAGAGCTGCACGATGACCTTCGACGTGTTTGTATATCGGAACGAAGGTATATACAGTTTGTTTCCCACGATGACCACTGGAACGTTATATCTCAAGGTGGGAGATACCATTGATGGCCATGTAAAGTGGGAAATAAGGAATGTGGCGGGTAAACTGGTTAAAGCTAACGCTTTTGACACTTCTTCATTAGATGCCGACAAGCGCACTTATTCAATGGATGTGTCAAGCCTCACGGTGGGGCAATACACGCTCTACATAACCTGCCAAGGCAAGACCTACCAAGAAATGTTCGTTAAAAACTAACTCCATGAATAAATATCTCCTCATCGTAGTCGGATGCCTCGTCTCATGCCACGCGATGGCGCAAGGCCGACCTTTTCCCATCACAGACCTACCCTCATCACCCCACTCCCTTAGTATGGGCGAGACTACAACTTTGCGAGATGGCGGTTGCTACGTCTACACACAGCCATCCAATATTTTCATGACGGAAGATACGTCTATGAGAGCTGACTATCAATTTGGTTACATTGACAATGCCGAGCACGTCAACAACTACACATGGCACACGCTCACCATGACTTGGCGACGTGAAAAACAGGCTATATGCGTAGGAATGCGATACCTTGACATGGGCAAGCTGGAACAAAACGTGGATAAAGACATGAACCAGGTGCCTGGAAACGGGAAATGCATGCGTAGCTTCTCATTCGACATGGGATACGCCTTGCAACTAAACAGCAGCCTGTCCGTATATGCCACGGCGGCACTGATGAGCGAGAGGACATTGTTGACTACGAATGGCTGTGCGCTGAGCACAGGTGCAGCCTACTCCTCACATTGGCACAACATGGCATATACCGCCGCCTTGGGAATCCGAGACGTTGGCTTTTACAGCTATCAGAACACCACCAAAATGCTTACCCCACTCGTATATATAGGCGGAAACATCTCTTTACCAACATGGGGCAACCAAAAACTTACTGTCGCTGTAGAATCTGGAGCCTATGTGGGCAATGGACGCGTCAAAAGCAGCTACACCTTCTCGATGGGCGCAGCCTACAGCGTATGCCGTTATCTTAGCTTAAGAATGGGTACCCATTGGGGAGACGAAGATAACTATATGGCATACGGATTAGGTACGAGATTGGGAAAGATAACGATCGAGACTGCCATAAAGACACCGATCACGGCCAATGTTGGCAAGATGTACATGGTTGGGATTGGAGTGAATATTTGACAATATCCGCTTCTTAAACTCTCTATACCACCGTATTTCATGTCTTGAGGAGTTTGTGCCGAAGTCGAGCTCCTGGTGTTGGATAAATACAAAAGTAACTAACAAAAGAAAGGAAGCTATTATGAGCAACGAGAAGAGACTACACTTTGAGACATTGCAACTGCATGTAGGCCAAGAACAGGCCGACCCCGTGACCGACTCACGCGCTGTGCCAATCTACCAGACAACTTCTTACGTGTTCCACGATGCACAGCATGCAGCCGACCGTTTCGGTTTGCGCGATGCCGGAAACATCTATGGTCGTCTCACCAATTCTACCCAAGGAGTTTTCGAGGCTCGTGTGGCAGCACTCGAAGGTGGTGTGGCAGGATTGGCAGTAGCATCGGGAGCAGCAGCCATCGCTTACTCACTGCAAAATATAGCTCGTAATGGCGACCATATCATAGCAGCCAACAACCTCTACGGCGGAACATTCAACTTGATTCAGCACACGCTGAGCACTCAAGGTGTATCGGCTACAGTGGTCGACCCATCGAACTTAGAAGAGATAGATGCCGCTTTCAGGGAGAATACCAAAGCCATAATCCTCGAAACTTTCGGCAATCCAAATGCCAGCGTCACCGACATCGACCGCATCAGCGAAATAGCTCACAAGCATAACACAGTGGTTATCGTAGACAATACGTTCGGAACGCCCTACTTAATTCGTCCGCTTGAGCACGGTGCCGACATCGTGGTGCACTCAGCAACGAAATTTATCGGTGGACATGGAAGTTCGCTTGGAGGTGTCATTGTAGACGGTGGAAGATTCGACTGGAAAAGCAATGCCGACAAATACCCATCACTGGGCAAGCCTGATCCCAGCTATCATGGAGCCGTATTTGCCGACGTAGCCGGTGCAGCAGCTTTTGTTACTCGCATCCGGGCAGTGCTCTTACGCGACACCGGAGCAGCCATCTCGCCATTCAACGCATGGCTTCTATTGCAAGGATTGGAGACATTGAGTCTTCGTGTGGAGCGCCACACCTACAATACAAAGAAGATTGTGGAGTATTTGGCAACTCATCCGAAGGTAGAACGCGTCAACCATCCAGCGCTGGAAAGCCATCCCGACCACGCACTTTATACAAAGTTATTCCCCTATGGAGGCGGTTCTATCTTCACATTCGAGATAAAGGGCGGACAAGAAGCGGCTTGGGCTTTTATTGACCATCTGCGTATTTTCTCGCTACTGGCCAATGTGGCTGACGTGAAATCGCTCGTAATCCACCCAGCAACAACCACCCATTCACAACTATCGGAACAGGAATTGAACGAACAGCACATCTATCCATCGACCATCCGACTCAGTATCGGTACCGAACATGTGGAAGATCTCATTGATGCACTGGACGAAGCGTTCGACTACGTAGCATAAAATAAGACAAGAAATCGCTAGAGAGTCGAATAAAGAAACTCCAAATGACTCTCTGCAAAATACAATAATACGACAAAATAACGTTATAAGAATATCACAACAATTAAAATACAGCATTATGTCAAACATCGTAAAACAAATAACTGACCTTATCGGTCAGACTCCACTTGTACAACTTAACAAGTTTTCAACAGCCAACGGACTCGGCAATCCCATCATTGCCAAGGTAGAATCTTTCAATCCCGGCGGCAGTGTAAAAGACCGTATAGCCTTCGCCATGATTGAAGATGCCGAGAAGAAAGGTATCTTGAAACCCGGTGCAACCATCATCGAACCAACCAGTGGAAACACCGGTGTGGGCTTGGCATTGGTATCTGCCGTGAAAGGATACAAACTTATCCTCACCATGCCCGAAACGATGAGTGTGGAACGTCGCAACCTCGTGAAGGCTTACGGCGCCAAAGTAGAACTCACCAGTGGCAAGGATGGTATGAAAGGAGCTATCAAGAGAGCCGAGGAACTGCGCGATTCAATAGAGGGAGCTGTAATTCTTGGCCAGTTCATCAATCCTGCCAACCCACAGAAACATTATGAGACGACGGGTGAAGAGATTTGGAATCAGACCGACGGAAAGGTGGATATATTCGTAGCCGGCGTGGGAACAGGCGGTACTATATCGGGTATTGGCAAGCGATTGAAGGAACATAATCCCAACGTCAAGGTGATAGCCGTAGAACCAACAGACTCTCCGGTACTGAGCGGAGGTGCTCCCGGCCCTCATAAGATTCAAGGTATAGGTGCCGGTTTCATCCCAGATACCTACAACGCCGCAGTCATTGACGAGGTGTTCCAAGTGGAAAACGACAACGCTATCCGCACCGGAAGACAGCTAGCACAGCAAGACGGTCTGCTCGTAGGAATCTCTTCGGGAGCCGCTGCCTATGCTGCCGCACAAATAGCCAAGCGTCCAGAGAATGCAGGTAAGACCATCGTAGCCCTGTTACCAGACACGGGAGAGCGCTATTTATCGACCGTTCTCTACGCTTTCGAGGAATATCCTCTATAAGAAAAAACATTCAGAGACTTTTATAATAAAAGCGAGTACCTATTGACAGGGCTCGCTTTTTTTTCGTATCTTTGCTTATCCTAAAAATGGATATAACTTTGATACACCTATTATAATATGATACAGATACACCAAGCAAGCCCCGATATGGCACCACAGATAGCTCCACTCATCATGGAAGCAATGAATACTGAATGTTGTCAATACTTTGCGGGACCGGAACATACACTCGATGATTTCAGAGAAATGATGATTTCGCTCATCCGACGAGACGATAGTCAATACAGTTATCGCAACGCGCTGGTGGCTGTTACAGCTCAAGAGGAAATCATTGGAGTTTGTATTACATACGATGGTGGACAACTCCACTCGTTAAGAAAGGCTTTTATACAAGCGGCGAAAGATGCTTTTGGTCGCGATTTCAGTAATATGGACGATGAGACAGAATCTGGCGAGCTCTATATTGACAGCCTCTGTGTGCGACAAGAATATCGCGGTCAAGGTATAGCCACCCTACTATTAAAGGCCGCTATCGACCGAGCCAAGAGTTTGGAGATACCTTTGGTGGGACTATTGGTAGACAAAGGAAATCCCCATGCAGAACATCTTTACAAGCGAGTGGGATTCCAATACGCTAACGATTCAGCATGGGGAGGTCATCAGATGAGACATCTGACTTTCCGAGTATCCCCGAAAGGATAACTCGGAGCGATATTCTTTAGATAGGAGTTACAAGAATAAAGGTGCGAAGCAACCAATAAGAGAAGATTCCAGCAATATATCCTGCGAATGCAATCCATGAGATATGCTTCATATACCAGCCAAAAGTAATTTTCTCTAACCCCATGACAACGACCCCGGCTGCACTTCCAATGATGAGCATTGAGCCTCCAACACCAGCACAGTAAGCCAACAACTGCCAGAAGATACCATCAATAGCCATATCACCTGTAGGTGTTACAGGGTACATACCCATACATCCTGCCACTAAAGGCACATTGTCTACGATACTTGAAAGCACACCTATAATACCCGTTACAGCGTAATGGTTGCCATCGAATGCCACATTCAAACCTTTTCCCAAAGCCGTTAGAACGCCTATTTCTTCCAAACATGCAACGGCCATGAGGATACCTAAGAAGAACAAAATGGTCGACATATCAATACGACTCAACAAATTGGTGACACGTTTTTGCATTCCTTCATGTCCGGAACCCAGCTTACGATAAAATACTTCGGTTGTTGTCCACAGCACACCGAGTACCAACAAGATGCCCACAAAGGGAGGGAGATCTGTCAGATAACGGAAGATGGGAACAAATACCAAGCCACCTACACCGATGATGAAAATCATCTTGCGCTGCGAGCTATTGAAGTCGAGTACCTCATAATCAGACTTCACCTTGACATCAGTGTCTTCCAACTGCCCTTTCAACATAATTTGTAACAACAAAGCAGGAACTATCACTGACACAACGGACGGTATGAAAACCTCCGAGATAACCCCTAATGCAGTGATAACTCCCTTGTTCCACAGCATAATCGTAGTGACATCGCCTATTGGAGAGAACGCTCCACCAGAGTTAGCAGCGATGATAACCAACGAAGCATATATCATTCTGTCTTTCTTGTTATGCACTAACTTGCGCAAAATCATAATCATAACGATGCTCGTCGTGAGGTTATCGAGGATTGCGGAAAGGAAAAATGTCATCACAACGATCTTCCATAGCAACCCACGTTTGGTCTTTGAGCGTAGTTTATCGCGCACAAAATTAAAACCACCGTTTTGATCTACAATCTCTACAATGGTCATGGCACCCATCAAAAAGAAGAGAGTTGTGGACGTACTACCTAGATGATGCTCGATAGCAGTGCCTACAGCGTCTATCAATGCTTGCCCACTAAGACCGGTAATGTAACTTCCCGGATCGAGCATAAAGAGTGTCCAACAAGCTACAAACATCAATAATGCGATGGCAGCCTTATTTACTTTTGCTACGCTTTCAATGGCTATGAAGAAATAACCTATAACGAACGTAATGACAATTGCAATGGTTAATGTTGTCATGATATCTGTTTAAAATTCGATTGCAAACTTAATAAATAACATGGAAATAAGAAAATAAAACCTTATTTTTACTTCAAAAATAGATAAAAGATTATTCGATGCCGAATATGCGCTTCACATTGGCATTGGTTTGGATGGCAACCTGCTCCTCGGAAACACCATAACTAATAGCCAATTGTTGCAATACAAGCTTCACAAAAGCACTTTCATTGCGCTCTCCACGATGCGGAACGGGTGCCATATAAGGGCTGTCGGTTTCTAAAACGATTCTATCCAAAGGCACCATTGCAGGCAAATCTTCGCGCAGATGACTACTTTTAAAGGTCAGCACACCACCAATTCCAAGCACGAATTTATCGAACTGTAACAGTTGTTCAGCCTCTTTGGCGTTGCCGGTGAAGCAATGGAACACGCCACCAGGCAGTTCTTTGTCGTATTTCTTCAACAGATTCACCATCTCGTTTTGTGCCTTTCGACAATGAATCATCAATGGTAAGCGATATTCTATCGACCATTTCACCTGCTCTTCGAAGCATTCCAACTGCTCCATTTCATAATCGCGAGTCCAATAATAATCCAATCCCACCTCGCCAACAGCAATGAAAGGATGGGGTTGGGAAAGGCGTTTCTTCATCTCGCTGAGCACCTCTCGCCAGTCGGTCTTCACTTCTTCGGGATGCAATCCTATCATAGGATAAGCGAAACCGGGATACGATTGGCACACCGCCAACACCGTATCGACCGACTTTAAGTCTATTGCGGGAATGAAAACTTTGGATACTCCAGTCGCTTGAGCACGTTGCATCACAGCCGAAAGATCTTCTTTGAACTCCTCACCATCCAAATGTGTATGGGTATCTATAAATGTATAAGCCATAAATTAATAAAGATGTTCCTCGTGACGACGATAATAATACACTACTCCTAACTTCCTACACGCGACATATCTCACTTCTGGTGGCTCGTTCTCATAATGCTTCTCTATCTGATTCCATAAGTCTAGAAGCACTTCATCCACCTTCGGACGAAGCTCTTTCAAGCGTTCTCGTGCCTCTTGCGTGCGAGCTTGAGCTTGCTGTTGACGCTCATAGACATCACGATAAATATCATAATGCGTGGCCACCATGCCTATCGTTGGATTATAGATAGGCCGTCCACCAGCCTTGATACGCGCTTTTTCGCCTTCAATCACCTTACTTCCCCATGTGATAAGATTATCACCAGTCTTCATATCGGGCAGAGATGACGTATCTACAGACAGTCCATAGAGTAGCAATCGTTGCCGTTTTATTTCTCCACGTTCCACTGACATAAGCAATACCTGTACAAAATGACTCAGATACATGAAAGCCTTGCGTTGCACCTTATCCACTTTTGCCGTCTGACGAGTTTGCGCTTGGAAGCACAGCTGATACTGTGAGTTGGCCGTCAACAACAGTTCGTACATCGTCTGTGAATCATTGATGGTCTTCCAATCAACGAAGCGATTGCGCACAGTGTATATATCATTGCAGTCCAACAAGGTCTTCAATGCTTTTAGGCGGGCTGTATCGGTTTTCGGCAAACGTCTGTAGGGCATATCACAAACTCTGTTTTAACTTTGACGCTTCATCATTCTACGAGCGTAAGCCGCCAATTCTGCCTTGCGTTCAGCCGGTACTTTCACGGCTTCCAAGTATTTCTCGCTCTGTGAAAAATAATATTCTATCTTCTCAAGTGCCAACTTATCGATACCCATTTCATTATAGAGTTGGGTCACGGCAGCCACTTTCTCCTTCTTATCAAACTCTTTTGCTTTCACCCATTTAGTGAGTTCGGCATGCTGGCGAGCATCCGCTTTGTTGAAAGCATTAATCAACATATAAGTTTTCTTATTGCTTATAATGTCTCCACCAATCGCTTTACCGAACACTTCAGGGTCTCCGTACACATCCAAGAAGTCGTCTTGCAACTGGAATGCCAACCCTATTTGCTCACCGAAGCGATATAGATTGTCGGCATCTTCGGCCGAAGCATCTGCCAAAATAGCTCCTATCTTCATCGCACAAGCCAACAATACGCTCGTCTTCAAGCGTATCATTTCAATATATTCGGCTTCTGTGACGTCGTTACGAGTCTCAAAATCCATATCGTACTGCTGTCCCTCGCCTATCTCCAAAGCCGTTTCGGTGAACAGGTCAAGTACTTCTTTCAAATGCTTCTCGCCACATTGAAGCATGTGTTCATAAGCCAAGACAAGCATAGAGTCGCCCGAAAGGATGGCAGCATTCGCACTCCAACGCTTATGAACAGTCTCTTTGCCACGACGAACTTCGGCCTCATCCATCAAATCATCATGCAATAACGTATAGTTATGGTATGTTTCCAGTGCACAAGCCGAGGAAAGTATGTCTTCCGGATGGTCTTTATAAAGATTGTAAGCCAACAGCATGAGCGTGGGACGGATACGCTTTCCACCAATGGAAAGAACATATTTCACGGGGTCGTAGAGCACTGTGGGCTTTCTATCATACGGCAATTGGTCTAAATAGGTATTGACTTTTGCCAATATCTCGTCTGCTGTTAATATCATATCTTGAGTTGTTTGGTTCATGTGAATAGTATTCTTTTATTTCTATAGGTTAAAGTTGATGGGTATGGCAAACATGGTTCGACAAGGTTTATTATACATAATACCGGGCTTCCACTTCGGCATCATTCCCACCACACGCAGTGCTTCGCGGTCAAGCAAGGGATGTACAGATTTGTCTATATGCGCATCAGCAATCGAACCATCCTTGTTGATGATGAACGAAACGACCACCTTACCTTGTATTCTAGCCTGTTGAGCCGACACAGGATATTTCAAATTCCGCGTCAACCACTTCATAAACTCCACCATGCCACCCGGATATTCAGGCAATTGCTGTACGATTCGAAAGCTCACTGGCTCATCGTTCTGGCTCAAAGCCACTACCGTGGGCGGTGTTTGAGTCTCTATCTCGTCGCTTTTTACCTGTGCTCCGGCTGCATTGGCATCTTGTTCGGCCTCACCCGTATTAGGATTGAGCCTATCGGGAACCTCCGTCACATGTTCAACAGGCTTCACCCGATTGGTCACACTACGTGAAACCTGTGTCGGAACAGCCGAAATCATATCTTGACGGTCTATGCCCGACATCAACTCCAAGTCGTCTTGGGCATCATCATCTATCAAACTCTTGGCACTATCCGTGTTTGTCGTGGCAGTATATTCCAATGCTACGAAGCACACAGACAGCACCAATACGAGTCCGATGAGGAACATTGTAAGACGTTTGTCCTCCAAATTGGCCTTATATGATTTCTTTTCTTCCAAAGCGACTAGTCGTCATAACGCTGTGGGGCGAGGTACTTCGCATGCTGTTAGGTTTCCTATTGGTAGTCTTGCTAAGCAGTATGGCAATAATATCCACCTTTCAACGTTACAATACTGATTAAACAACGCAAAGTTACTTCTTATATTTGGAAAAGCAGTACCTTTGCCAAATAATTAGGAAAAAATTCAATGAAAAGAGTCGCTTTCGCTTTTTTACTCAGCATCGCAGCCTTTCAAACCTTTGCACAAGAGAGCTTGACGGGGTACAACTTCCTCCGATTGCCCGTCGGCGCACATGCTGCTGCCCTCGGTGGAGACAACATCTCCATCATCGAAGACGACGAATCGTTCATTTTCAGCAATCCCGCTTTACTTTCATCGGTCACCGATAAGACCATCAACTTCAATTTTATGAGTTACATGTCGGGCGTCAATACGTCCTCGGCTGCCTTCAATCGCAATATTGGCGAGCGTGCCTCATGGGCCGTTTCAGGGCAATATATCGACTACGGGAAGATGAAACAGGTAGACGAGAACAACATCCAGACTGGTGAATTCGGCGCACGAGACATCGCCATGACCGGATATTTCTCTTATATGTTGACCGATCGGATAGCTGGTGGCATCGCTGCCAAGTTCATTACATCGCACATCGGCGACTACAACTCGATAGCCATGGGTGTAGACTTGGGCCTCAACTACTACGATAGCGACCGCGACTGGTCGGCATCATTCGTGGTAAAAAACCTTGGCGGACAGCTGAAAGCCTACGATAACATCTACGAACACATGCCCATCGACGTGCAATTGGGCGTAAGCAAGCGATTCCTCAACGCACCACTGCGTCTCTCTGCCACACTCGTAGACCTGAACCATTGGGACTACAAACTCCTTTATCATGCCGTGATGGGTGCCGAATTGCTTCTCAGTGACAATATTTGGGTGGGCGCCGGCTACAATTTCAGACGTGCCAACGAGATGAAAATCATCAACACCAAACGCGAGGAAAGCAGTCATGGAGCCGGTTGGAGTCTAGGCGCAGGTCTTAATTTGGAACGCTTCAAGCTCAATTTGGCCTATGGCAAATATCATGTGAGCAGCAATTCTATCACGATAAACGTGGCTTACAGCTTATAAATCATCAAGCAATCAATTACTCGAACTATCGAATAAAATAAAAAACAATGAATAAAATCACCATCGCCATTGACGGTTTTTCATCTTGCGGCAAAAGTACCATGGCTAAGAATCTGGCCAAAGAGATAGGTTATATCTATGTAGATACGGGTGCTATGTACCGAGCCGTCACGCTTTTTGCCCTTCGCAATGACCTTTTTGCAACCGACGGAAGCATCGATACGGCACGTTTGGAACAATTGATGCCTCAAATCAACATCTCTTTTAAATTCAATCAAGCCACCGGTGCACCTGATACATATCTCAACGGTGAACTGGTAGAGCGCGACATCCGCACCATTGAGGTGAGTAGCCACGTCAGTCCCATCGCAGCTATTCCCTTCGTGCGCCAAGCTCTCGTGGCTCAACAGCAGAAAATGGGACAGGAGAAAGGCATCGTGATGGACGGACGCGACATCGGTACCACCGTATTTCCGGATGCAGAACTCAAGATTTTCGTCACAGCTTCGGCCAAAGTACGTGCCCAACGTCGCTTCGACGAGTTGAAACAAAAAGGTATGCCTGCCGATTTCGATGAGATACTCCGTAATGTTCAGGAGCGCGACTACATTGATTCGCACCGCGAAGTAAGTCCGCTGCGCAAGGCCGACGACGCTATAGAACTGGACAACAGCCACATGACCATAGCCGAACAACAGGCATGGCTGCTCAAAGCATACCAATCGAAGGTGTAAAAAATATCATTCTTCACTCTAAAATTCCGACTTCCCCCTTTAAAGGAAATCGGGATGAGGCTGCTGCAAGGTCGAGACAGCATTACTGCCTAGCCTTTTCAGCATCGCTGTCTAGCCGAGACAGCAAGATTGCTGTGGCCTTGCAGACAGCTGGTTTACAAGTTTACGAGTTGACAAGTAGACAAGATTACTTCTGCATTTACGTCTAAATACCGTACAAGGAGCATTGTGCTAAATTGTCTGTAAGTCTTTGATATGTTCCGTCTTTTTCGTAAATTTGCAGACAATCATTATCAAAGAGGATTATGAGGAGAGTGTTCCATCAGCGTCTCACGCCTATCTCAGTCTGTTCCATCATCATCTTTGCATTGTTGGCTTTTTATTTTTTCTGGCTCAAAATGCCCATTCCGGGATTTCTTACAGCCATTGCCATCGTGCTGATGACCGAACGTTTGCTCCACACTGTCTACATTTTCGACATGCAGGGAGTCGATGACGTGTTGCAAATAAATCATGGGCGTTTTTCAAAAACCATCACCATAAGGGTGAGTGAAGTCGTGCGTGTCACACAAATGACTTCAGCTTTTGGCTTATCACACTACTTATTGCTAGAATATGGGAACGGTCACCTGACCAGTTTACAACCCGACAACGAGGAAACTTTCCGAAACGAACTGAACAAGAGACTAAAACAACATGACGAAATTCAATAGAAAAGCTGTCGGAAAGTTATTTCTGCTTTTCATAACATTTGCTGCTTGCCTGCCCCTACAGGCACAGACAGATGACCACAACACCGAAAACGACGAACTATCCAGCGCCACCGACTCCACTGCTTTTGCGAGTTTGGACAAAGACTCTATAGCATTGCCGTGGCCACAATACGTACAACACCATCTAGACATACTGCTACAAAGCGACATGCTGAAGACTTCGCAACTAGGATTGATGGTATATGACCTTACAGCCGACTCCGTACTCTACCGCTATAACGAGCGCCAAACCATGCGGCCAGCCAGCACAATGAAGGTCATCACGGCCATTACGGCCATCGACAAGCTCGGTGGAGACTACCGTTTTCGCACCGAACTGTGCTATACAGGCAACATAGAGAACCGCACATTGACCGGAGACGTTTACTGTGTGGGCGGTTTGGACCCGCGATTCGGTACCGATGACCTGAAAGCATTTGTGGAAAGCCTGCGCAAGATGGGTGTAGACACTATCCGAGGACACCTCTATGCCGACCAGTCTATGAAGACACGAGACATCTACGGGGAGGGTTGGTGCTGGGACGATGATAACCCCAACCTCACTCCCCTGCTCCTTTCGCGCAAAGACCAGTTCATGGACAGGTTTGTAAGAGAACTACGTGCCGACAGTATTGTGGTAGATGCATTCGTGGCAACAGCCAAACGACCAGCAGGAGCCTACTGTATCTGCACGCGATTCCACACTATCGACCAGATATTGATGCGCATGCTCAAAGAGAGTGACAACCTCTATGCCGAATCAATGTTCTACCAATTGTCGGCATTCATGGGCGAACAACCGGCCACAGCCAAAGGTTCGCGCAACGTCATCAGGCGATTGGTGTCGAAGATTGGGCTCAACCCAGCCGACTATTACTTTGCCGACGGTTCGGGACTATCACTCTATAACTATGTATCGGCCGAACTGGAGACGATGTTGTTGCGCTATGCTTTCCAAAATAACAATATCTTTATCCACCTGAACAAGGCACTACCTATAGCCGGGCTCGACGGTACGCTGCGCTCACGCATGAAAGGTACGTACACCAAAGAGAACGTCATGGCCAAGACCGGCACCGTGAAAGGCGTCAGTAGTTTAGCCGGTTACTGCACAGCTTACAATGGGCATCGGCTTTGTTTCGCTATCTTGAATCAAGGAATATTAAGTCATCGCAAGGCTAGAGCGTTCCAAGACCGCATTTGTTCGATACTTTGTAACCCCAATTAAAAACCCTGCCACCTTATGGAAACAATTCGTATCTTCGTAGAGTCACTCATCCAACTAACTGGACTAACGGGCAGTGCCGTACCCATCGTGCGCCACATAGCCCTCGTTATCGTAGCTGTCTTGCTTGCATGGAGCAGCGGTTATTTGGGGCGACGCCTCCTTATCCCCCTAATTCATAAGATAACAGCTCATACAGCAGCACAATGGGACGACCAAATATTCAATGATCGAGTACTTCGTTCGGCCTGTCGTATCATCCCGGCATTGGTCATCAGATGGCTGTTGCCCATGGTTTTCTACCAATTCCCCATCGTACGAGACATCTTGGAACGTCTCACCGACATCTATATCACGATTATGTCGGTGCGCATGGTAACGGCTTTACTCACCAGTGTACAACAGTTGAACACAGCACATAGTAGTAGTGCTCACCAATACTTGCAATCATTCTGTGGCGTACTGAAGATTATTGTCATCTTCATTGCCGTGATTATCGTGGCAGCAATTATCCTCGACAAGAATCCGAGCACTTTGTTTGCCGGTTTGGGAGCCACTTCGGCCATCCTGATGCTGGTGTTTAAAGATACGATAGAGGGACTTGTAGCCGGTATTCGGCTCACAAGCAACGAGATGTTGCATAAAGGTGAATGGATTACAGTGGCTTCGGCAGGTGCCGACGGAACGGTGGACGAAATGACATTGACCACTGTCAAAGTGAGAAACTTCGACAATAGCATCACCACCGTGTCGCCATTGACACTTGTCAATGGGTCGTTTCAGAACTGGAAAACCATGCAAGAAGGAGCCGGGAGACGTGTGAAGCGCAAGCTCTTCTTCGATTTTCGCAGTATCAAGATAGCAGATGAAACGCTGAAAGAGCATCTTCGACAGCACCATTTAGTTACCGAAGAACAGTTGAAAGACGAAAATGTGGTGAACTTGACACTTTTCCGAGCATACATGGAAAAGATGTTAAGCGAATCAAAAGAGGTAAACGCGGACATGACATTGATGGTTAGGCAACTGGAACCAACAGTATCGGGCTTGCCCATAGAGTTTTATTTCTTTATCGCTACGACGGTTTGGACCGATTTCGAGCATGCCCAAGCCGACCTTATGGAACGCATTTATGCCCTCGTACCGGAATTTGGGCTCAAGGTTTATCAGCAATATCCCATGCAATAGTTACACCTATTATATATAGGTTAGGGTTGGATGGGCTTCCATTCGTCCAATCGAGAGACGATACTATCGCCGGTCTTCAGGACAAAGAACGTGGGATGAACAATGTGGTCGTAGTCTGCATTACCGTTAACTCGCAAATGGCGAGCCTTACTGAAAACCAATGTATCACGACGAGAAGGATAACTGACGAGCTGGAGTAGCTCATGAGTAGAACCGAAACCGATATAATAGAGGCCTACACTATCCCTGACAACCACCTTCTTCTTGGCCGTCTTGGCTTGAGCGATGCTCGTATCGGCCGGCTCAAACAGACTGGCCGCTACCGTATCACCCATATTTTCCTCTCGATGCAACTGTCTACAAGAAGTCGTAAGAACCGTGGCTGCCATGAAAAAGCTTAATAGTGCGAAAGTGTATTTTCTCATATCTGTATTTGGTTTCGTATCTACAAAAGTACGAAAAAAGAAAATTACTCTTCAGACATTGTCCATAAAATCTGAAAATAACTAAAAAGAAAGCGAATGGCGACGCTCGTTTGGTAGTTTCTTACTACCTTTACAGACAGAACCAAACAACTATATTATATCATGAAAGAAGAAACTCTTAACCAGATTATTTCTCATTTTGAGCTCAAAGGAACGGTCGAAAAGATTGCTCCGTTAGGCAACGGACTCATCAACGACACCTATAAGGTGACGACAGAGGAGGCAGATTGTCCCGATTATGTGTTACAGCATATCAATAATGCCGTGTTCCAAGACGTGGAACTGTTGCAACACAACATAGAAACGGTGACCGGTCATATCCGTGCAAAACTCGAAAAAACAGGTGCAGACGATATTGATCGTAAGGTATTGACATTCGTAAAAGCCGACAACGGCAATACTTATACACAGGATGAAGAGGGTCGTTATTGGCGCGTGATGGTGTTTATACCTCGCGCAAAGACTTTCGAAGCCGTGACACCCGACTATGCTTACTTTGCTGGTAAGGCTTTCGGAGAGTTCGAGAGTATGCTGACCGACCTCCCCGAACAACTCGGTGAGACCATACCCGACTTCCATAACATGGAATTACGTATTCGTCAGTTGCGCGAAGCAGTCGCTGCCAACCCGGCAGGAAGACTGGCAGAGGTACAAGAGATAGTAGACGAGCTTGAAGCTAACGCCGATACCATGTGTCAGGCAGAGCGTCTTTATCGCGAAGGGAAGTTGCCTAAACGCATTTGTCACTGCGATACAAAGGTCAACAACATGATGTTCGACGAAGAAGGACGCGTACTCTGTGTCATCGACCTCGACACTGTAATGCCTAGTTTTGTATTCTCCGACTACGGTGACTTCCTACGTACAAGTGCCAACAAGACCGCCGAGGACGATCCAAACTTGGAAAACGTGGCGTTCGACGAGGAAGTGTTCAAGGCTTTCACACGTGGTTATTTGGAATCGGCCAGCGTATTCTTGACACCGTTGGAAATCGAGTTATTGCCTTATGCTGTGGCTCTCTTCCCCTATATGCAGTGCGTTCGCTTCTTAGCCGACTACATCAACGGCGATACTTATTACAAGATTAAGTATCCGACACATAATCTTGACCGCACTCGAAACCAATTGAAACTCTATCATTGTGTAGTTGAAAAGACTCCGATGATGAAGAATTTCATTGCCGGTTTGACAACTAAATAAGTTGATTCAGCTATCATGAGGGTATCCGCAATGCCCTCTAAATAAACAATCCTGCCTCTAGTCGGTATCGACAGAAGCAGGATTGTTCCTTTTAATGTATGTCGGAAGAATACAGATTATACGTATGTCTCCAAGAACTTGATAGTTCCGCTCACTTTGACAGTCTTCGTTGTAGCCGGAACGAGGATGCTTTCGCCCTCTGTAAAGCTGAGTTCGTTGCCTTCATCATCTTTAATAGTACCCTCACCTTTGATTCCTATCAGAATAACAAAGCTGTCCAACTCGCTATAATCTAATGTCATGGGCTCGTTCAAGTCGTACACTGCCGTATTGAAATAGGGACAATGAACAAGACTTACCCCTTGATTCTTCATCGGAGTATAGGCTGTACGATAATCAGGCTCTACATGGTAGTCGATGCTTTCAGCCGCTTCCTTGGTGTGTAACTGGCGCTCATTGCCATTCTTATCCTTACGTTTGAAGTCGTAGATACGATAGGTTACATCGCTAGTTTGCTGAATTTCGGCTAAGAAACAACCTGTACCGATACTATGGATACGACCAGCTGGCAAGAAGAAGCAATCCCCTTCCTTCACATTATACTCACACAGGGCATCTGTGATGGTATCGTTAGCCACCATTTCTTTGTATTCTTCAGGGGTAATCTCCTTGCTAAGACCACTGCGAAGCTTTGCATCGGGCGCACTATCCATAATGTACCACATCTCGGTTTTGCCACGATTGCCACGTCCTTGGCGCTGTGCTATCTCATCAGTGGGATGCACTTGGATAGACAATTGGTCGCGTGCATCTATGAATTTAATCAAGAGTGGGAACTCATTGCCAAAACGGCGATAGTTATCCTCGCCCACCAACTCGCCTTTCAGCGTCTCAACGACGGCATTCAAGCTTTTTCCTGCAAACTCACCGTCGCTTACAATGGTCTCATTATCCTTGACTCCGGATATCTCCCAACTCTCACCTACGTTGTCGAGATGTTCGTTGAGATGTTTGAATGGGATGATTTTATCACCACCCCATAGTGTTGTTTTCAGTAATGCGTTAAACTTTAATGGTTTCATATGTTTACTCCTTATATATAATAGTTACTTTAAACATTAGTTCCTACGCCAAAATTCGGGTGTAAAAATGACGAGGACAGTGAATATTTCCAATCGACCGATAAGCATCATGAGCGAACACTCCCACTTTGCCAAGTCGGGTAACATGCTCCAAGACATCGTCGGACCAATCTCGGTACCCAATGTTGGTCCCACATTACCGATACTACTCAGGGTTATAGTGATAGCATTGGTATTGTCAATGCCCATCACTATCATCGAAAACGAAATGAAGATGCACAGCAAAAGGTACACGGTGAGAAACGAAAGTAACGTCACTCGCGGTTGTAAAGGTACATTCACACCGTCCACTTTCATCGGTAACACGGCATTGGGATGCAATATTTGGCGGAATTCATTGCGCACTATCTTGAGCAACATCGTTCCTCTGATACACTTCAAACCACCACTTGTCGACCCCGAACAGGCTCCCAAAGACATGCAAACAGCCAATATCACCCACGTAACATGCGGCCATTTGCTTGCATCATCATTGAAAAGACCGGTCGTAGTAATGAAAGACACCACTTGAAAGATACCACTCCGGAACGCATGTTCTACATCATAATGATTGTGTAGCATCAATTCAAACATGATAAAACCTGCAAATGCCAATACAATAAAGAGGTAAAAGCGGAACTCACTGCTCTTAAACAACTGCTTAACCTTAAACTTCATGATGGCAGCATAGAGCAATGTAAAGTTCACTCCAGACAAGAATGTAAAGAGCGTACAACTATATTCCAAACTCGGAGAGTGGAAAAAACCAATACTCTCATTGTGTGTAGCGAAGCCACCTGTAGCCGTCGTAGTCATCGAATAGTTAATACTGTCGAACCATCCCATACCACAAGCATAATAAGAAGCTATACATCCGGCTGTAATAATCAGGTAAATAACCCATATCCACTTTGCACTGGTGGAGAGACGAGGATGAAGTTTAGACTTGATAGGCCCCGTAGCTTCGGCCGCAAAAACCTTAACCGACCCGCCAACAAGCGACGGTAAGAGGGCTATTGTAAAGAAAACAATGCCCAAACCGCCTATCCACTGAGTCAACGAACGCCAAAAGAGGAGTCCATGTGGCAGTGCTTCTACATCGTCTATGATGGTAGCACCGGTCGTTGTGAACCCCGACATACACTCAAAATAAGCATCAGTAAAGCTTGTAAGGTATCCACTAATCAGAAACGGAGTCGTACCGAAAAAGCTAAAGACTACCCACGACAGTGTCACCACAAGGTAAGCATCTCGCCGAGACAATGAATTGTCTGATTTACGACCAAAGAATTTCAGTATCAAACCAGCTAACGAGGTGATAATAATACTTACCAAAAAGGCCATGGAGTCGTCTTCATGATAGCCAAAAGCCACTCCCATGCAACACAGCATAAGTGCTACTTCAATGAAAAGTAGCGATCCTAATACCTTATATATAGTCTTCCAATCAATCATTAATTGAATAGATTCTCTATCTTTTTCATGTTTACATTATGGCAGAACACCATCACTGAGTCGCCAGCCTCAATCATTGTATTACCCGAAACAAGGAATCCTACACCTTTTCTAACCAGTCCTCCGATGGTAACACCATTGGGTAAGCCAAGGTCTTTCACAGGTTTGCGAGTCACCTTCGCCCCCTCTTGTGGGATAAACTCGGCCACATCGGCATTCGCAGTCATCAAAAACCGCACATTATGCACATTGGCATCGAGCATCATTTGGTAGATGTGGCTGGCCGCAATGGCCTGTTTATTGATGATAGTACCTATATCCAAGCTCTCAGCCATACGTACATAGTCGATGTTTTCGACCATGGCCACCGTCTTACGTACTCCCATTCGTTTGGCAGTAAGACAAGCTAATATATTAGTTTCAGCATTACCAGTCAACGCAACAAATGCTTGTGTGCTCCTGATACCTTCATCTTGTAGCAGCGGAATGTCTCTTCCATCGCCATTAATCACCAGTGTACTGTCGTTATCAAGCAGGTTGTTCAATTGTTCACAGCGTGCTTCGTCTATCTCGATTATCTTGGTGTTCATGTATTCGGGCATGGTTTTCACCGCACGTACAGCCGTACGACCGCCTCCCATAATCATTACATCTCGCACATCTACGTAATGTTCCTTGCCCACAACCTTGCGCACATAGGGTATATATTGCTTGGTTGTCATGAAATATGCCATATCGTAGAGCTTCAACACGTCGTTACCGCTAGGAATAATCGTCTCGTCATCGCGTTTAATAGCCACCACATGATATGGATCATCGGGTCCACAAATATCCTTTAAAGGCTGATTGAGCACCTCACATGTCTCACGTAGCTTGATACCGAGCATCACGAGCGCACCTCCATGTACATCCCAACGCTGTCTGACCCACGACATTTTCAACCCATTGTTAATATCTTGCGCTGCCAGCATTTCGGGATAGATAATCGAACTGATACCAAGTCCATTGAAGAAGCCTTGCAATTCAGGGTCTACATATTCGTAGTTATCAACTTTTGCTACTGTTTTCTTCGTGCCTAAAGCCTTGGCCAACGTACAACTCGTCACATTTCGACTCTCGTCATCGGTCACAGCTATAAAGAGGTCAGCACTACTTACACCGGCTTCTTTGAGTGCTTTGATGCTTGTACACGACTCGTTCAAAGTCATCAAATCATAATCCGAGCTGATATTCTCCAGCTTTTCCTGATCCTCATCCATCAAGATAATATCTTGATTGTTACGCGAAAGAAACTTAGCCAAATAAGTTCCAATGGTACAAGCACCGGCAATGATTATCTTCATACGCTTAGTTTATTGTTTCTTCTTGCTGCAACAAACCACTAATTTCGGCTACGATGCTGCCTATATCAAGTCCGCATAATGCCTTTAATTCATCCACTTTTCCGTGTTCCACAAAGCTATCGGGAACTCCTAGACGCACAATACGAGGCGTATATCCATGGTCTGCCATCCATTCCATCACTGCACTGCCCATTCCTCCGGTTCGTATTCCGTCTTCAACAGTCACAATCGGGCACTTCAGTTCGGCCACTTCTTGCAATAAATCCTCGTCTAGAGGTTTCAAGAAACGCATATCGTAGTGGGCAATACTGGCATTAGGATACGCTGCCATCACTCGATTGATAGCCTCCACAGCATCATTTCCCATCGGACCGATGGTCAATACGGCTACTTGATGACCATTGCGTAGTTTACGGCCTTTACCCACCGGCATCTCCTCCAATTCGCATTTCCAGTCTTTCAACACACCTTTCCCTCTAGGATAACGTATCACAAACAGTCCCTTATCGGGCAACTGAGCCGTAAACATGAGCTTACGTAATTCATGTTCATTCATCGGTGAGGCAATGGTCAAATTCGGTATGGGGCGCAAAGCTGCCATATCAAACACACCATGATGCGTCGGTCCGTCTTCTCCCACGAGTCCGGCGCGGTCTAAACATAGCACCACCGGCAGATTCAAGATTGCCAAATCGTGGATGATGTTATCATAAGCACGCTGCGCAAACGAACTATAAATGTTGCAGAACGGTATCAATCCGTCTTTCGCCATACCTCCTGAGAACGTCACGGCATGCCCTTCGGCTATACCTACGTCAAACATTCGGTCGGGCATCTCTTTTGAAAGGATATTCATAGAACATCCCGAAGGCATAGCAGGAGTTACTCCATATACCTTATTATTCTTGCGAGCAAGCTCCAACAGCGTCTCACCGAAGACATCCTGATATTTCATTGGCTCGTCGGCACAGTCGCTAATAAGGCGTTCGCCCGTCTCCGGATCGAACTTACCGGGGGCATGCCACACCGTAGCCGACTTCTCCGCTGGCTCATATCCTTTGCCTTTGACCGTATGCAAGTGCAATAGTTTCGGACCTCGCATGTCTTTCAACTGTCTCAATAGTCGCACTACTTCTTGAATATCATTCCCATCGAACGGGCCGAAATAACGAATATTGAGTCCTTCAAATATATTCTGCTGATGACTAAGGGCACTCTTCAGCGCATTATTCAAACGAATAATACCCTTTCGGCGTTCCTCGTTCAGATACCCTTTGCGGTTCAACCACTGGCTAGCCTTAAAGCGTAACTTGTTATAAGTTGCATTGGTATCGAGATTCAAAAGATACTTCTCCATACCACCCACGGCACGATCAATCGACATGTCGTTATCATTAAGGATGATCAAGAGATCGTTAGGTGTAGATGAGACGTTGTTCAAGCCTTCGAAAGCCAGTCCACCACTCATAGCACCATCGCCTATCACGGCCACCACATGGCGATTATCTATCCCCATTTTCTTCGCAGCCACAGCCATACCTAATGCTGCAGAGATGCTATTACTGGCGTGTCCACACGTGAAAGTATCGTACTCGCTCTCCAGTGGCGACGGGAACGGACGAACACCATGCAACTTTCGATTGGTACAAAACACATCTCTACGTCCCGTCAGTATCTTATGTCCATAGGCTTGATGGCCTACGTCCCACACAATACGGTCTTCCGGCGTATTAAAAACATAGTGTAAAGCCACCGTCAACTCTACCACACCGAGACTCGATGCGAAGTGGCCGGGGTTTACACTCACCTCTTCGATTATGTCTTCACGAAGTTCTTTGCACACCTCCGATAGTTGGTCTACGGTCAACTTGCGTAAATCTTGCGGATATTTAATGTTGCCTAACAGGCCGAATTTGCTTTTATCCATCAATACTTATAGTATGATTAACTATGCAAAGATACTAAAAACTTTCGTAAGCTCAACGCCTTATTTCTACCATTTTAGCTGTTTTGCTCCTTATTTTCATTTTTAATATTTAACTTTGTAGTATTAATCATTATCTATTATGAACAAAAGAACTGTACTCATGAGTATGTGTATAGCAGCATCTCTAGCCGTTGGGGCACAAACCAAAGATGGAGGTATCTCATCACAGATGCTGCAACAAATTCAAAAATCGCAGCCGGCGGCTGCAATCAACAAAGCTATCTTCAATGCGATAGCCTCTAATAACATCGAAGACATCGCCAAGAACCATGCCAATTTAGGCGAGTTTGATACGCATTTTAGCGTTGAGACGCCTAAACAGAGCATTCACAATCAAAAGAGTTCGGGCCGTTGTTGGATGTTTTCCGGACTAAACACGTTGCGTAGCATGTTCGCTTTGCGCGATGAGCAAAAGCGTATCGTGGAATTTTCACACGACTATCTCTTCTTCTGGGATCAATTAGAGAAATCCAATCTCATGTTGCAAGGGGTCATAGACTGCGCCAACAAGCCCATCGACGACCCACGCGTACAATTCTTCTTCAAGCAACCCATCGGCGATGGTGGTACATTCTGCGGTGTGGCCGACTTAGTAGAGAAGTACGGACTCGTACCGATGAGCGCACAACCCGAAACATTCTCCAGCGAAAATACACGTAGTATGGGCAAGCTACTGTCCAGCAAACTGCGCGAATTCGGCCTTGAACTACGCACCATGGTGTCTCAGAAGAAGTCGGCATCGGCCATCAAGGCTCGCAAGACCGAGATGCTTGGTACCGTATATCATATCCTGACACTCACCTTGGGCGAACCCGTGAAGGAGTTCACATACACATTCCGCGACAAGGATGGAAAGGCCGTAGGCGAAAACAAGACCTATACACCGCTTTCATTCTACAAAGAAACGATAGGCAGCCCCATCAACGGAACGTTCATCATGGCCATGAACGACCCGCGACGTCCCTATTATAAGACTTACGAAGTGGAACTAGACCGCCACACTTACGACGGACATAACTGGAAATATATCAACCTTCCGGTAGAAGATATAGCCAAAATGGCTATCGCCTCGCTCAAAGATGGCCGCAAGATGTACTCTTCTTACGATGTAGGAAAGCAACTCGACCGTAAGCGCGGATTCCTCGATACCGAGAATTTTGACTATGCTAGCTTGCTTGGTACGACGTTTGGAATGAACAAGGCCGACCGTATAAGCACCTTCGATAGCGGTAGTACCCATGCCATGACGCTCACAGCCGTAGACCTCGATGCACAGGGTAACCCATTGAAATGGAAGGTTGAAAACAGTTGGGGAACCGATAGTGGTCAACAAGGGTATTACATCATGACCAACCGGTGGTTTAATGAGTACATGTTTCGCCTTGTCGTCGACAAGAAATATGTCCCTGAAAACATCTTGAAATTGGAACAGCAAAAACCAATCATGGTTGTTCCTGAAGACCCATTGTTTGCCGACGACAACGACTAAACAGCCCTATTTTGACGACATAGCATAGAGTTGCCCTCGCAAGACGAATACTTTTAAACGAACATCTCGGCTATCTGGCAACTCTATATATTCTCCCTCTCCTTGGAAGAGAACCGGAATGAGATTACTGCTAGAGGGTGTGTCAAAATTGATATACTCTCTT
>NZ_KQ960661.1:14963-37584 GCF_001553265.1 Prevotella sp. DNF00663 | reverse complement strand
GAGAAGCGGCAGCTTGGCCACCATCAAAGCCTGCGTTCCATCCGGGAAAATGGGATTACTCGTTTGGAGTGAAATTCCTGTCTATTTCCTACATGGCAAAGATATTGAAGCCGCCGTCAACAACAGCTACTGTTCCGGTAACGAATGCAGAGGCTTCACTCATGAGATAATGGATGGTGCCACACAGTTCTTCGGGTTTACCCATGCGCCCAAATGGAGTTTGGCGAATGACGTCCTGCCCACGCTCGGTATAGGTCCCGTCGGGATTGGTAAGTAATGTTCGATTCTGTTCGGTAATGAAAAAGCCGGGGGCAATGGCGTTGACACGGATGCCTTCGCCAAATTTTTTAGCCGTCTCATGAGCCATATAGGCCGTAAAATTGCTGATACCGGCCTTCGCAGCAGCATATCCACAGACGCGAGTTAGCGGTCTGAAGGCTGCCATACTGGAAAAATTGATGATGCTTCCCTTCCCTTGAGCTACCATCGGTCGTAAGAATACCTGCGTGGGTATGACAGTTCCGGTAAGATTTAAGTTTAAAACCTGTAGGAATTGGTCGGGTTTAAGGTCGAAGAAGTTTTGGTTAGGGCCGATGGTTGCACCGGGCTGATTGCCGCCGGCAGCATTCAACAGCGTATCCACTTTGCCATATTTCTCTATAATATCCTTGCAATTCTGCTCTACGACAGTCTGATTCATGACATCGGTCTTGAAGAATGATGCTTCACCACCGGCATTTTTAATATCTTCTACTATCGTATTTCCCACCTCTTCTTTACGGCCTAGAATGGCCACCTTGGCTCCGTTTTCTGCCAGATATTTCGCAATACAGCGTCCTAATACACCTGTGCCGCCTGTGATGACGACCACATTATCTTTGATATCGAATAAATTGTTCATGGTAAATAGTTAATCAAAAAATCCCGGTTGTTTATAATCTATTCCTAGTTCGCGGTCTACAGTGGCGAGAATACCCTGCACTTGCCCCATGGCAAACATGCGTCCAAGGAAGCTGTATCCCGCATTATACCCTCGTTCGGCATCATTGAGCATCGTCATTCCATGGTCTACGCGCATGGGAAGACGAGGATTGGTACGTTCGAAGATACGTACCAATTCGATGATGTCGGCGCGGCCACCTAGATGGCTAGCCTCTGTAAAGTCTCCATTTGGGAAAATGTGGCATGAACGCAAGTGTACGAAACTGGTGCGCGATGCATATTTGCGAGCCAATTCCACCACATCGTTATGTGCACCAGCCGATAGACTGCCTGCACAGAAGGTTAATCCGTTGTGTACATTGTCCACTGCATGGAGGAACCAAGCTATGTCTTCATCGTTTGTAACGATGCGTGGAAGTCCCAAGATGGGGAAGGGTGGGTCGTCGGGATGTACGCACATGTATATATTACATTCGTCGCAAGTGGGCATGATAGCGTTGAGGAAGTAGCGCATGTTTTCGCGTAATTGGTCACGCGTGATGCCTTTGTAGAGGGAAAGCAGCTCGCGGAAGAGTTCTACTGGGTGTTCATCATCCTCTTTGATGTTTCCGCTGACGAATCCTTGTGTCTTTACGATGATATTTTCTACCAATCTATGGCCGTCTTCAGGAGTCATTGTACGTTTCAATTGCTCTACTTCTTCCAAGATGGCAGGACTCCAATCCTTTTCAGCTCCATCTCTCTTGAGAATGCAAATATCGAAATAAGCAAATTGGGCATGAGAGAAATAAAGATTGGTACTGCCGTTTGGATTGGCATGCGACAAGTCTGTACGTGCCCAATCCAGTACAGGCATGAAGTTATAACATACCGTATGGATGCCTTCTGCGGCAAGATTATGCAGACTCTGTTTGTAATTTTCTATTAATGTATCGCGGTCTGGCGAACCATATTTGATACCTTCGCTCACAGGAAGACTCTCTACCACACTCCAACGCATACCATAACTTTCTATGTATGTGCGGAGAACATGTATTTGCTCTTGCGCCCAAATCTCTCCATTAGGCACATCGTGTAAGGCTGTGACAATGCCTTCCACACCTATTTGTTTCAGCATGCCAAGTGTTATCTTGTCGTTTTTGCCGAACCATCTCCATGTTCTTTCCATGAATTTCCCTTTGTTTTATCTGATTAGATTATATGCTTGCAAACTTAGTGAAATTATCCGAATTCTCCGTCCATTATTTGTTCAATTATCGTAAAAAAAGGTTTTTCTTTGTGCGAATGATATATTTACTGTATATTTGCAGCGGAATAGCGATTCCATACATCGTTATCATCACGGGGTTGACTGGATTTGACAGCGGGATGAAGTAGGATGTAAGCACGCGGAGGCTCGTCGGCTACCTCCATAATCTGAGTGGACACAAATTTAATTGGCGAAAACAATTACGCTCTCGCTGCCTAATCGAAGTACAGTAGATTACTGGCTTTATCCCTTCACTAGGTGAGGGGACGAGACATCGCTCCAAGGATGTTGTTCCGAATCTGAGGACTTAGCGGTGCAGGAAAATCGGAAATAGTCTATGTAAGCCTCGTTGCATGGATGAAATTTAGAGGATAAGGTTGCAGTTGGTGGTCCGGGTCTTGCTGCAATTCGAAAATTGAAGGCCGGAATAAGCGTGTAGAAAGCATGTTATTTCCCTGTTTGGACGTGGGTTCGAATCCCACCAGCTCCACTTTACGTACTCTGAACAAGAGGAAAACGAAAAATGATTAAATCAGATAATCGCCGTAACTTCAACGAGTTACGGCGATTATTCGTTTATATGCCTCCCTGTTTGGGAGTACATACAGATACCGCCGAAACGCTCAAAATACTCCCAACTGGCTACAATATGGCTACAGAAAAAAACGACTTTGTAAAATTGTAGCCAGTGATACCGTACAGAGTACACACAGATACTGCATACTTCATTGTTATTCAAAGAATTATGTCGAACTTTGCAGCTGTAAAAATAGCGCGTAACTCACCCTTAACTGGGTTGGAAACACGATTTACTTCTGCATTAAAAACTTGTAAATATGAAGAGTATTTTCAGAACAAGCTTCTATCTGCGAAGCAATTATTTGAACAAAGAAGGAAAATCTTCAGTTATGATGCGTATTCATCTTAATGGAGAAAGAGTAGCTCTCGGTACAACGGGGGTTAACGTTGACCCAGAAATGTGGGACAGTACATTGGGTAAAGTACGAGGACGAACTAAGGAGGCTTTGGCTACCAATGCCCAGCTAACGAGCATTAGCACTGACCTTCAAGTAATATTCCAGCGCTTGGAATTTTCTGATGAGTTGAGTTTAGAACGGATTAAGTCTGAATATTTGGGCAAGCGTGAGACTATGGAAACCATACTCTCATTGTTTACCAAATACAATAATGATATGTATGCACAGATAGGCTGTGGTGTAAGTAAGGCAAACTATCGCAAGTTTGATATATGTAAGCGCCACTTTACTAAGTTTCTTGAAATAAAATATGCCCGAACTGATCTTAATGCCATAGAACTTACACCTATCGTTATTCATGATTTTGATGTTTATCTTAGAACAATAGTGGGACAAAGTTTTAACACAGCTATTAAAACCTTAAAAACGTTCAAAACCGTCATCATATTTGGACGTAAGGCTGGTGTATTCAATCATGATCCTTTTCTCAACATCCACTTCAAGACCAAACGAGTGGATCGGGGATTTCTTACAGATGAAGAGATTGATGCCATAATGCACAAAGAATTTGCTACGCAACGACTGGTCAATGTTCGAGACATATTTTTATTTTCATGCTTTACAGGTTTAGCTTATGTTGATGTTGCCAACCTTACAGCTGATAATATAATTACAATGGATGGAAAGCAGTGGATAGTTACGGCAAGAAAGAAAACCGATACGTTAAGTCATATCCTTCTTCTTGATATTCCAAAAATGATTATAAAGAAGTATGCAGGCTGTGCTAAAAATAGTAAACTTATACCCATTCTCAGCAATCAACGAATGAACTCTTATCTGAAGGAGATTGCAGATGTTTGCGGTATCAATAAGAACCTTACCTTTCACATGGCTCGACATACTTTTGCAACAATGATGCTTACCAAAGGTGTTCCTCTTGAGTCTGTATCAAAAATGTTAGGACATTCGAGTATTACCACTACACAACTTTATGCTCGCATAACAAACAAGAAAATAGAAAATGATATGCTTGCAGTGTCAAAAAAAATAGATAAATTCAATTTTGTAAGTTCGCCAGCAACTAAAGTAACTAAACAGTATTGCACGAAAAAGAATAGTACAACTATTATTACATCTAATCAATAAAAATATGGAAACAACAAAGAAAGAGCTTTCTTACTTCCGTTTGAAGTTGGAAGCGTATCTCGGAGAACATTTTCCAGAGAGAATGAATGAAAATACGTTTATAACAGCTCGTGCAGACGAAGCATTGACAACTTACTGCGATGCTATAGCACAAGGTTTTTCTCACCCAGAAGCTGAGACAATGGCAAGTGAAGTCTTATACCAAGGTTTGCATTTCTCCAAGTACGACACCCTTGTCTCTATCTTAGAGAATGAGTTCGAGAAAGAACTCCCTTCTCCTCTTCCAGAAAGACTAACACCAATACTTTTGAAGAATAAGGCTGTGCAAAGCGTTTTCGATAAGTATGAACTGACAGACGATTTTGGTGCAAGTCCAGAGTATGAGAAACTCTACACCGAACTGACAGGGGCAATCGTTTTGATCATTGAGGTCAATGGTCTGCCAACGATAGGCGGTGAGAACATGACTTGATGTAACACCATCGGGAGCTTTTGTAGTTTCAAGAGCCAAGATAACCACTCTTCTCCACACACCAATAGTTTTACAAACACTTGGCTTTGTGTGGAAGAGTATCTTGTAACTGCTCTTGAACTATTAAAAGCTCCGATATGAATACAATCATCATGAATCAAGACGTTCTTAAAAGTGCGATTTCTCGCCGAGACAATAGAAGCGAGCTTCCATTGTCCTCACGGCTTAACGAAATCGTTCACACACCTGCCTTCATCAAGGCAGACACATCGAACAAAACCGATAATATCAAGCAGCAACCGAATTCTCCCAAGCAAGTCCGCCGCTTCTCTTGGACACGCTTCATCGAACTCACTATCCTGCTTTTTATCGTTATCGGTGTCATTTGGCTTATCTCGAAGATGGTAACACCGCAAGTCGTAACTGCCGTCTCTGTCATTGCAGGTTTTCTGATACTACGCTTTATAGTCAGGGTAATTCTAAAAGTGACAATTACGCTGCTGAGCATTCTCTTCTGGCTGGCAATTCTCTGTGTCATCCTGCTATGCGTGCTTTGAGAAGCACAGCTCTGTAAAACCTTTCATTTTATTTCATCAGGTGGTTATCTCGCATATTGAGATAGCCACCTTTTCTATTTTCCACTACGAGCGTTGCACTTTTGCTTCTTTTCCTATGCTCCACGATATGCGATGACAAGAAGACGGATGCTGTTCCCTTTTTATCCGCAAAGGTAGTACGGGGCTTGTGGCTTTCAAAAGGTCTGTGCCGCTTGGTTTGTCTGGAAAATCTCCACACCTACGGGTAGTATTTTCCTCCAAAACCTTGTGCAAGCCCGCCCCGCTACCTCTATTTTGCTACAAAAAGGAATCAGCATACTCCGATCTTTGGACGCATAAAAAAAATGTCGCTATGGATAAGCAAAAAGTAAATACAACATCTTCGATGAACAGAAAAGGATATAGCTCCTCCTCTCATTACCGCATTAACCCTACGGCTGAAAAGAGTGAGCAAGTGTTGGCAATTAAGTTTGTACAATGGGACGTACTCCCCTTGGAGAGCCTTTGTAATAGCAAAGTATATCTCCTGCGTGTGAAACTCAATCGTGGCGAGTGTATGAGCCGTGAGGAAAAGAATTGGCTATGTGAGGCGGTGAACTCAAACACCTATTTCCGAACAGCCATTCCCTTACAAGGCTATCGCTTTAACTTCTTTGATGTACTGAAGAAATACCTTGTCAATCAGTACGGACAATGGACAGAGTATTACGCACCCGACAGAACAAGCCTAAGAGCCTACCTATATGGACGTATCAATCAAATAGTAGAATTGAAAATTGGCGGACGAAGTGAAAGCCAAATTCCCAAGTATTAACAACATCAAAACATATACGACAATGAAAGGAACAGAACATTTCACACGGACAATAGCCGAGTATCTTAATCAGCGTGCTATGACAGACCCATTATTTACCCCTAACTTGATGAAACCGAACAAGAATATCGAGGAGTGCATCACCTACATTCTTAATGAAGTGCAGAAAAGCGGTTGTAACGGCTTTGATGATGATGAAATCTTCTCTATGGCTGTTCACTACTACGATGAGGATGATATAGAAGTAGGTAAGGCTGTTTCTTGCCAAGTAGCCGTCAATCACATTGTGGAACTAACGGAGGAGGAAAAAGCCGAAGCAAGGCAGGAAGCCATTAAACAATATCAGTGTGAGGAACTTGCCAAGTTACAGATCCGTAACGCACGAGTGAAGAAGACCGAGAACGCGACAACCCAAGTACAACCATCACTATTCGATTTTTAAGCCTATGAAACCGAGAAACAAATTTGAAAAGGCGGTTTTGGAACAAAGCAAGTATCTTCGCCCGATAACCAAGACACAAAGTAAGTGGGCATTCCGTGAGTGCATAGACCACTTCGCCTACCGCTTACCAAAAGGTCGCACCACTTGTATGGATTGTGGGCATAGTTGGATAATGAACAAACATGGAGAAACTTGCACTTGCCCTCATTGCAGGGCAAAGTTGCAGGTCAAGGAAACATACGAGCGCAAGTTGCAGCAGAAGCAGTATTTCACCCTACTTACCACTTGTGGAGAGTTTCAAGTATTACGTATGTTCCTACTTATTGTGGGTATGGAGAAAGGTTACGAAGCACAGACTTCCATAATTGAGATTGGGCAGTATTGGTGGAATATGCAGGGACAAAAAGCCGTGGTTGCCATACAGAGGGTACTGGGACACTATGTTGATACCTTTTCCTATTATAGTCCTATGGCGATACGCAACGATAATGAAGCCTATCAGCATATTGCCTACTCACCGATATATCCGAAGTTCAAGATTACAGACATACTTCGTAGAAATGGTTTTAAGGATAATTTCTATGGCATCGTGCCTACCCAGCTTATTCCTGCATTGCTTACAGACAGCCGTGTGGAAACATTGCTAAAGGCAGGTCGTACAGACCATTTACGTTACTTTCTTGGCGACAAGAAGGCTTTTGAGGAACTATGGCAATCCTACAAGATTGCAGTCCGTAATGGCTATGAGATAGCAGATATTTCCCTTTGGAGTGATTATGTAGATACACTTAGAAGATTAGGTAAGGATATTCATAATCCAAAATATTTATGCCCTGCAGACCTTAAAGGCGAACACGACCGCAGGCACGAGGAACTTCTCAGACAGCGTGAAAGGGAGGAGATAGAACAGAAGCAAAAGAAGGCTATGGAAGATGAAAAGCGTTTCAAGGAACTCAAATCCAAGTTTTTCGGTATCTATTTTACGGACGGCACAATCCAAGTCCACGTATTAGAGAGCATGCAGGAGCATTTGGAAGAAGGTGTATCAATGCACCATTGCGTATTTTCTAATGCATACTACCTTAAAGAGGACTCCCTTATCCTTTCGGCTACCATTGAAGGCAAGCGAATAGAAACCATTGAAATGTCTTTACGAACTTTGGAGGTGGTACAAAGTCGTGGAGTGTGCAACAAGAACACAGAATACCACGAGCAGATAGTAAACCTTGTCAATGCCAATCGAGGTCTTATAAGCCGAAGAATAAAAGCGACTGCATAAAGTATGAACCATTAAATTATCAGAGATATGAAGACAGAGATTGAAAACATTATCTACGACTATGCGGATGAGATACCGCATATTCTCATTAGGGTGATTAATAAGATAACCCTATCCAACAACAAAAAGGAGTTAAGGTCGGCTATCAACAAAATAGCCGAAGAAACGGAACTTGACAAATTCTTTGCATACGGCTATGGCGCACATCATTTTTGGCTCAAGCACCGCAAATTATCCAATGGAGAGCCAAAGGAGTACAGATTATTAAAGGTTGAATTTTTAGATTAGGAATGATGAAGAAACAAAGATTTTTAGTATATACGGAATATGTTTTTGACGGCATATTCGATGTTGTTGCCGAGAGCAAAGAGGAAGCACGGCAGAAAGTCCTGCAAAATTGTGGGCTGGTTATAGGTGGAAACATTCACAGCACCCTGCCTGATGATGAGATAAATTTTTCGAGCAATGCTCTCAACAACTCGTGGGCATTTGACAGACATCCCAACAAACGAATAAGTAGAATAACGAAAGTGCAGAAATAGTGTTCTGAATAACAGTAAAAGCCACGCAAACCGAAATTTGCGTGGCTTCTTTTCTTTCTCTTTGAACGAGTAGGCGACCAAAGAAAAGAAGCAAAAGAAAGTCGCAGGAAAGAACTACTTAATTGATGACGTTTGGCACAATATCACTCCAGTTAGTTGCTAAAAATTCTTCAGTTGTCCGTGGAATAGCGAACCGTTTTTTGCAGGTTTTGAATTTGTTACACATAAGAAAGTTGTTGAAATGCCTTAAATAGAATGGGTTCTTAGTCTTTTGTAGTTCTTCCTTGTATTTATAACCATAGAACAACCAAAACTAATCAGAAATATCCGAGTGTAAATCTTTAATTACCAGCATATTCTAAAATTTAACACTTTTCGGTTGCCATTTGTCGCTTCCCAAATTTCCACATATTTTTGAGACGTATTTCTGACGTGGAGAATTTGCGGGGCTTGTTTTTTGTCACACCGTGCAGACAGTTGACAAGGGTTTACAACCGTTTACGACAAGCGACAATAACCGCCCCGATATGCGGAAACAGTCACACTGTGTAGAAAAGCGACAATGGTTGACTTCCGTTCACATCCGTTTACCATTTCAGAGATATAGGATTGAAGAAATGAACCATTAAACGATAAAACGGTATGAAAGCAACCAGAAAATGCAGTTTTTGCGGCAAGTCCTTTGTAACCCGAAGCGGTATGCAAAGATATTGCAGTGAGGCTTGTCAGGCAGAAGCCAAACGAGCCAGAGTGATGCAGAAGAACAACCTCTTCAAAGTCGCCCAACCCTTGATGGAGATACAGCATCAGGAGTATCTCACCTTTTCCAAAGCAGCCATCCTCATGGGCTGTTCCCGACAGTACATTTACAAACTTGTAGCCATCGGCAAGCTGAAAGCCTCACGCATCAGCAACCGCATGGCATTCATCCGCAGAGCCGACATCGAGCAGATGTTGGAGGGCAATCCCTATCACCGCATCCTGCCCGGCAACACCTCCACACCAAGGAAATCATCTTCATCTTCCTTACCTGCCAAAAGAGAAAAAAGGGAAAAGGAAAGCGAAGAAGTGTTGGACTTCTATTCGGGCGAGGAGGTGATGTCCCTTTTTAAGGTAAAGCAGTCATGGCTTTACACTTCCGCCAAGCGTAACCATATCCCCATCTGCCGTATCGCAGGAAAGAACTATTACAGCAAGAAGCATATTGACGAGTTTTTCGGTGTGGCAGTTGATATTAGCGAAATTACCGACTGGCTACTGACCGAGGAGGTGGAGGAACTGTTCGGCATGAAGCCGACCGCACTCCGTGCCTACACCTATCGCCATAAGATACCCACTAAAAGAGAGTACGGGCGTACCTATTACTCCAAATCACATTTGAACGAACTCCGCAGAACTGACCTTGTGAACGATGAACGCTACTATACCGTTGAGCAGGTGCAGCAAATCTATGGTCTTTCGTCAGCCAACATCTGCCATATCGTCAAGGTGAAGCACATCGAAAAGATAAAGGTGGGTGTGAAAAACCTGCTTTTGCGCTCAGATGTGGAGCGTGTCATGGCTGAAAGGAACAAATAACCGTGAAAAATCGGGATTATCGAAAATTATTTCAAAATGATGTATCGTGGAGGTATTCACGGATATTTCACGTTGTTCCTTTGCCATCGGAAACATGGATACAACTCCAAAATGTATACAACCAATTAAAACATAATTATTATGAGTAAATGCAAAACAGTTACCTTGCGTAAGCGCAAGATTAAGAACGGGACACAGTATTCACTATGCCTTGACTACTATCCCGGCTACCGTGACAATGTCACCATGAGAGTGATTACACGTGAAGCCTTAGGAATTTACATCTTCGCCAAACCTGCAAACCAGCAGGAACGGGACTTCAACGCACGCATGATGAAGAAAGCGGTCATCCTGCGCAACCAGCGCTACGAAGCCATTTTCAATGAAAACAACGGCTTTTTTGACAAGACCAAGATGAAGGGCGATTTCCTTGCCTATTTCAAAGGACTGGCTGACCGCAAGAATATCAAGTGGCAGCACGTATACAAGCATTTCCAGCGGTTCGTGAACGGCAAATGCACCTTTGAGGAGGTGGATGTGGATTTGTGCCGCAAGTTCATGGAATACCTGCTTGATGCACCCCAATCCATCCACACCAACCAAAAGCTGCACATCAACTCCGCAGCAGGCTATTGGTCAACTTTCCGTGCCGTGCTGCACACCGCCTACCGTGACAGGAAGATAAAGGAGAACCCAAACGGCTTCTTAGACCGCATCGAGTGCATTCCCACCATCAGGGAGCATTTGAGCCAAGAGGAACTGATACGGCTTGCCGAAACACCCTGTGAGGAGGAGGTCTTGAAAAAAGCTTTTCTTTTCGCCTGTCTTACGGGACTGAGAAAGAGCGACATCAGACAGCTCACGTGGCAGCAGATACAACCATACACCAACGGCAGGATGTTCGTTACCACCCGTATGCAGAAAACCAAAGAAATAGTGCATAACCCCATCAGTGATGAAGCCTATGGACTGCTGGGAGAACGGGGCGAGGGACTTATCTTTGAGGATTTCAAGGACAAGATGCTGCAAGGACCACTCCAACGGTGGCTCACGGCAGCAGGGATAACCAAGAAAATCACCTTTCACTGTACCCGCCACAGCTTCGGAAGCCTGCACGTGGAAATGGGAACGGACATGGCTGTCATCCAAGCCTATCTCGGACATAAGAACATTACCACCACACAAATCTATTCCAAGATAGCAGCGCAGCAGATGTGTCAGGTGGTGGACAAGATAACCTTGAAGCGCAAGGAGGCATAAATGTCTCACATTGACAGGTATTCAGAGGGGCGGTTATGGCTACAAGGCTATAATCGCCCCTCTATGTTTTTGGCTTGATGCCACCATTTATAAGCCCCTCAGAGTATGAAACAGAGTATGATATGATGACATTTCGTGAAATACATTGAAAAAGACCGTTCTAACCGCAAATAACGGGCAGTAATTGGGAAAAATAGCATTAACTTTGCACAAAATAATACAGGAACATTCAATCTCTCAACGAAATATGGAATCATCAATCAAGGACAAATACATCATCTTGGGCTTTGTCGGCTTCGCCATCGTCCTAATATCTTCCATTGCCACGCTGGTAATAGCGGACAGCTTCAACCAAGACAACTTTGTCAGGTGGATAGTATTCGTATGCTGTAACCTGTTGGGATGGTTGCTCTATCTCTCCTTTCAGACACTTATCTTTGATACATACGAAATCTACAAAATCAAGTTCGGCAAGAAAGAAACGATTGCCGAAGCCATAGAGGTGCAGGAAGAACTGTCACAAAATACACTTGAAGAAGCCACATCTGTGCCTGGACCTACATCAGTCCCTGAGCCTGTACCCGAATCATCCCCGACAAAAGAAGAGACACTTATCCAAACACAACCGATAGAGCTTACTATCGCCCCGGATCTTCACGAAAAGAACCGTGCCAATTACGCAAGCAGAGAGCAACGGGAAAAGGAAGAGCGCATCCGCATGGTCATGGAGTATTGCCATTATTACCTGCCTCGCATTGCCGACCAAGAAACCGTGAACCACATCTGTACTGAGGTGGACAAATGGATGAATCTTAACACTTATACCCCGAAGCCCATACAAAGACCGTTTACCAAAGACATCAACAACATTCCACTCCGTCACTTCGTATGGAATATCTCTGAGCGTTTCCTGTACAAGAGATACTACAATGGGGATAACCGTGCCAAGTTCATCAAAGCCCTTTTCCCGAAATCGTTTGCTGATACAGACTTATCAACCATCAAGAATTTCAAGGTAGAGCCGTTAAAGACGGAAATTCCCATTGATGAACCCGAAAACGGCAAACTTGATTTCCACTATCCCGAGGATTATGTGCGGAATTAGGATAATCACGACACCAACGACAACCATCCGGTAACTCATAACCGCCTGTTTTACATCGTTTCCCGAGTAATTTTACCCGTCATTTATGGCTGGGCTTAATTATTCGGGAATTATTTTGCAATGACGTGTCGTGGAGATATTCACGGATATATCATTTCAGTCCTTTGCGCCAAGTCTTACAAAAGAGACGAGTACGCGAATGGAAAAATCAATTCTTACCTTCAACGACCTCCCCGAGGTTGTCGCTCAGCTTCGAGACGAAGTGATGAGCCTGAAAAGCCTGCTCGCCGAGCAGCGCAGTGTGAACAATGCCAAAACGGTGGACACCCACGTGCCCATGTCTGTGGACGAGGCAGCAGAGTATTTAGGTATCCCTAAGGGTACGCTCTACATGAAACTGTCAGAAGGGACAATCCCTGCCACCAAGCCCGGCAAACGCTATTGCCTTTACCGTGACGAACTGGACAAGTGGCTGGAAACCGCCCGAAAGAATCCCATACCGTTGTCAGACGAGGAACTGAACAAGTCCTTATCCTCTTCCCACCGTCGCAAGCCCAACCCACGTAACTGGTGAATGATATGGAAGAGGATAAGAACTATATCAACCTGATACGTGGCGACCTCACAAAAGCATCCCAAGCGCATAACGGTATGCCCGACAGTGTAGGCATGATGAATATCAAGACGGCAAACCAAACCATTCTTGAAGCATCGTTATTGCCTACGCCCCGTGCGCTGTGGGACAGCTTTTGGTACGAGGGGGAACTCTCCTGCTTGTTTGCCGATTCCAACGTGGGCAAGTCCATCCTTGCCGTGCAGATAGCCGACCGCATCGCCCGAACCGACAATGTGCTGTATCTGGACTTTGAACTGTCCGAAAAGCAGTTCCAGCTCCGCTATACCAACGAGCATGGAGAGCTCTACACCTTTCCCGACAAACTCTATCGGGTGTCTATTGACTGCAACCAGCTTTTGGATGCCAACTTTGAGGAAGCTATCATAGGCGGCATTGAACAGATGGCTGTGCAGACCGACTGCAAGATTTTCATCATTGACAATCTTACCTACCTGTGTTGCGCCATGGAGAAAGGCGATGCCGCAGGACGGCTGATGATTCAGCTGAACAATCTCAAAAAGAGATATGCGCTCTCTATCCTTGTCCTAGCACATACGCCCAAACGCTCTTTGGATTGTCCCATCACATCCAACGACCTTGCCGGAAGCAAACGGCTCTACAATTTCTTTGACAGCGTGTTCACCATTGGAAAAAGTGCCCAAGACGGAGGGCTTCGCTATGTGAAGCAGCTTAAAGTGCGCTATGGCACGTTCTCTCATGATGCGGATAATGTAATCGTTTACGAGATTGACAAGGTGGATGCTTTCTTGCAGTTCGTGTTCAGGGGCTATTCCACGGAAAAGGAACACTTGAAAAAATTGGGCGACAATGAATCAAGCCAAAGGGATTGCCAAATTCTGCAACTCTCCCAATCGGGCAAGTCCGTCAGGGAGATAGCCTCACAGGTGAATTGTGGCAAGTCCACCGTAAACCGTATCATCCAGCGCAGCAAAGAGAGTAAAAACGCAGGTGTCCCAAGTGTCCCACTGTCCCAACCCTTAGAGTGTGGGACAATGGGACAGGATGGGACAGCCGACAATCAACCATCAAAAACGGACTAAGCTATGGGCAATTATTCATTACAGAAGTATAAAGGAACGGCAACACGGCATACCTGCCCCAAATGCGGAGACAGGCATTCTTTCGTCTATTACGTGGACGAAAATAATGTGCCGTTGCATCCATCGGTCGGCAGATGTAACCACGAAAGCGGTTGTGGGTATCACTACACTCCGAAAGAGTATTTTCAAGAGCATCCTGAACACAGAACTACCAATGATTTCTCTTTTGACAGGCAAAGAGCAGAGCAGAAGAAAGTGAAGCAGCAAAGTAAGCCGACAGCCATCGGCTATATTCCCCCTCACTATGTGGAGAAGTCGCAAAGCGAGCGTAGCAATTTCTTCCGTTTCCTCTTCACACTCCTTACTTCCTACTATGGCGACAAGGCGAAAGAGGTGTTGAAGCGGTTGTTGGAGGAATACCGTTTGGGGGCTACCCGTGACGGCTCTGTTATCTTTTGGCAGATAGACAGGACGGGCAAGGTACGCACGGGAAAGGTGATGCAGTACAATCCCGAAGACGGACACCGTATCAAGGGAGGACAGACATCGGCAGTGAACTGGATACACAGCATATTGAAAAAGCAGCGTGTGTTGGCAGAGGATTGGCAACTATCCCAATGCCTTTTCGGGGAACACTTGTTGAAAACGCATCCCGACAAGGTGGTGGTCTTGGTGGAATCCGAGAAGAGTGCCGTTATCGGTTCTGCTATCTTCCCCGATTATGTATGGCTGGCTACGGGTGGTAAGAGTCAGATGAGAGAAGAGAAACTCCGTGTACTGTCAGGGCGAACCGTGCTTCTCTTTCCCGATGCCGATGCTTATGCCGAGTGGAAACAGCGAGCCGAGAGCATGTACTTTTGTAAGGTGGTGGTTTCGGACATCATCGAAAGGAATGCCACCCCGAAACAAAAAGAAGCCCATATCGACATAGCCGATTGGATTATCTTTCAGATACGGGAGGGCAAGGTGATGAGTACAGCCAACCACTTGGTCGAGGCTGAGAGAATCCTCCAGCGGATGATAGAGAAGAATCCCGTCCTGCAAAAACTGATAGACGATTTAGACCTTGTGCTGGTCGGTGCATCTCCAATCGGCAACGATGATGAAAAACCTCCCTGACGGAGGAGAGCGGAAGCCGTAGGCTGGAGTTTGCAGACAATGGCTTGCCATTGATATAGCCCACTATAACTACACGCTCCGCTTACGTAGTTGTGGGCTCTCCCGAGGGGATTAGGGTTTTACCCTAATGACCCACTCAGGGCGTTTCTCCCCTGAGAACCCAGAGCAAAGAGTGACCCTCTCTTTGCAATCTCCGCTTATGGGTTGCACCCCTAAGAACCCCATGCGTTTACGGACAGCGGAAAAGCAAACAATAAAGTACAAACCAAAAAACAAGTATCTATGGCAACAAAATCAAGCATACATATCAAGCCCTGCAACATCGCATCGAGCGAGGCTCACAACAGGAGGACTGCCGAATACATGCGCCACATCGGAGAGTCCAGAATCTATGTCGTTCCTGAACTATCCACCGATAACGAACAGTGGATAAATCCCGACTTCGGCAGTCCGGATTTGCGGATGCATTATGACAATATCAGACAGATGGTAAAGGAAAAGACCGGACGTGCCATGCAGGAAAAGGAGCGTGAACGCAAAGGCAAGAACGGTAAAATAGTCAAGATTGCGGGATGCTCCCCCATACGTGAAGGAGTGCTGCTTGTCAGGTCGGACACCACACTGGCAGACGTGCGTAAATTCGGTGAGGAGTGTCAAAGACGCTGGGGAATCACACCGCTGCAAATCTTCCTGCACAAGGATGAAGGGCATTGGCTGAACGGTCAGCCGGAAGCGGAAGACAGGGAAAGCTTCAAAGTCGGGGACAGATGGTTCAAGCCGAACTATCATGCCCATATCGTTTTCGACTGGATGAACCACGAAACAGGAAAGAGCCGAAAGCTCAATGACGATGACATGATGCAGATGCAGACCCTTGCATCCGACATCCTGCTGATGGAACGCGGGCAGTCAAAGGCTGTCACTGGTAAGGAGCATCTGGAACGGAACGACTTTATCATTGAGAAGCAGAAAGCTGAACTGCAACGCATGGATGCAGCCAAACGGCACAAAGAAGAACAGATAAATCTTGCCGAGCAGGAACTGAAACAGGTGAAATCAGAAATACGCACTGACAAGTTAAAGAAGACAGCCACCACGGCAGCGACAGCCATAACTAGTGGAGTTGCTTCTCTTTTCGGGAGTGGAAAACTGAAAGAACTGGAACGTGCCAACGAAAAACTGCAAGACGAGGTTTCAAAACGGAACACCAATATTGAAAAATTGCAGAGCCAAGTACAGCAGATGCAGAAACAGCATGATACGCAAATCCACAATCTCAGAGAAATGCACAGGCAGGAACTTGACATGAAAGAAAAAGAACTGTCACGGCTCGCCAGAATCATAGACAAGGCTTTCAGGTGGTTTCCGATGTTCAGGGAAATGCTGCGCATGGAAAAGTTTTGTGCCATGCTGGGATTCTCTAAAGAAATGACTGAAAGTCTTATAGTCAAAAAAGAAGCCCTGAAATGTAGCGGTAAAATCTATTCCGAGCAACACAGGCGGAACTTTGATATAAAGGATGATATTTTAAGGGTGGAAAATGACCCTGACGATGAAAGCAGGCTGAACCTGACAATAAACAGGAAGCCGATTGCCGACTGGTTCAGGGAGCAATGGCACAGGCTTAGATATGGAGCAAGAGTGCCGCAACAGGAAGAAAGAAAAAGTAGAGGATTCAAATTATAATAGAAGCAATTTGATTAGTAATCTAAAAGCACTCCGATAACGATTAGAGTGCTTTTAGATTGTTTATCATTAATTATCAAAGCAAGTGCAGTTTAAGATTTTACTGAAGTTTGCATTAATAAAGAATATACTACAGCTGATATATGCGCAACATATTGTGACGCTTGTGATTCATTTCCCTTGAAATCCTTAACAAATACCGCTAAGGTATAACTGATATTATTAGGCAGACATATATAGGCAACATCATTGTGAGCTGCAAGAACACCATTTTCATTAACATCACCTGAACCTGTCTTATGCGCTATAACAACCCCTTCTTTATCAAGAAGTGGAGCTGCTATCCTATCTACACCTGTTTTGCATTCTTTTAACGTATTCTTAATGAAACTTTGTTTCTCATCATCGATAAGACCTTCAGTAAACAAACGATTCATCAACATTGCAGCACCAAGAGGAGATGTATAGTTAGAGTAAGCCTTGTTATGGTCAGCCGACATTTCCTCTTCCGTATAAGCTATCTGAAAACTTGAACGAGGAATGAGTGTGGCTATAAAACTATCTGTTTGAGCGACATTAACCATATCCTTAAACATAAGGTTGCTTGCATTGTTGTCACTCTGAGTAAGAGTATAACGCAGCAAATCTCTCACTGTCAATGATATGACTGGCCCTGAATAATCTTTCAGCATAGGACTCCAAGTCTTTGGGTCAAGTTTATCCCTATTTATATTTACTAAGGTATCAAGTGAAATTCCTTTATTGTCAAAGTCATTACAAAGAGCTAATGCCTGATGAACCTTAAACACACTCATCATAGGATAAACACTCTTATTATTGACCTTAACCGTATCTCTGTTATTAACAATAACCGCCACACCAATTTCGCCAGGACAAGCTGAGACAATTTGAGAAATGCTATCAGTCAAAACATTTGTTAAAGGAGGATTTGCGCTATCTTTTGTCGCTGATTTATGGAACAATGAAAATACCAAGATGAAAATGCAAACTAAAGCTATACTCAAAACTACGATTTGTTTTTTTCTGTTTTTTTCCATGTTTATATTATTTATATTTGTTTGACGAGAATATCTTTATTTGCCGACAAAGGTACATAACTTTACGGAAAAATATGTTTCTAAAATATATAAATAGACAGCTGTGGGGAAAATGTGGGGAAAAATTAGATAATTAAAAAGGCTAAATGACTGGAAATAATCACTTAGCCTTTTAATCCGTACCCAGACCCGTACTTCGTAATTGCTGCGCCCATCATTCAAGACTGTCAAATCGGGTCTTTCCTGTCAAGCCAATGATGCCTATGCGTATGCCAAACACATGGATTACGGATTTCTCGTTCCGTGAACAAACACTTTATCCGCAACTCTGCTATGTGGTGTATTGGCTTAACTCCATTTCTATGGGCAACACTTTTGTTGCAGATTTCAAGCAGCTTTTATCGAAATACCCATCAGTAAGAACTCGTTTATTAGGCTTTCCTCATAATTGGGAACAAGAGCCTTTGTGGAGATAAAATAATTGCCCTGTTTCTTAAAAAGCACTGGGGCAAACCAGCTCCGTCTTTAATTGTTTCCAATAAATGGATTGTTTCAAGCCCCTATAGAAAGAGAACAAAAATTCCTGTGTGAAAATTAATCTACGACAAGGAGCAAGCAAGGAGCAATATCAAACAAAAATCAATACCTTTGCAGTACATATGAGATAGACCAAAACAAAAGTGGAATATCGGAAACGAATAGCAAGGAAAAGAGAAGAAACGACCCAAGTTGATGTCCTTTTTGAGTTAATAATCAATAAAAGCGTTAAATCTTCACCTTTTAGAATGTGCAATTAAAAATAACAACCATATTTCTGACTTATTATCTATAAAATATTGAGTAATAATCGGTTGTAAATACATTCTCTGATTCTTCACATGGGCTTTTGGTTTGGTCATCGATTCTATTGTCCCCAATGGCAGATGAACAATTAGAACTTCTTTTCCCAAGCCTGCCGCACATTTCCGATATGTGTTGAGTCGGATGTCCTTTTCCATCTTGCAAGCCTTTAGGAAATTTGAATACTCGATGTTACTTGTATGAGCAGCCACTTTTGCATTGACGCATGAAAAAGCTAAAGTTTCAAGCGTTGGACAACCAATATACAGGTGTCCATTTTGTTCTGAATTGTTGTTTTTGCTAGCCATAATTTACTGATAAGTAATTGTTATGGCTGCAAAGTTCCTAATGAATGGAGGTTTTTATGGAATATCAAAATACCATTTTCTGGTAATATAATACCATTTTATATATTGAGTGTCAGCAGTATATCATACATGTCAAGGCTCTTCAGTGCACGGTGCAAGACCTATCTATATATAGGCTTGCATCGTGCACTGAAAAGTTGTAGCCATGAGCTTTCTAAAACATTTTCACTCAAATATTTGGAAGATGTATCATCTTTTTGTAACTTTGAACCCGAAAATAAGAAGTCTATGCGACCTCTGTGCGTTCTCTCAAAAATATCTGAAATGGCTACAGATTGGCTACAGTAAAAATTGAAGTTCGGCTAAAATTCTGAATATCAAGGACTGATATAGGTAAGTTCATTTACCACCAGCTCCACTCCAATTGAAGGCTGATAGTTGTCTTAGGACGATTGTCAGCCTTTTTGTTTGGCTTGTTTGTAGCTTTGGATTATCAGTAATTATCATTTCCCACAGGTGTGTATGCAGTGAAGCGTAATTAAAAATTTGGCCTACTGACTGACGTTAAATTTTGGCGGGAAAGAGGATATTCTTAGTAGAGTAACCTAAAGAGAGAGGAAGCCTTGACCACATCTCAATATACCTATGCATTCCTCTCTCCATAGTGTCATTAAATCCTGTTGTACAAAAAACAGTATTTTATAATTTACTTCTGATTCTGTTTTTTTTCATCATCCACAGGAATAGGAAATTTGATATCTTTTGTTTCATATGGGAATGGAAGTGAAAAACTCAATATGAACTTAAGCTCTTTGTCATTTCCCGCTTGTTTAAGCGTCACCTCAATCTTTGTCAGTTTTTTAGGACATGTATTGGGGTTAGTCGTAAAAGTAAAGTCTCCCTCAAATTTGCGAGGAGTATTTTTGTCTGTGTATGTGTACGTCAACCAGCCTGGTATGGTCGTTGAACTTTCTCTTTTATTGTCATCGTATGTCCATTCGTATTTAGTGATTCCCCATGTTTGTCTCGCTTGAAATAAGTACTGACTATGTTTGGATTGGGGAAGATAAATGCCAGCAGCAAAACTTTGGAAACCACTTATTTTAAAAACACCTGGAGTACCTCCTTTTATTTTAGTATAATATGTCTTCGCATTTTGTTTCTCTTCGTCTGTTCTAGCCTTAACCAATTGGCCATTTTTAATTATCATAGATCTTTTTCTCCCAGTAAATGAAATGTCTCCTGATACACATTCTCCGTTACTAGACTTATCTGTTTTGAAAACATACTCGAAGTCGGTATTGTACTGTTTGTCCTCTATGATGTAGTTAATCGGTTGGTTTGCTTTCCACTCCTTGCCATCAAGCTTAAGAGTAACTATTTTTTTCTTTCTGTTTTCATGAAAATTAGGATATTGATTAGCCTTGTCATCCTCCTCGTTGGGGTTGGTGTCTTTTTCCAAATAAATGGTTGCCTTGGCGTTAGGACCGAGCTTCTGTGGTATCATGAGGAATGAGAAGTTGTCGTACTTACCTTTGCCGTCTTTGACACCTGTAACTTGCGTCATGTTTGGCACAGTAGTCCTTATGCCATTGCCGTCCACCTTTAAGAAGTAGTCCTTTTCTGGCTCTTTCACATCCCAAGTAAAGGTGTTGGTTGCCAAGTTGGCTTCGCACTCGCTCTTACCTGCCACGCCACTCAGCTTGATGCCTACGATTTTTAGTCCTGTAGTGCGTTTGTTGCCAAGCGTGAAGTTTACGGCGGTAAGCGCATGATACAACGTAATATCCACGGGGTCGCGGTCGCCCCCCTCAACAGGTGGTCCTAGCGCAATGTCTCTCTTACCTAACATCAAGTCCTTCTGCTTGCTCGCATCTGTTTCGGGCGTAAAAGTCACCTTGTAGGTGTCCCTTCCCGTTTTTACGATAGAGTTGTTGCCCTCAAGGAATGGGTATGTACCCACCATCTGCACATACTCCTTTGCGTTTTTCCATACCGCAGCTTTTTTTGCCGTCACCTTTCCGCTCTTGGTGGTATGTCCATTGTCGATGAAGTTTGGAACGTTGCCCATGTTCCCAAATCCTTTATCGGTAGTATAGCCCTGCACACCGAACTGATCGTCGTCGGCTATGAAGTTTATGGCATCGTACATCGTGCCACGCGTGCCATGCTCGTTTGTGCTGAAATTGAGCGACACCTCATCACCGAGGGTTGTCTTCTTCTCTATGTTGCTCTCCATGTCCTGCGAGCAAGACATGGTCAGACATGCCATCATCCCCATGAGGAGAAAAGGCTTGTGTGTGAATTTTACTAATGATTTTTTCATACGTCTCATCATTTTTTTTGTTTCAAATTTAATACCGTTATAGGCATTTAAGGTTGTTTGTTTATCCAGTCCCAATCTTCGTCAGTAGGGTTGGGGTTTGTCTCAGAGCTAGGTGTCTCAGAAGTTCCGCTTCCCCAATGATCTGTATCCATTTTCGCACCAGGCTTAGGGCCGCTTCCACTCATAAGCATAGGCACGTTGTCCAAGCTGATAATTGTACATTGTGGCGACATGTATGGCCTTAGTTTCTTCTTTTTCATAATTCTTAAAATTTATATTATTATTATGTTTCATCTTCTGTCTTTATTAGGTGGTGTGTTTCACCATGTTGTTGCAGAACGAATGATAGTCTATGCATCGTGTTTATTATACTGCCTATCCTTTTTCTTTAACCATTGGCTTCTCGATTTGACGGCAGGCATGTTAGTGAGTTGTCTGTTGTCTCAGTCAGTGCTCATTTCGAACTCTTCGGCGGAGAAACTATACCATTTAGCATCCGTTATCTAGCCACCGTCTTCAGGTTGCTGTATGCCGGCTTATAATCCCAAGCCCTCCAACAGATTGTTCCCACTCTCAATCTTTATCACCTTACAGTAGGGTGGAATGTATGGTTTCTTCTTAACGATTTCTTTCATCTTAAGTTCCTGACTTTCTTCAATATTGCCGTTAGTTAAGGTTTCGTTGGCTACCGATATAAGCTTCTCATCAGTTTTTTCCATATGATATTTTCAATTTGATTATTCAGTTACATAATCTTTTATTTTCTTCATCTCTATCAGCGTTACATGATACAGGTTGTTTTGAGTACTGTGCGCAAGACGCACGGCACTCATGGGAATGGCAACACTCCTCTCATGCCTTTCCTTACGATGAAAAAAGACGGACAGAGAGTAGTGTTCGACGTACTAATAAAAAGTGTTAAAAATTCGGGGGGGGGGTAATAAAAGATGTTAATAAATATATGACATACAGCATTTTTTCGCACTCTATTGCAAAGGCGGAAGAAAGTGCTGGCAGGCAGAAGCGGCTGTTTGTCGGATATTTATTCATATACCGTGGAATTAGTTATTGCCTTCGTTTTGCTCCTTGATTATTCTATTTTGGAATATTGTAGTTCTATTTTAGAAGTCAGTGTGCAAATTTAGTCATTTTTCTCAAAATTCCAAGCAATTTCGGGAAAAATAATGAAAAATGCAGAATGGATTGCTCATACGCAGAGTCAACCAGCAAGTGCAAAATTATAA
>NZ_KQ960661.1:0-14863 GCF_001553265.1 Prevotella sp. DNF00663 | reverse complement strand
GTTCAAACGAATCCTTTTTCGGTATATATTGTAATATACACGATTTTGTACACGATTTTCCGGTATTTCGTGAAAACCCGTGATATTGGAAATTTGTGTTTATCAATGAAATAACGAATTTTGAAATATTGTGAAACCATGTGGAATTAGCGCAAAAAGAGCCACCAGCTCCACTCCAATTGAAGGCTGATAGTTGTCTTAGGACGATTGTCAGCCTTTTTGTTTGGCTTGTTTGTAGCTTTGGATTATCAGTAATTATCATCTCCCACAGGTGTGTATGCAGTGTTTGTCTTTTGATGATTGTGTTAGTTTTTATCTTCAATCTTTTGTCATTAAGAATTATAGTCATACCTTTGTTTACAATATGAATATGTGTAGGCAAATAGATTTAGACTCCGATGGTATTTAACTCCTTGCTCTTTTTAATGTTTTTCCCAGTAATATGTATGTTTTATTACGTATTACCATCCCGATTTCGTAATATATTCTTACTGTTAGCGAGTCTAGGCTTCTATCTATGTTTAAAGCCTATATTTGCTCTTTTCCTGTTGTGGGTGATGGGGACTACCTATGGCTTTGCCTTGCTTGCGGAGTCAAAGAGGCGCATGCCGACATGGGTGGGTATCTGTGTGTCTTTGCTCCCTTTGTTCTTCTTTAAGTATTATGATTTTGCTTGTAGCATTTTAGATGATTTATTTCTTGGCTTAGGGAGCGGAATAGAGTTACCGGGACTTAATTGGGCTATTCCTGTCGGTATTTCTTTTTATACGTTTCAAGCATTGGGATACCTCATAGATGTCTATAGTGGCAAGATAAAGGCGGAACACAATCTATTACATCATGCCCTTTTCGTCTGCTTTTTTCCGCAGATACTCTCTGGTCCTATCAGTCGATACAACGACTTGATGCCGCAAATTAAAAATCGAGGGAAGCGTTTTGACAGTGAATTGGCTACTAGTGGAATCGGTTTGATGGTATGGGGTATGTTCTTGAAGGTGGCAGTTGCCGATCGTTTCGGTATTTATGTAGATACTGTTTTTGGCCATCCCGATGGGTTCAGTGGGCTTACGTTAGTGTTTGCCACATTGTGTTATTCTATTCAGATATATACCGACTTTGCCGGATATTCACTTTTGGCTATAGGTTGCGCCAATGTTTTAGGCTTTAGAATCAATCAAAACTTTCAACGTCCTTATTTCTCTTTCGGTTTTGGTGAGTTTTGGCGACGGTGGCACATCACGTTGTCTTTCTGGCTAAGGGATTATATCTACATTCCTTTGGGAGGTAGTCGTACCGCTGCATGGAAGATTCGTAGGAATCTATTTATCACATTTCTTGTTAGTGGCTTGTGGCATGGGGCAGCTTATACCTATTTGTTGTGGGGATTGTTGCATGGTTTGTTGGTCGTTGTTGATAGAGAACTGCGTACATTCAAAGGCCGGTGTGGACGTACAGCTAAGGCTATAGGCATGGTCATCACCTTTGTTTTGGCCAGTTTGTTGTGGATACTCTTTCGCGTTCCTACGATAAAAGAAGCTCTTAATATCTTGATGCGCATGTTCACTGATACAAGGTTGACCATAGATATACCTGATAATCGCGATATGAAAGCCACTGTATTAACGATGTTTCTTATGTTTATGATAGTCGTAGTGAAAGATATACGCGATGAGTGGTGTCCCAATCTATTCTCTCATCCTAAATGGATATGGGTTTATAGTTGCGTGATAGGCATTCTGATTTTATTGTTTGGCGTGTTTGATGCAGGACAATTCATTTATATCAGTTTTTAAACGAGATGGAGATATGAAGAAGTTTTTAATCAGCTTTATATTGACTGTGGCTTTCATTGTAGTTGCCGACCAAGCAATCGGATATATGCTCAAGCGCGGTTACGACTTTACGACATTTGGAGCTATCGGGAGAAAGAATGAGATTGTGAACTATGTAAAGAGCGATATTGTCATATTGGGGTCTTCACGTGCACTACATCACTATGTGCCTCCAATCATAAGCGATTCGACAGGGCTTTCGTGTTATAATTGTGGGTTAGGAGGACAGGGCATCATTTACCATTATGCGCTCTTACGCGCCATGTCACAACGCTATATTCCTAAGATGATTATCTATGAATTGACGCCTGAATACGACATCGAACCTTCTAATAATGCTCGTTTCCTGACTGAGATACGCACGCTGAGTCCGCATGGTTGTGCCGACTCAATACTCTCTGTGGTAGGCCATATGGAACGTATGAAGATGCTAAGTGGGATATATCCTTATAATTCTTTGCTATTCCACATCGTGGGCGACCGCTTACAGCACAAAGATTTGATCTCTCAAAATGGTTATATACCTATGAAAGGAAGTCTGAAAAAGGATGAAAACTATCAGCCGCGCGTGCTTGATTTCTCAAAAATAGATAGTGTCAAGGTCTCCTTTTTTGAGAAAATGCTGCGCGAATATTCCAAGAAGACCAAACTCATCGTGATGGTTTCTCCGATTTATGGCAGCAATGCACCGGCTTCATTCGACGTTATCGAGCGGCTATGTGCACGTTATGATGTCGCTTTCCATAATTGTAGTGGCGACCAAAGATTTACGCATGCTCCCTCGTTGTATTCAGATCACGTGCATTTCAACGACAGTGGGGCACGCCAATATACTGCTAGTGTGTGCAAATACTTTCGTCCTTGAAATGCTGCAAGGGCTAGGCAAAAATGCTGCCTCGGCCTTTCAGCATTGTTGAAGCGGCTGGACAGTGATGTTGCCAAGCCGGTGCAGTCCGGTAATTGAAAAGCTGATGAGTAACTAAATAGACAAAAAATAAGCGCATCGTGGGTTAAACGATGCGCTTTCTTTATATCTTTACTTTCCTATCCAACGGGCTTTGTATATTTTAAAGCCGTACGAGCGGAAGATGGTTTTACCGGTTTCGTCGATAAGATCGTCGGCCCACCACTCTTCTTTAGGACACAACATGATGATACCATGGCTGGAATTCGATACACTCTTGATGGCATAGAAGTTGGAGAACTCCTTTACTGAGTTATCGCGCAGATTGTATTTCCAGACTTTCTGGTTTGTTGCTAACCACAACATGTCTTCTTCGCCTTCGATGGGGAATAGCTCGTGAGTACCAATCAATTTGCCGTCGGGTGAGTCTATGTCTTGCGTCACATGGTTTTTCAACAACGGTTTCTCTTTATCGCCATTGTAATCAAAGATGTGCATGGTGTGGGCTGCGGAATATAGTTTATTTCGTTTCTTGTCCCAATACACATTGTGGGCAGCCGGTAGGTCGTACTTAGCCACCATGGTTCCAAATCCTTTGATGGTGTCGGTGCGGAATGTAGCAAGGATTCCATCGGTAGATGAGGCCGTAACGATATTACCATCGGGTAATAGTTCGGCAGAGTGGGGGTTTACTCCGGCATAACCATAGAACAAAGTCTTCTTGTCGGCAATGCGAATGAGTGCTACACCGCCGCCCGATGCAGCCATCAAGATGCATGTGTTGTTGTAAACCGGTTTCACATCGCTAGGATTCGAGAACCATTTACGGTGTTCTTCGTTTACTTTTCCGATGGTCGCTGTCCATTTCCATACCACCTTTTTGGCATCTACATCGGCAATGACAATCGATGCATCGGCCTGATTGGTCATGACGATGGCTTTCTCCGGCATAACAAACTCGGCCTTTTTCGGGGTGTCGATAGCAGAGTCTTTGCTGCAACCGCAGCTACAACTAAGGATGATAATCGCTATTAGACTTAATAGTGGATTATGTGTTTTAATCTTTTTCATGTTGATTGATTTGGTATGATGAGGTGACAACTGCGATGGCTGTCACCTCATTGTTGGTATATATTACTTTCCGTTGTACTCGAATGCACCTAGGTCGATAGCCGATCCTACGACACGTGGATTGCCCATAATATCGTATGGCAACTGTATATCGACCTTCTTACCTGCGTCGATGCACTTAGAGCCGGCTTTGAGGCGATAGTCTCCATTGACAACGGGGTTGACAAACTTAGGACCATTGTCGGCATCGTTATTCAGATTGAGTTCGAAGCAGTCGATGAAATTGATGTTCTTCTCCTTGATTCCGCTGTGTACGGCACAGTTAGTCATTGTAGCTTGCCCGGCAACGAATGCACGGTAGCCGGTTCCGGCAGTTCTCTTGATAGCCCAGATGACCGAGTTGAACCACTTGCAGCCACCACTTACGTAGTTGGTATTCCAACCGTCGGACATAGAGCTAACCAGTGTGCAGTTGTAGAAGTTGGTGCCGTCTCCGCGTACGATGTAGTTCTTGGAGTGCAGATCGTGCAGGTAGCAGTTCACCATCTTGCACTTTTGCATGTAGAATATCTGTCTGCCATGACGCAAGTTGCGGAATTCGCAGTTACGGAATCCATGGTTCATGTAGATCTCAAAGCATCCGGTGTCGGTGTTACGATAGTTGTCGCAGTCGGCAAAGACGATACCGTCCATCCAGACCATGGCTCCCTTATTGTTCCATGCGGCCATGAATTTGCGCTCACCGCCGACAAATACCGGCTTATTCTTGAGGTCGCGAAGATGCAGCTTGTTCTCCGTCCCCTTGAAACCACCGTAAACGTTGACGTGTTTCCATGTCAGACTGGCCTTGAACTGATATGTTCCTGATGCCACCCATATCTCCATGTCGCCATTGTTGGAGGCTGCGCCCATGGCATCGTGGATGCTTCCAAAGGCACGTTCCCATGAAGTTCCGTCGCCATTACCGCCCGGCTTGACGTAGATAATCTGCCCAACACCGCGCTGAGTGATAAAGATGGTGTCGGAGGCCTCGGTCTTACTGCCCTTGTTCTTGATAACAATGTAGCCGTTGCGTTCCTGTCCGGTGGTGTTGGTCTCTACTTCGGTAGATACCAATACATTCTGTACGGACTTGCCATCTGCAGGCGGAGCCGATTTAATCTTAATCCACTTATCGCTGGCTACAGCGTCGTATTCTACGTTGAGAGTTACCGGAATGTCCAAGGAGTATTCGCCTTTCTTGATGACAAGATCCTTCTGTGCAGCCTCGAACGGGATGAACAGTATCTTGTCGGTAGGTTTCTGGATGATGGAAAGCTTGGCCGACTTCTTCTTGTCCTTGTCATATATGACGACTTCCGACGTACGGTCTTTACCCGTTGGATTAGCTGTTGCCACCACTTTCAGGTGGGTCTTGTCGGCTTTGGTAAAGGTAAAGCCATCTTTTGAAGCCACTTCGGGCTGCCAGTCCAGATGAGTCTGTACTTCAACCAGCACCTCTCCACCTTGTTTATTGAAGTAGACAAGGCTCTGTGGGAGGGTAATGAGTGTGCCTCGTCCACGCTGAACGACCTTGATACGCTGGCTGTATTGATCCATCAACCGTACTTCAATATATCCCTCACGGTCGTCCATGGTAGGATTCTCTTCGCAAGAGAAGACGATAGAGTCGGCTTTCAGAGCCTGTCCGCGATAGCGAGTCAGACTAATCCAGCCATCAGAAGCCTCGGCAAACCAAGGGTATGACGACTTCAACGGCATCACTAGACGTTCGCTCTGAGGTTCGGTCGTGACGCTCTCTTGTACGTCGAGACTGGGCTCTACTCGCTGTATATCATACTTCTCGCTGCAGGATGTAAAGACATAGAAGCATGTCATTGCACCCAATAGCATTGTTTGTATTAATCTATAGTTCTTCATAGCTTATCCTTTCTTAATGACTACTAAACCATTAAATACCGGTTGTTGTTCGCCGTTGGATGGTTTGTTCAACACATTGATGGTGCCTTTGCTGTCTTTAGTGGCAAAGGTAGACGATGCTCCGCCATCTAGATTTACAGCATTATGGCATCCCGCATATTTACAAATGCTGATGGCGTCTTCTACACGCATGCCTTTAGAGAAGTCGTCCTGCCCTCCATCGACTACAAAGAGATAACACTTCTTGTTGTCTTGTGATAGGCCTACGAATGTGCGTGCATTGAATTTCATCGTCAAGTCGTTCACGGCCAGCAACTCGTTGGGTTCACCATCGGTTATCAAAGCATGGAAACCACCTACAGCTTCTTGTATATCGGCAGAATAACTCTTGAAGAAGCGTGGGTGAACAATGCGTATATCACCGTTCTTCAGTTTGATAATCATACCTTCATTGCCTGCGGTATACGTGTCTTTGATGACTTTTCCGTCTTTCACGAATACATTCATGGATTGGTAACCGTCTTTGCCCTTGCCGAAGAAATCACCATTGATACCTGCATATACCGTCTTGCCGGCTTTTTCTAATGCCTGCATTTGTTCGGTCAATGGTTGTAGTTTGGTAGGCAATTCTGCGTTGTCAGCACAGCTTGGGGTTAACGTTACGCCCTTGGTTAAGTCTATTTCGGCAATCAACATGTGCGTGTTGTATGTGCGGAATACCATTTTTACCTCGGTTACGCTGACACCGTCGGTCACGCTCCACATAGAGTCTTTCTCTACACTTTGCAATTCCGGTAGGTTGTCTGCAACGTTCTGCATGAGCACTGTCTTCGCACCTTTATGTGGAAGAGCCGTGTTGGTATCGTCTGATGAACTTGAACAGCCCACCGTGAACAGTGCCATGCAGCTCAATATTGAATATAATATTGTTGATTTCATTACTTTTAGTTTTAAAATCTGTCAATGTTACGTCTTTTATATCTTCACTCTTACCATCCCGGATTGTCGGGTAGAAGGTTCGGATTCAACGATGCTTCATTGATAGGAATGTTATACAGGTAATTCTTCTCAGTGAAAGTAGGCTTGTAGCTAACTCGAATAGCATACGGAGTGATGAATCCGTCGGCGTCGAATCCTACTTTCTCTTTAATCATCTGTATCTCTTTCGCTGTATAGAACTTGGGGTCCATTGGCATACCACGACGCTCTCGGTTCAACAAGTTGACGGCAGCATGCCAGCGACACAGGTCGTCCCATCGGGCATTCTCGGCAAATAACTCTATTCTGCGTTCGCGTCGAATCTCTCGAATCAAGTTCTTGTTGGCTCCAACGATGTCAGGATACTTAGCAACAAGGTCGGGATCTTCTGTCGGATGATCGGTTAATTTGTGAGCAAAGCCTACTCTTTGACGCAATGCATTGATAGTCTTATCCAATTCAGGGTCTAATCCTAGTTCGGCACCTGCCTCTGCTCGTATCAACAAAACTTCGGCATAGCGCATTACGGGAGCATCGATAGAACCCTTGAAATGCTCGGCTCCTTCCCATTCGGATTCTTTATAGTACTTGCTAATGCAATAACCGGTTGCCGATGTACCATAGAACGGATGGGCATCGGTAGCATTTAACAGGCTGAAAATATTGGGAACTCCACCCTTTTTCTTGCCACCATCTTCCCTATATAGATATTGTGCGTGCTTGCTATCGGCGTCTGGAACACAGATTGTCTGCATTAATCGACCGTCACGATTGGTCATTTCTGCCAAATATCCCATCTTTGGGTTATGGCAACCACAAATAGAAATGGGCTTACCTGTCTTAGAACAGAGATATTCCTCGTAACAATCGCGGCTCATACCCATATCGCTTAATGGATGGGAACGAGATATCATGTGTCCCATATTCACTGTTGGGTCGTATTCACGTGCTAAGATAATCTCCGGATTACCCTTATAATTATCTTGGATAAACAGATTGAAGTAGCACATATCGGGCCCACCTTCTGAATATAAAGAGTGCTTATATTCCGGTCTCATCAGTTCGCCGGCTGCATCGTAAGCCATTTTTAGCAATTTCTCATCACCTTCCATCTTACGATATCTGCGCCAAGTTCCCTCGTAGAGACATACTCTAGCCTTCAGCATGAGGGCAGCATCCTTGCTCACCTTGCTTACATCTGTAAGCATTGGGAGGTATTCGATGGCTCTATCCAAGCACATGATAATGGAATCGGTAACTAAAGTGCGTGAATCTCTCTTCTTATACAAGCCGGGATCTTTCTTGTCCAGCACCTTATCATACCATGGCACATCGCCAAAACGCTTCATCTTATTGAAATAGTCCCATGCTTTGAAGAAGTAAATCTCGCCTGCATAGTGCTTTTGCTCAATGGCATTGGCCGGTGTCTTCTTGTAGTTTGCCAAGAAAGCATTGCATCCTCGCACCGTACTCCAGTTCCAAGCACCGTCGCTTTGAGTCTTTACGTTCTTACCAAATGCTATCTGATTGGCGGCACCGGCCAAGATATTATCTGTCTGCATGTCGCCCCCGAACATTGGAGAGGTACTGTATGAACGTGGATCTCCATGTCCTACTATCAGTCGGGGGTAGTATGTATGACAGTATTGTTCCAATGCTACACCATTAGCTGTAGTCCAAAAGCGGTCTTCAGTAATGGTATCGCCCGGTTCAACGTCTAGATAATTACAGCTTGCAAGCAGTAAACCGGCACATGCTGTTAATAATATATGGTATCTTTTCATTGTTATCTAGTATTTAAAATGATTAGAATGAAACGTTAACACCAAACGAGAATTGGCGCATAAATGCATATTCTTTTCCCGAATTAGCTCCATTTCCAGTCAAACTCTCTACGATGTCGGGAGTCATGAAAGGTGGCATATATGTCTTCTCCCAAAGGTTATTACCGCTGATGTAGACTTTCAGTTGGTCTAAATGCAAGCGAGAAATCAATTGTTTAGGGAAGGTATAGCCTATTGATAAGCCTTTCAGTCGCAGATAAGCAGCATTCAACAAGTATTTAGATTGGCGTTGTGTGTTTCTGCTGTTCAGCGATTTTCTTGGATAATAAGCATCAGGATTCTCCGGACTCCATGTGTTATCAATATGGTACTGTGTGATATTACCATTGTAGATACCGCGTGGGAATCCCCAGAACTGGTCACTCTCTGTCCAAACATCGCGTTTACCTAAACCATCAAACATGATCCAGAAGTCGAAACCTTTCCAGTTTAGAGTTGCCTGAACATTGTAACGATAGCGTGGTGTATTGTTACCGATGATGGTACGGTCGCCCGGTTCAGCTAGCGTATTCTTACCAATATCGATGACTCCATCGTTATTTAAGTCGCGATAGCGAACGTCTCCCGGCTTCCAAGTGTGATAGATAAACTTCTGAACATAGTTCATGCGAGCGCCTTCATGCTCATCTCGCACATATCCATCGGTTACATATCCCCAATAGTCGCCCATCTTATAACCTTTGTAGTACATAGATAGCGAGCCGGTAGGATTATCAAACTTTGTAATCTCAGCTTGATAATCGGATAGGCCTACAGAGATAGAATAGCCCAACGGACTGTTAAATACGTTATTAATCTTGTCTCGCCATACCAATTCTATTTCCCATCCTTTGGTACGTAGGTCGGCTATGTTCTCTTGACCGCCACTGGTACCCAATACAGCAGGCAGGGTGACGGGGCGAATCATGTCTTTCGTGTCGCGAACATAGTAGTCGAACTGACCTGTCAAACGCTGGTTGAATAATGCCCAGTCGATACCTATATTCTTACTGATGACCTTTTCCCATGTCACATTGTTAGGTACTGAAGGTGCAGACAGATATGTCAATGGGTCGCCGTTCATCATGTAGTTGCTCATGGTACCACCATTTAGGCTGGCGATGTATGAGAAGTATGAGCTGATAGCTTGGTTGCCAAGTACACCAATAGAACCTCTTAGCTTCAAGTTGTCAACAACTTTGCGTAGCGGAGCAAAGAATTTTTCTTCAGAGATGCGCCATCCTAAAGAGCCGGATGGTACAAATACGTGGCGTTTACCTTTTCTAAACTTAGACGAACCGTCGTAACGGCCATCTAATTGTACCAAGTATTTATCAGCATATTCGTAGTTGAAACGATAGAATAAACCTTGAACACGCCATCTAGTATCAGTCTCCCAGTTGCTTGCGTAGTTGATGGCAAGATGAGATATTGGTGTAGAGTTATCGAACAAGTCGGTCATCTTCAATGAGAAACCTTTATAATCTTTACCTTCTTGGTTATAACCACCCATGATTTTGAAGTGGTTTTGCTTGTTCAGATTCCAATCGTACTCTGCCCAAATATTTAATGCTTGGTAGGTATGCTCGCGATTTCCATTGGCTACATGGTTAGGAGATTCTGCCTTTAAAGACTCTGCACCTTCGGGCATCGTCTGATATACGGTCTTTCTATGTTCTTTAGTGCGACTAAAGTATTTATTGATAGAGTAATTACCCTTGATAGATAGCCCTTTCAATGGATGCAAATCGAAACGACCAGTGTACCACATATCATTGCCGGAGATAACTCTGCGGCCTGCATTAGCCATGTGTCCGATTACATTGAAGTTACCTCTACTGAGCGACATACCTGCAAACTCTCCATTAGGTAAGAAAACAGATAGGGTTGGGAACATTCTATATACTTCGTAATACCATGTTGCACCGTCGCCACCGTCTTTAAATGGTTCGTCGCTTTGGGTATAATTATACTTGGTAGAGAAACCGATATCAAACATTTTATTAATCTTGGTATCGAATGTAAACGTGAGATTATAACGCTTGTAGGTATCATTACCATAACGGAAAATACCGTTTTGGTCTTTGAAAGCCCCCGATAGATAATAGCGGCTGCGGTCGTTACCTCCCGAAACGCTCACGTTATGCTGTTGCATAAAGGCTGCGTTTTTATAGAATTCGTGTATCCAATCAGTATTACCCACGTAAGCCCATCCCGGCTTATTAGGTGTATAGTTGGGACTTTGGATTCCTTCTGTATCGACAAGTATTGCCGGATTATGTTCCGGGTCGGCAATATGAGCATCCAATGCCTCTAAGAATCGGTCGGTGAAATAGTAATCTCCGGGCTGTTCGCTATCATATGCGTCGTTCCAAGCGCGAGCCCAAACGTCTGCTCTTGGCATCTTGGGGAGTCGAGCCGGTTTACTCCAAGCTAGGTTATTGCTATAACTTACCTTTACTTTTTGGTTGGCTTTACCTTGTTTCGTAGTGATAAGCATTACACCGAATGCAGCGCGTGCACCGTAAATGGCTGCTGAAGATGCATCTTTCAATACAGATACGCTCTCCACATCCTGTGGATTGAGCATAGAAATGTCGCCTTCTACACCATCAATCAGCACCAATGCCGAGCCACCATTCAATGATGTGTTACCACGAATGTTGATACCGGCACCTGCCGATGGCTGTCCGCTGTTAAATGTAATATTCAAGTTGGGGACAACTCCTTGCAAGCCTTGTGCGATATTGCCAATAGGACGGTTGTTCAAAACATCGCCCGAAACGGCAGCAACGGCACCTGTCATGGTCAACTTCTTTTGTTTACCATATCCTACAACCACGAGTTCGTCGAGCACTTTTGCGTTCTCTCGCAGCATAATGTCCAATGTCTTCCGTTGTCCCACTTTCATTTGCTGGCTGCTATAGCCTATATATGATACAGTGAGTGTGGCATTGTAGGCTACTTTAAGGCTAAATCTACCGTCGAGGTCGGTTACAGTAGCGCGGTTTGTACCATTCTCCTGTACGCTGGCTCCAATGATAGGTTCACCTTTCTCGTCGCTCACAACTCCATGTATTGTCCGTGTTTCATTGCTATTTTGTTGTGTGCTGTTCCTCTTTTGAGTTCTTTGGTTTGCTGTCTTGCGCGAAGTGAGCAAGATATTATTTCCCTCTATCACGTAGGTAATAGGTGTTCCATTAAACAATTGGTCGAGTACGGTGTTGACAGATTGTTTCTTGGTATCTACTTTTACGCGTCTGTTCAGATCTATTTCTGTTTCATTGTATACAAAGAGGTAGTCGGTTTGTCGTTCTATCTCTTTCAAAATTTGCTTGGTGTTGCTGTTGCTCAACCTGATAGTTACGCTATGTGCTTGTGCATAAGATTGCATAGCGAATGTAGGGTTGGTACCTAGAAACCAGATAAAGACACCGGCTTTCATCAATAATGCAACGCGTCGGTTTATCTTCATATTACATTTAGAAATCATGTTAATTTGGTATTAAAAAATTACTCATAGGTCTTTCCTAGTCAATCGTTGCCGATTGGTAGATAGATTGCTTGCCATCGTGGCTGCTGGGTGGTTAGTTGGATATAATCATAGGCACTAGTCTTTTTAGGTATTTGATAATATGATTAATGTATAATGATGGTCTTTGTGTCGTTGTTCTTGGTATAGGTGAAGTTGTTGTCTAATTGTAATACTCGTAGTACATGCTCTATGCCGTCTTTGGTTCTAAACTTTCCTGTGTACCGCTTGTTGGCTATACGCTTGTTTTTTACTATAATATTATAATCGAAGTAATTGTTTAGCAAGTGCATCACGTCGAGAAGTGCTTTGTTCTTGATAGCCAATACGCCTTCGCGCCACAAGAAATAATCTGCATTCTCTATGGTCTTCTGTATCAGCGTGTTGCCTATGAGTGTTGCCGTGGTATTAGGTGCCAAGGTTGTTCTAATGTGTTTGGCTTCGTTTATCAATTCTATTTTTCCATTGACCAACGATGTTTCCCATTCTTTCTCGTTCGTATAGGCACATACGTTGAACTCGGTTCCTAGCACTTGTATATCCATCTTTGAAGTGGAAACAACAAACGGACGCTCCTTTTGCTTGGCTACTTTGAAATAGGCTTCACCGTCTAGAGCCACTGCACGTTTTTTGCCGTCCATCACTGCATCAAAAGTCAGTTTGCTATTGGCATTCAACCAAACTTTACTACCATCGGGCAAGAGCATTTCAGTGCGCTGTCCTGTGGGGGAATATACTGTTACTAGTTGTCTTGTATCGTGTCGTTGCGATGCGACATACCATGTCAAAGCCGTACCCATCAATAGGAATACGGCTGCTGCAATGCGCCAAAGGTATCGCATCTTGACTCGGTGTGATGCTCCGGATGCACTATGTTCGTCGTTATTTTCACTCCATAATGCAGCATCATACACCCTGTGTAGGCGTATAAACTCCTGCTTGTTAGCCGGACTTTCGCCTATCCATTCTACTATAGTTTTGCGCTCTTCTTCGGTCAGAGAGCCTGTCATGTAGCGATATAACAGTTCTTGCTCCATATTATATATACGTAATTGGGGGATTACCTCCTAATAAGAAAATGAAAAAAAATAGATTTATGCGCCAAAGAGAAATAAGAATATGGGCAAATAGTTGCGCAAAGTCTTATGCAAAGCCTTTAAAGCTCTGGTAATATGATATTGTACGGCTTTCTCTGAAACACCCAACTTGTCGGCTATTTCCCTGTGTGTGAGTGCTTCATTTCTGCTCATTTCAAATACCAATCGTGTTTTCTCTGGCAGTGTTTCCAATGTATTTTTTGCTATGTCCAGTATCTCTTGTTTGAAAATGCCATCTGTGGTACAGCTCTCCAAAGCCTCTGTCTGATATTCCACTTCGCGATTCATCCAAACTTCTACGTCTTCTTTCATTTGCAATTCACGTTTCCTACAGCGCAGGTAATCCAGTGTACGGCTTTTTAATACACATAACAAATAGGCTGTAATTCCCTCTTTGCGATTCAAATCAATATTTTTCCACACGCTAATCATGGCTTCAGATACAATATCTTCTGTTGCCAAATCGTCGTGGATATACGATTTGACAAAGGCTATGGCTCGTTTATAATATTGTTTATAGATCGTATTAAACGTCAAGGGATGTGCTTGTATGTCATGGTGTACAGCTGAAGACATCTCAAAATGATCTGTTTTGTTTAAAGTTTGTTATTATGGGTTAGCGTTCCCAAAAGTAATATATTTTTCTAGCATCTCAAAATAAACACCGACTTTTTGAGTTTGTGCAGTGGAAAGAGTGGGGATGGGGATGTAAACTCCTCATCTCTCTTCCCTTTCTAGTCTACTTATTAACTTGTAAAGTTGTTAATTCCTTTTCTGCAACGCTGAAGCAGCATTGCTGCCTAGGCTCGCCAAGAATTCTGAAAAGGCCGGTCAGCGATGCTGCCTTGCTCCTGCAGTGATTTGAGTATTTAGATTTATGAACCTTTGGATTATTGTTCATGGAGATGAATAGCCTATTATCTGTTGCGAAATGGCTATAGCTGATAGTCGCAGTTGGAGTCTATGGGTATAATCTTTGCCCCTCCTTAAAGAGTATTGGAGGCGTGGTTGAGAATGTTGTTTGTGCTCTAACAGGTAGCTAAGCATCTGTAGTCAGTCTGCGATACTTCGGAATAAGATGGTCGAATACAATTTGTTCCTAGGTTTTATGCTTTCTTATGTGTTTTTGCTCTTATGTTTGGAAATTGCGAGAGAACGCATTTGGGAATATAAAATAAGCGGACAAGTCTTCACAGACCTGCCCGCTAGGGTTGTTACTGTCACCTGAATGAGGTGGACAGTGTTTACGTTTACCTATAAATTAATAGTTAGGGTTTTGAACAAGAACGTTGTTGCTCTTGTCGATTTCGCCTTGTGGAAGATGGAGTAATCTCTTATAAAGGTGATATATACACCAATAATATCCGCGAAATGTTGGGAAGCGATCTTTGGACACCCTATCTAGGCAATCCATTGACTTTTAATGAACAGAATAAATCGGTTGCACGATATACTCAGGAAGTAAAGTCGGGATGGGATGTTGACTGTCTTTACGTAGTAGCTTTTGTTGGTATTGACCTTATAAGTGGGTGCTTGTAGGGACACGCATGCCGTGTCCGCAGACAATAATAGCTTTATTTAATCCATGAATAATTGTAAACTTTGCATGCGGACGCGATATGTCGCACCCCTACAGTACTGTAGAAATATCGATAAACAACGTCGTTTATCAAGGGAGGGTGTGTCAAAATTGATACCCCCTCTTT
>NZ_KQ960660.1 GCF_001553265.1 Prevotella sp. DNF00663 | reverse complement strand
AAGAGGGGGTATCAATTTTGACACACCCTCTTGAATCTTGATGAATAATATTGTTATTCAATTATTTGTAGCATTTTATCTTTATTCCTTTATCTCTTTAGTGTTCCCTCTTGGTAGAACTTGAGCATGTTAATATATAATATAGACATATATTTGCTCTGTAGTTCGTTTTGTTGTGCTGTGAGTAATTTATCTTTTCCAGTCATGAGTTCAACGATATTCTTTAATCCTAAGCGAAATTGCTCGCTTAATAGTTCATAACTAGTTTTTGCACTCTCCACACTTACTCTTGCTGCCTTAAATTGGTTTTGATTGGTAGTGGCTTGCAACCAATAGTTTTCGATAGTAGAGTAGAGAGTCGTCTGCTCATTTTTTAAGTCAAGCATACTGTTTTCCCTCATTAATCTAGCTTTGTTGATAGCTGTTTTAGATGTTCTGTTATCAAATATGGGTACACTGATGGTTACTCCAGCCCCTGTAGAAAAATTATTTTTTAATTGGCGTCCCCATGCGTTATCATTCATAGAGGTGGTACTCGTACTTATTCCGGCATTGGCACTAATGGTCGGCATTTTTTGAGCTTTGGCAATGACTATCTGTAAGTCACTTTGAGCAATGCTATTCTGATAACTTTTAATTTCCGGACGATTATCCAGTGCCGCATTATAAATCATATTCATCGTCGGAATCTGTTGCAATGCTTGCTCATCTGTCGTTGATGGAATCGCGATATTAAAATCTTTATCGTCTGTAATTTGTAGGAGTTCTTTTAATTGTCTTTTGTAGTTCTTCACTTGACTTTCTGCCGAGACAACGTTGTATTCATCTTGTGCGCGTTGCGAGATTAGTTGTGCTAGGTCGGCTTTACTCATCTTACCCACTTGCACCATTTCTTTTCCTCTGTCTTCGTTCTTGGTACTTGTTTCCAAACTTTCTTTGTTTACCTTAATGGCCTCGCTGGAATATAGTATCTGAACATAGAGTTGAGCTATCTGTTCTTGGATATTACGTGCAGTAGTCGCAGAGTCTATAACTGCTTTGTTTTCAACCAGTTGATTTAATTTAATGTTGTTTCTGTTTTGATTACCGTTCCATAATATCCAATTGCTACTGATGGCATAGTTTCCATTGTAATATGTTTTGTCCACGGCTAGCTTTGAATAACCATCCCCACTGATACCACTAGTTATCCACGGAGTGTAACCTATATTTTGGCTTGTAGACGCACTTAACGAGGGGAGAAGTGCTGCTTTCGATTGTAACACGTCTTCGTGAGCGCTCAGTTTATTTATTTTTTGCTTCTGTAGTGAGATATTATTTTGCAATGCGTAGTTTATACAGTCTTGCAACGACCACTCTCTAGCCATACTTGTCATGGGTATTGCGCATAGAGCTAGGCTCAATAGTTGTGTGACAATCTTATTATACATATCTATAATTGGTTGATGATTTTGTTAATATGAAATCTTACGCGTAGATTCTATTTTACTATTTGATGAAAAGAGAGAAGCAAAAGTTGCTTTACTCGTCTTATATTAACATTCTTTTAAAAAGATATTGTACAATGTATAGCGTTTATGATGCATATATGCTAAAAGACTGCAATCACGATAATGATTGCAGTCTAGCTATGTATTTACCTAAGATGTCAAACTCAATATTGACCGTAGAACCTACCGATATATCACAGAAGTTGGTAAACTCTCTGGTATAGGGGATAATGGCTACTGTGAAACTATCTTCTGTTGGCTCGCATACGGTTAGAGATACACCATTCACTGTCACGCTACCTTTATCTACAGTGAAATATCCTCTTTTTATCATCTCAGAATTTTGCTGATATTTAAATGTAAAGTAAGTAGAACCATTTGCATCCCGCATATTAATGCAAGTGGCAGTCTCGTCTACATGTCCTTGTACAATGTGTCCGTCAAGCCGACCGTTCATAATCATGGAGCGTTCCACGTTTACTTTGTCACCTACTTTAAGTAGTCCAAGGTTCGACCGATCCAAAGTCTCTTTCATAGCTGTTACTGTATAGGTATCCCCCGAAATACTAACGACCGTCAAGCAAACACCATTGTGGGCAATACTTTGGTCAATTTTCAATTCGTCTACAAACGAACACTTCAGCGTGAAGTCTATGTTTTCCCGTTCCTTATTGATAGCTACTAGTGTAGCCATTTCTTCTACAATGCCACTAAACATATTTTAAATATTTATTTCTGTGTAGAGACGGAGTGTATCTCGCTTGGCTGTCATCTCTTTTAACCAAAAGGAGACGATGCATGCATCGTCTCTACACATTGGATATAATATCCATCTGTTTTAATAAAAAGGGGTTGCCCGATGATGTGATGAAACTCCGAGAAATCAATGATTGAGAGTCCTCCGTCTTTGTAATCCACCGGTCTTGCGACTTACCTCTTACGAGTTTATGTGGCCCGCCATTAACAAAAGGAACATCCTCGGTTTTCGATATTATTTGATGAGTATCCCGATCAAACCGACACAACCCCAAAGTCGTTCTCCTTTTATTCTTTTTATGCAAAGATATCACCAACGAGGGCAATGAAAACTTGTTTTCAAATTGCCGAGTGCAACTTTACCTTATGCAAAGATAGCATCTTTTTCATTTCCCTCCAAATATTTATAGGAAAAAGGAAAGAGCACTCCATGGCTGCGCAGAGTCAACCCGCAAGTGCAAAATTATAA
>NZ_KQ960659.1 GCF_001553265.1 Prevotella sp. DNF00663 | reverse complement strand
TCTCTAAGTGAGAACTATGTACACTCAGACGGCTGATGTACTTTTGTACTTGCTGGTTGATACCACTTGACTCTACAGATGTAACTTTTTTGAGCTTTTATATGGAATATTATTGCAACGTATTAGCTTTTTAGCTAACTTTGCAAAGATTGCATAAGTAAATGATAGGGAGCTATAAAGAAATGTATTATTTATCTGATGTTGTCCCTATATTACGAGCATGTACAGAATGCGACTCTGCGAGTTTCTAACTCTTAGGTGGAGATGTTTGTGTAGATGCTTCCTCTGCACATTAGTCATATTTGATTAATGGAGGAAGTGGAGTATCTGCCGGCATTGATGAGTAGAGTTGTTATATTTAGAATTCAGTACAGTCTATTTGGGAAAGCCAATATAATTATTTGTTTTATAATATGAAAATTGCAGTTGCAGGTACCGGGTACGTGGGCTTGAGTATTGCTACATTGTTGAGTCAGCACCATCAGGTTACGGCTGTGGATGTTGTACCAGGGAAGGTTGATAAAATTAATGCCCGTCGTTCTCCTATTCAAGATGAATATATAGAACGCTATCTAGCAGAGAAACCTCTAGACTTAAAAGCTACTTTGGATGGAGCAGCGGCCTATCAAGATGCCGATTTTGTAGTGATAGCTACTCCTACTAACTACGATCCGGTGAAGAATTACTTTGATACCCGGCATGTAGAAGAGGTTATAGAGCTTGTTTTACAAGTAAATCCCAATGCCATTATGATTATTAAGTCTACCATTCCGGTAGGCTATACTGCTAGTGTAAGAGAAAAATACCACAGTGAGAATATCCTCTTTGCACCTGAATTCTTGCGCGAGAGTAAGGCTCTTTATGATAATCTCTATCCTAGTCGAATTATTATCGGACGGCCAGAAGACGATATTCGTTTAGACCAAGCAGCCCATACTTTTGCTGCTCTGTTACAAGAGGGTGCTATTAAAGAGGATATAGATACGCTCTTTATGGGGTTAACAGAAGCAGAAGCAGTGAAGCTCTTTGCTAATACCTATCTTGCATTAAGAGTAAGCTACTTCAACGAGCTCGATACTTATGCTGAGATGAAAGGACTCAACACCCAATCTATTATTGATGGTGTAGGCCTTGACCCCCGTATTGGCAGTTTCTATAATAACCCCTCGTTCGGCTATGGTGGATATTGTTTACCCAAAGATACCAAGCAACTGCTTGCTAATTATCAAGACGTACCCGAGAATCTGATAGGTGCCATTGTCGAAAGTAATCGCACGCGTAAAGATTTTATAGCTGACCGTGTTCTCCGAATGGCTGGTTATTACGATTATTATAATCGGGGCGATTTTGACGTCAAGGAAGAAAAGCGTTGTGTTATTGGGGTTTATCGCTTAACAATGAAGAGCAATAGCGACAACTTCCGCCAGTCGAGCATTCAGGGAGTCATGAAGCGTATCAAAGCTAAGGGGGCAGAAATTATTATCTACGAGCCAACGCTAGAAGATGGTAGCACTTTCTTTGGCAGCAGAATAGTAAACGACCTGTCTGTTTTTAAATCAGAATCCCAATCCATCATTGCAAATCGTTATGATCCGTCACTTGATGATGTGAAGGAGAAAGTATATACTAGAGATATTTTCCGTAGGGATTAGGAAAATAATTTGGACTTATATGATTCCTCAAATTTTAGGAAATCCTTAATTCCGCAACACTATTATAAATTAAACTTTTTAAGTACCTGAGCAACAAAAAGTTCTTGAACAAGTCAAGCGGCAGAGCCGAGCGGCTCAGGATTTTGCCATGTCAGAATTTTTACTTATTCTTAGTGTTGCAAAAAAACAAGAGAATCCGACGATAGACATGGCGAAGATACAAATTAAATCTGAGAGACTCACTTCTTTTGGGGGATTATTTTCAATCATGGAGCAATTTGACTCTGCGCACCTACCAAAATTATGAAAATGAAGTGGAAGATTCCACAGTTTTTTACAGCGAAATTTATGCGCTAATTTGGGACACAAAAGATTATTAATCGAGTAATGATAAATGCAATCAAGGGCAGAAGGTATTAAGTTGAATGCTAAGGATACGAAGTATCCACGCTTGAAAGATATGGTTTCACCTTTTGAATTTAAGAAGTGATATGAATATATTGGTAACGGGTGCCAACGGGCAGCTGGGGAATGAGATACAGATAGTCGCCAAGGAGAGTGAGCATGATAAGTATATATTTACCGACGTGTGCGATGGATATATGCATTTGGACATTACTTCTTTGGATGATATAAGGCGGATGGTACGTGAGTATGACGTGAAGTGTATCATTAATTGTGCTGCATGGACCAATGTAGATGGGGCGGAGGCACTGGAAAAGTATGAGTTGGTAGAGAAGTTGAACGCCAAAGCACCGGAAAATCTGGCAATGGTGATGAAAGAAGTAGATGGGTTGCTTGTGCACATCAGTACTGATTATGTGTTTGGGGGCGACCCTTATAACACGCCTTGCAAGGAAAATCAGAAAGGAACTCCCACTGGTGTGTATGGCCGAACAAAGTTGCTAGGTGAGCAATTGATTGCATCTACCGGGGTGAAGCATATCATTCTGCGTACAGCGTGGCTTTATAGTGAATTTGGTAAGAACTTCGTGAAGACGATGATTCAACTCACGGCTACGAAGCCTCAATTGAAAGTTGTATTCGATCAGTGCGGTACGCCGACCTATGCAGGCGATTTGGCGAATGTCATCTTTGACATTGTAGAGAGTCGTAAGTACGAAGGGAATACGGGAATTTATCATTTTTCTAATGAGGGTGTGTGCTCGTGGTATGATTTCACTATCAAGATTGCGGAGTTGGTAGGGAATACTGATTGTGATATTCAGCCATGTCATAGTGATGAGTTCCCCTCGCCTGTGAAGCGTCCGGCTTACAGTGTGCTTGATAAAACGAAGATAAAGGATACGTTTGGAATCAAGATTCCTTATTGGGTAGATAGTTTGGAGAGGTGTATAGCTAATATGTAGGAATCGTATTGTGTTTTCCTTGATTTACTGCCACGCCCTCGCAGCATTGCTGTGGGGGCGTGGCAGTTTTGTTGAAAGGGCGATACAGCGATGCTGAGGGGCCGTTGCAGGAGCCCCACCCCAACCCAATCGTTTTAGTAGACAAGTTAATAAGTTAACCAGTAAACAAGGTTTTAAGTTGATAAGTAGACGAGTTGGGAGTGAGAAGTAAGGAAATGGGGGTGTGGGTTGTAGCTTGATGAGATATAATATTTCACGAAGTACTGCGTTAGATAGTATATGCTGTGGACAGATAGAATTAGGCAAGTGAAGCTACTGTTGGTTAGTGGGGCTATCGTGATTGCGATAGTGTCGCTTGTCGTGTCGCATATCTTGACGTGTGACCTGTCTATGGAGGAGCGACAGAAGATGGAAGTGTGGGCGGAAGCTATGTCGGCGTTGAACCGAGCTGACCAGAATACGGACTTGGGATTGGTGTTGAAAGTGATGAACGGGAACAATACGATACCGGTGGTCGTGATGGATAACAGGGGAGAGGCGCAACTTTTCCGCAACGTGGAGATGCGAAAGGGGGCGTATGCGGATAGTTTGGAGCAGGCTAAGGTGCTTGGCAGACAACTGAAAGCTGCCGGCCGATGCATTCGTATTCAGTTGAACGACTCTGTAAAAAGTGATTACGTGGATATCTGTTATGGTGAATCGCTGATGCTCAAACGATTACAGCGTTATCCATATGTGCAATTGGGCGTGGTGATGTTGTTTGTCGTGGTGGCTATTTTCGCCTTGTTGACCTCGAAACGAGCTGAACAAGACAAGGTGTGGGTGGGACTCTCGAAGGAGACCGCACACCAGTTGGGTACGCCCATCAGTAGTTTGATGGCTTGGACAGAGATGCTGAAAGAGACTTATCCACAGGATGATTTGATTCCGGAGATGGATAAGGATGTGAAGAGACTGGAACTAATAGCCGATAGGTTTTCTAAGATCGGGTCGCTTCCGGAACTCGTGCCGACGAATATGGCGGAGGTATTGAGTCATGTGGTAGACTATATGGATCGCCGAACATCCAATAAGGTGAGGATAACGATGGAACTGCCCGACCATGATGTACAGGTAATGATGAATGGTCCGCTGTTTGAATGGGTGCTGGAAAACCTGTGTAAGAATGCCGTGGATGCGATGGTTGGCGAGCGTGGAAGCATCGTTTTGCATGTGGAAGAGGACGAGAATAGCGTGATACTCGATGTAACGGATACGGGAAAAGGAATTCGGAAGCGTGATGTGCATAATGTGTTCCGTCCCGGATTTACGACGAAGAAGCGCGGTTGGGGACTGGGATTGTCGCTCGCTCGTCGCATCATTGAGGAGTATCACAAAGGGCGTATCAGCGTGAAAGCATCGGAAGTGGGAGTGGGAACGACGTTTAGAATCGTATTACCTCATCTTAATCTACTCTAATGGATGAAGTAGAAAGACTTCATTTGGTGGTCGTTGCGAGATGAGGTTGTAGTAAATAGCTCTTTCCGGCTTTCTGTTCTTTTGTCTCCTTATATTATATAAAAGAGATGAGAAATGCACATTTTGGATGTTTTGTACATTTAGTTTTTCTCATTTAATTATTTGTATATCAGAATTTATTCGTAACTTTGCAGCCCGTATGGGTAGTTTAGAACCATTTAAGATAGACTTAAAGGGGCTGGAAGAGGGCGATACCAAGCTCGTCTTTCATCTTGACGATAGTTACTTTGAGACGATAGACGCTCCCGAAGTGCAGCGAGGCGAGTTGCGTACAGACCTTTCCATTCATAGAGTGGGGGACTTCTTTGAACTCGACTTCCACACTGTCGGTACCATACAAGTACCATGCGACCTCTGTTTGGAGGATATGGCGCAGTCCATTGATACCCGGAACAAGTTGGTCGTGAAGTTTGGTGAGGATTATATAGAGGACGATGACCTAGTGACGGTGCCTGGGAATGAGGGTGTAGTCGACGTGTCATGGTTCATATATGAGTTTGTGGAACTCGCCATTCCGTTCAAGCATGCGCATGAGTCGGGGGAATGTGACCCTGCAATGTTGCAACTGCTGAAAGCACACTCGGCTACGGAAGGTGCTCATGGGGATAATGCTGAAGACAATATGGATCCTCGTTGGGCCGGATTAGAGAAAATAAAAACAACAATTAAAGAATAAATAAAAATGGCACATCCTAAAAGAAGACAATCGAAGACTCGTACACTCAAGAGAAGAACGCACGATAAGGCAGTAGCCCCCACATTGGCTGTATGCCCTAACTGTGGCAGTTACCACGTATATCACATAGTATGTCCTACTTGTGGATATTATAGAGGTAAGTTGGCAGTTGTAAAGGAAGTAGCTGAATAATGGAGAAAATTAATGCCATTATCACAGGTGTTGCGGGATATGTACCTGACTACGTGCTCAATAATGAAGAGCTCTCTAGGATGGTGGATACCAACGACGAGTGGATAACGGCACGCACGGGTATTAAGGAACGCCGCATTCTGACAGAAGAGGGGCTTGGTACGAGCTATATGGCGCGTAAAGCTGCTAAACTTTTGATACAGAAGACAGGTGTAGAATTGGATACTATTGATGCGGTAATCGTGGCTACGACCACGCCAGATTATATCCATCCGTCTACAGCATCTATCGTATTGGGCAAGTTGGGATTGAAGAATGCATTCGCATTCGATTTCTCTGCTGCTTGTTGCGGATTTATGTATGCTTTCGACGTAGCCTGCAATATGATTCAGAGTGGACGCCATAAGCGTATCATTGTGATTGGAGCAGACAAGATGTCGGCAATAACCGACTATCAAGACCGTAGCACTTGTGCGCTGTTTGGTGATGGTGCGGGTGCCGTAATGGTCGAAGGTACGACGGAAGATAATGTTGGTTTGATAGATTCTTATCATCGTACAGACGGTAAAGGTCTACCATTCCTGCACGTCAAAGCCGGTGGTTCGGTATGCCCTTCGTCTCATTTCACAGTAGACCATCGCCTACATGCCACTTATCAAGAGGGGCGTATGGTGTTCCGGTATGCTGTAACGGCTATGGGCGATGACTGCATGGAATTGCTGAAACGTAATGGATTGACTCGTGAGGATGTTAGTTATATCGTTCCTCATCAGGCTAATCTGCGTATCATCGAGGCGGTTGCAAAGCGCATCGAATGTCCCATGGACAAGGTACTTGTCAACATCCAGCGCTATGGTAACACCAGTGCCGCTTGCATGCCTTTGGTATTGTGGGACTTCGAGAAGCAGTTGAAGAAGGGCGATAACATCATCTTCACAGCTTTTGGAGCCGGATTTGTGAACGGAGCCAGCTATTATCGCTGGGCTTACGACTCATAGACAGCTTAGATTTGACTCTCCGTTGCGAGGGTAGAAGATTTTTATAATAAATAGAATACGGAGAGACGCATCTTTATATTAGTTAAGGATGCGTCTTTTTGTCCTAAAAGGAGGTAGAAATGCATAAAGCCGGATTTGTTAATATCGTCGGCAACCCAAACGTAGGGAAAAGTACTTTGATGAACCAATTGGTGGGTGAGCGCATCAGCATCGCCACCTTTAAGGCTCAAACCACGCGTCATCGTATTATGGGTATTGTGAATACCGATGATATGCAGATTGTTTTCTCCGATACACCGGGTGTTCTGAAGCCGAATTATAAGATGCAGGAGTATATGTTAGCGTTCTCTGAATCGGCCTTGACCGATGCAGATATCCTGCTTTACGTGACCGATGTGATAGAGAATCCGGAAAAGAATATGGAGTTTCTGGAAAAGGTTAGCAAGATGACAATTCCGGTATTGCTGCTCATTAACAAGATAGATGAGAGCAATCAAAACTCATTAGGCGACATCGTAGAGCATTGGCATCGCTTATTACCCAATGCCGAGATATTACCAATATCGGCTAAGAACAAGTTTGGTGTGGATGTATTGTTGAAGCGCATTAAAGAATTGTTACCCGATTCTCCCCCTTATTTCGATAAAGAACAGTTGACCGACAAGCCCGCGAGATTCTTTGTCTCGGAGATAATACGCGAGAAGATACTGCTATACTACGACAAGGAGATTCCTTACAGTGTGGAAGTGCGTGTGGAAAGTTTCAAGGAAGAAGAGAAACAAATCAATATCGGGGCGGTCATCTACGTTGAGCGCGATTCACAAAAAGGTATTATCATCGGCCATCAGGGTGTCGCATTGAAGAAGATGAACATGGAATCGCGCAAGACTTTGGAAAAGTTCTTCGGCAAAAAGATATTTCTGGAGACCTTCGTTAAGGTTGATAAAGACTGGCGCAGTTCCAAGAAAGAGTTGGAAAGTTTCGGATATAACCCGGAATAGGAGACCCATTAGCTCCTCTCCGTCCCTCCCCAAAGAGAGAGGGTGATATAATTCATGATTTATTATTAATATATGGCAAATTTAGTAGCAATTGTAGGACGTCCGAATGTGGGCAAGTCTACGCTTTTCAATAGATTGACACAGTCGCGTAGGGCGATTGTTAGTGATACCGCAGGCACCACCCGTGACCGTCAATACGGCAAGTGTTCGTGGAACGGAAACGAATTCTCGGTGGTTGATACCGGTGGTTGGGTCGTAAATTCGGATGATATTTTCGAGGACGCTATCCGCAAACAAGTACTCATTGCCACCGAAGAGGCCGACTTGGTGTTGTTCCTTGTCGACGTAACTACGGGTGTAACCGACTGGGATCAAGACGTGGCTCAGATTTTACGTCGAGCTAAATTGCCTGTTATCTTGGTAGCTAACAAGGTTGATAACAGTGCAGAATATTATCAAGCTGCCGACTTTTATAGTCTCGGACTGGGCGATCCACAATGTATCAGCGCTGCTACCGGTGGCGGGACTGGTGACTTACTCGACCTGCTTTTGGCGAAACTAGAGAAGAAGGTAGATGAAGTATTGGAAGAAGATATTCCTCGTTTCGCTGTCGTTGGTCGTCCGAATGCCGGTAAAAGCAGTTTGATTAATGCTTTTATAGGCGAGGATCGCAATATCGTTACAGAGATTGCAGGCACCACACGAGACAGTATCTATACTCGTTACGATAAGTTCGGTTTCGACTTCTATCTTGTTGACACAGCCGGAATCCGTCGTAAGAACAAGGTTTCGGAAGATCTGGAGTTCTATTCCGTTATGCGTAGCATCCGTGCCATAGAGAATAGCGATGTTTGTATATTGATGGTTGATGCGCTACGTGGTATTGAAGCGCAGGATATGAACATCTTCCAGTTGGTTCAGAAGAACAATAAATCGCTCGTGGTAGTAGTAAACAAGTGGGATTTAGTGGAGGATAAATCGCAAATAGCCATCAAAACTTTCGAGAATGCGATACGCGAACGTATGGCTCCATTCGTTGATTTCCCCATCATCTTTGCTTCAGCGCTTACCAAACAGCGCATTTTTAAGGTGCTGGAAACGGCTAAACAAGTCTATTTGAATCGTACTTCGAAGGTGGGGACATCCAAGTTGAACGAGGTGATGTTGCCTATTATCGAGGCTACTCCACCTCCATCTATCAAGGGAAAGTATATCAAAATCAAGTATTGTATGCAGATTCCGAACACGCAGATACCATCGTTTGTATTCTATGCCAATCTGCCTCAGTACGTCAAAGAGAACTACCGTCGCTTCTTGGAGAATAAGATACGCGAGAATTGGAGCATGCACGGTTGTCCTATCAATATCTTTATTCGTCAGAAATAAGTGCGATGAAGAGACTTCCTGTATTGCTATTGACCTGTATATTGCTCAGTTTTGCAGCCTGTGGTGGCAAGCAAGACGACCAAGGAGAGTTGGCTGCGCGTGCTGCTAAGCTCTATTACGACTATCTATTGCATGGTGATTACGATGCTTTTGTGGCCGGAACGTATCGCCCAGATAGTCTTCCTGCAAGTTATCAGAAGCAATTGGCCGACAACGCGGCCATGTTTATCGGACAGCAAAATGACGAACATCGTGGTATTAAGGATATTCGTATTGTCAGTGGTAAGGCCGATACGGCTAAGCATGTAGCTCAAGTGATGATGCAAATAGTCTATGGTGACAGCACCAACGAGCAGATAGTGGTGCCTATGGTGCAGCATAAGGGCGTGTGGTATTTAAGATAAAGATATGGCCAGTCAATTAGATTATGTACAGTATGTGGCCGACCAAGCTGTTGGAGCAGGCGTAATTACCTTCAGAAAGATGTTTGGTGATTACGGAATCTATTGCGATGGGAAAATTTTCGGCCTTATTTGTGACGATCGGTTCTTTGTGAACCCGACTCAAGCGGGAGCAACTTTGCTTGGAACTCCCGTATTGGCGTCACCCTATGATGGGGCGAAAGACTACTTCCTTATATCGGATGTGGACGATAGGGATTTTTATCTCGGCTTTGGTAAAAGTAACTTGTGCTGAATTGCCTATGCCTAAAGTCAAGAAGAAAAAGTAATATTTGAAATTTTTATTAGGGATGGTATCCGCCAAGCGGATACCATTTTTTGTTTTATTATCCTGTAGTATTAGCGGCCTTTACTTTACGGAAGAGGTCGGAAGCAAACACCAATGCATTGAGTTTCTCGTTCGTCGAGTTCATCACCTCGTCTTTGCTACCCTGCCATTCTTTGTGCCCTTGATAGATAAAGAGAATATTCTCACCGATGCCCATGACTGAGTTCATGTCGTGGGTATTGATGATGGTAGTAATACCAAACTCCTTGGTGATGCCCGAAAGCAGTTCGTCAATGACAAGCGAGGTCTTCGGATCGAGTCCGGAGTTAGGTTCGTCGCAGAACAGGTACTTGGGATTCAGCACGATGGCACGTGCTATGGCCACACGTTTTTGCATACCTCCGGATATTTCTCCGGGGAATTTGTTCTGCGCATCCAGCAAGTTTACGCGTGCCAAGCAGTCTTGTGCCCGCTTCTGTCGTTCTCTCAGTGTCATGGTAGAGAACATATCCAGTGGGAACATCACGTTTTCCAATACGTTCAGCGAGTCGAATAGGGCTGCACTTTGGAATATCATGCCCATCTCTCGACGCATCATGACGCGCTCACGCTTTGACATTGTCACGAAGTCGCGTCCATCGTAGAGCACTTGACCAGCTGTTGGTTCGAGCAATCCCACGAGATTTTTCATCAAAACTGTCTTTCCGCTACCGCTTTGTCCGATGATAAGATTGGTCTTACTGTCCTCAAACACCACATTGATGTCTTTGAGTACGGTCTTGTCTTCGAACGATTTAGTGAGATGTTTTACTTCTATCATTGTATGCGGAAATTAAGATAAGAGTTGAGTGAGGAACACATCCGAGAACAATATCAGCACACTGCTGCTCACAACAGCATCGGTACTCGATTTTCCTACTTCAACAGAACCGCCTTCGACGGTGTATCCGAAGTACGAAGACACGCTAGCTATGACGAAGGCGAAGAATGTACTCTTGATAATACTCATCCATACGAACCATGATTTAAATGCATGTTGCAGGCCCAATGTCAAGTCATCGGGCGACAACATGTGCCCTATATAAGCCGTGGCGTATGAACCTATGATACCCATGAACGAACTGAAAATGACAAGAAACGGCATGATGGTCATCAGCCCTAATATCTTTGGCAGGATGAGATAGCTTGCCGAGTTTACGCCCATGATGTCAAGTGCATCGATTTGTTGCGTCACTCGCATTGTTCCCAATTCGGAAGCGATGTTCGACCCCACCTTTCCGGCCAATATCAGACACATGATAGAACTGGAAAACTCCAGCAACATAATCTCGCGAGTAGTATATCCCGTTACCCATCGAGGCATCCATGGACTTTGGATATTCACTTTCATCTGAATGCAAATCACTGCTCCGATGAAGAAAGAGATGAGCAAAACGATGCCAATGGAGTCGATACCCAATTGCGACATCTCCTTCACGTATTGTTTGAAGAACATGCGCATGCGTTCGGGACGGCTGAATGTGCGCCCCATAAGCAGTAGGTATTTACCTAATGTATTGAGATATTTAAAGATAAGCATATCGTTGCAAAAATACGAAATAAAGAGGAAAACGACAAACGAAGCCTTTGTTTTATTATCGTGTTGGTTAATATGTATTATTTATTTTCGTATGAATGTTGGTCTCGGAGATACTTTTTCAGCAAGAAAGTGAGGAAATAAGGAAATGTATAGAACTTTCCGTTAAATCCAATGTTCTTGTTTCCTAGTTTGATTCCGTAGTGAATATCCGGATAGTGTGCACCCTCTATGAGCTTATTGAGTGATGGTGTGGAATTATCATTAGCTTTTACTTCGACAGGGATGAGCGATTTTGTGTCCCGAACAAAGAAATCCATTTCAATAGAGCTTTTATCATTGCGATAAAAATAGAGTTGGTACCCTTGTTTGACAAGCATTTCACCAACGATATTCTCGTAGAGTGCTCCCTTGTAAGTTCCGAAATTTTGGTTTAGGCGCAAGTCGTCTTGTGCCTCATCATCCAATGATGCAACGAGTAGACCGGTGTCATGGAAGTATAGTTTATAACAATTAGGCGAATAATTTCCTTTTAGTGGCAGTTCGGTATTTTCAAGCAGATAACATATATTGATGATTCCTGCATCTGCAAGCCAGTCAATGGTACCTACATATTCCCTGTTACGTGCCCCTTTGGCAATCTTTGATATTTGGAATTTTTTATAGTCTTTAGCTAGGAAAACGGGTATATGGCTGTATACTTGCTTTATTTTTCCTTTGTCCAAACCCTCTGCGTACTTGGTTATATCTTCTTCGTAGTCTCTTAGGAGCTGTCGTTGTAGATTTAGTGACCCGCTAAAATTTCCTTTTTCTATAAATTTGTTGACGACGGCCGGCATACCTCCAAGAATCATATATTCGTGGAATAGAGACATGAAGATATGCATTTCCCCCTCACTAAATGGCGTTAAGGTCGACATGTGTGTATACATGTCGTCGATAATCTGTGCATTATAGCCGCGAGCCCACAGGAATTCTTCGAAGTCCATGGAGTACATATCGTAGTCTTCTTTGTAACCTACGCTCACTGATTCAATCTCTTTGTAGCTGATGCCCATAAGTGAACCGGAGCAGATAACATCGTAGCGCCCATCTATGGCAAAGGATTTTAAGCAAGTCGCACAGCTTGGACAGGCCTGAATCTCGTTGAAGAAAATAAGCGTTTCACCAACTATGAATTGGAATTGTGGATTGCGTAGAGAGAGTTGTTTTAATATTTCGTCTACCTCGTAACCGTTTTCAAAGATAGATTTGAAATGAGGTTGCAAGACGAAGTTCACTTCTATCACACTGCGATAGTTTGCCGTGGCAAATGAACGAATAGAGGTTGATTTGCCTATTTGGCGTGCTCCTTTCACGATAATAGGAAGACGATGCTCCCGTTTGCGCCACTCTGCCAAGTATGTATCAATCTTTCTGTTAAGCATTCTAGATGTTATTAATCACAAAAAATGAACTGTTTTTAACCGTAAAATCACATTTTATGCATATAAATATAGGTAAAAATCACAAAAATCAGACTGTTTTGGGGCTAAAAATCACATTTTCCGGAAAATAAAAGGCAAGGTATTAGTTTTGTAGAGCCTATCTTTATCTTCTTTAAACTTTTTATTTCTCACTTTTTACTTCTTACTATCAGCGGACTGCAGAGGTGGGGCAACGTTGCTGTTCGGGCTTGTCAGCAAGGCTGTCTAGGCATTGCAGCGTTGTTGTTGCGCCCATGCACTAACTTCTCCTCAGTCTTCTTTCAAGAAGAGGGAGAACTTTTGAGTTGGTAAGTAGGCGAGTTTGGAACGAGAAGTGAGAAGTCTGATTAGACCGAGGAGGATTATGGGAGTGTCACTTTGACTTTGGTAACAAATATGGACAAAAGTTTTAAAAGTGTAAATTTGGGAGAAATAATTGGTTGTTAACAAAATAATGTCTATCTTTGCCAACAGAATAGACATGAAGTAGACAATGGAAAGTAGGATTCCGACAACACAAAGGCTGTCGGAATTCGTCGTTTTTGTTGTATCTCGGAAAAACTTTAAGACAATTTTTAAAATTTATTTTATATGGCATACATGTCACAAGAAGGCTACGATAATCTCGTAGCACAGCTCAAACAGCTAGAAGCTGTAGAACGTCCTAAGGCATCGGCCGCTATTGCAGAGGCTCGTGACAAGGGCGATTTAAGTGAAAATTCGGAGTACGACGCCGCTAAAGAGGCACAAGCTCATCTTGAAGATAAGATTAATAAAATCAAGCTGGCTTTGGCTGAGGCCAAGATCGTAGACGTATCTCGCCTCAGTACTGATGCTGTACAGATTATGTCGAAGGTGGAGATGACCAATCTAGCCACTAAAACCAAGATGACTTACACCATCGTGAGCGAAAGCGAAGCCGACTTGAAAGCCGGTAAGATTTCGATTAAGACTCCGATTGCGCAGGGATTGCTGAACAAGAAGGTGGGCGATGAGGTGGAAATTAAGATTCCACGAGGCACTATCAAACTGCGTATCGACAATATTTCGCTAGACTAAATCGAAAGTTTTATCAACTTATAAACAGACACGCGATGGATATTTTTTCAAAGATTGCAGCCGGAGAGATTCCTAGCTACAAGTGTGCGGAAGACGAGAACTTCTACGCTTTCCTTGATATTAATCCCTTGGTGAAAGGGCATACACTGGTGATTCCGCGTCGTGAGGTAGATTATATCTTCGATATGGACGATGAAGAGTTGGCTGCTTTCCAGCTATTTGCCAAGAAAGTGGCTGCCGCTATCAAGACAGTTTTCCCTTGTAAGAAGGTTGCTCAGGTGGTATTGGGATTGGAAGTGCCCCATGCACATATCCATCTGATGCCAATTAACAGCGAGGCCGATGTGGATTTCCACAAAGAGAAGTTGCAGTTGAACGAAGAGGAATTCAAGGAAATAGCAGCTAAGATTTACGCCGAATTCAAGAAATAATTATCGTTCATAGCCCATCATAGGCAATTAGACCATCATACAAGAGCGGATGTATCAATTTTGATACATCCGCTCTTTGCGTATATACATTTTTCGATAAATTTATTTTGTCATTTTATTTTATTTTCGTAAGTTTGCAGTCAATCCTTATATACATAATAAAAACCATGGACAATACTAAGCAAAAGCAGCATTCCAAACTTTGTAAAAAAACTCTTTCGACCATGATGAACGGTGTCATGGGTATACTGTTGTTGTTTTCTACGACTCTTAATGTACAGGGACAAAGCAAAAAAGTCGATTCATCCATCCCACTATACAAGGATCCACAGGCACCTGTAGAGCAGCGGGTGGAAGACCTTTTGGGTAGGATGACGTTGGAAGAGAAAGTGGCGCAAATGCGGCATATACATTTTAAACACTACAATTCGGACGGACGCGTCGACATAGATAAATTGATCAAATCGACCGATGGTCTGAGTTTTGGATGCGTGGAGGCTTTTCCTTATTCATCGGAGCAGTATCTCAATGCCATGTACCAGATTCAGAAGCACATGCGTTATCACACTCGACTCGGCATACCTGTTATTCCTGTGATGGAAGGATTGCACGGAGTGGTACAAGATGGATGTACTATTTTTCCGCAATCCATAGCTCTTGGTGCGACTTTCAATCCGCAGCTGATACGAAAAGTCGGTCATTTTGTAGGCAAAGAGATGCAAGCCATTGGCGCCAAACAAGCGTTGGCACCCGACTTAGATATTGCCCGCGAACCGAGGTGGGGGCGCGTGGAAGAGACGTATGGCGAAGATCCGTTGCTCATTTCAAAGATGGGAGCTGCCTACATCAATGGGCTTCAAGACCATAAACAGATTCCTACGCTCAAACATTTCGTTGCTCACGGCACTCCGGAAGGTGGTCTGAACCTCGCTTCTGTACGCGGTGGGCGTCGAGAATTGCTGGGATTATACGCCAAACCGTTTGAATATGTCATCCGCGAATGCCATCCGCTCAGCGTGATGAACTGCTATAGTTCGTACGATGGAGAACCTATAACCTCGTCACCTTATTTCCTTAAATCGCTCTTACGTGACAGTCTGCACTTTAAAGGATATGTATATTCCGATTGGGGTTCGGTCTCTATGCTTGAATGTTTCCACCATGTGGCGGGCAACAATGCCGAGGCTGCACAGAAAGCGATTACTGCTGGACTGGATTTAGAGGCTAGTAGCGATTGCTACCAGTATGCATTGGAACTTATCAGACAAGGTAAGATAAGCGAAAAAGACATTGATGATGCTGTGCGACATATACTCTATACGAAGTTTGCATCGGGACTTTTCGAGGATGAGTTGCCCGATACGATGGGGCTAAAGAGGAATGTACACACGCCCGAAGCGATAGAGGTGGCACTCAATACAGCTCGTGAGAGCATCGTATTGTTGGAGAATAAAAATGATTGTCTGCCATTGTCGGCGGATAAACTGTCGAGTATCGCGGTGGTAGGACCTAATGCCGACCACGTACAATTTGGCGATTACTCATGGAGCGACCAAAAGAAAGATGGTGTAACACCGTTTGAGGGCATCCGAAAATTGGTGGGAAAGCAAGTACAAGTGAACTATGCCAAGGGATGCGACCTATGGTCTCAAGATAAAAAAGGCTTTGATGAAGCTGTCAAGGCTGTGCAGAAAAGCGACTTAACCATCGTATGTGTGGGTACGCAGAGCGCACTCTTGGCACGCGCTTCCGACCCTGCTACAAGCGGTGAGGGCTTCGATTTAAGCAATCTTACGCTTCCCGGTGTACAGCAGGAACTCGTAGATGAAATCGCTAAACAGGGTAAGCCGTTCATCGTTGTGCTGGTTACAGGTCGTCCGCTCGTTACGGGTAGTTTCAACAAGCGTTGCAATGCGCTGTTGGTACAGTGGTATGGTGGCGAACAAAGTGGCACTGCATTGGCCGAAGTATTATTTGGTAAGGTGAACCCTTCGGGACGCTTGCCCATCTCTTTCCCCAAGAGTGTAGGTCATCTGCCTTGCTATTACAACTATCTTCCTACCGATAAGGGCTTCTATAATAGAAAAGGTACGCTCGAAACACCGGGACGTGACTATGTTTTCTCCGACCCTTATGCCGAATATAGCTTTGGTTTTGGGCGCTCCTATACTCGCTTTGCCTATTCCAATCTGAAGGTACAGCGTCGTAAATTGGCAGAGAAAGACACGCTAACCGTCACCTTCGACGTGACCAATCAAGGCACACGCATCGGTATGGAAGTCCCGCAACTCTACATTCGTGATCTAGTTGGCTCGGTAACTACGCCTGTTAAGCAACTCTATGCTTTTGAAAAGGTGGCTATTGCCCCCAAAGAGACGAAGCAACTGACATTCAAAGTGCCTGTAGGCGAGTTGGCTTTATACAACAATGAATACAAGAAAGTGGTAGAGCCGGGCGATTTCTCGGTGATGATAGGCAGTTCGTCAGACAATATTTTGCTTACAGATACCGTCACGGTAGGGCAAAACAATCTTACTACGGCAACGGTTAGCAACAGTCAGAAAGGAATCAAGAAGGCCGATTTAGGCAAATCTATTAGCATCGTAGGAGTGGTAAGAGATGTGCAAGCAACCCCGATGAGACAGGTAAAGGTGTCGACCAATGGTGGTAAGACAACGGTGTTGACCGATAAGAAAGGTGTCTATCGTTTGCAAAGTCGCGTGGGAGACGTGCTCGTCTTTGAGGAAAAAGGGTATCAGACGGTCAGGCTCACCGTCACTCCCAATGCTATATACGATATAGAGATGATTTCTGCGGTTCAATAATAAGACGCTGTTTTGCTGCGAATTATAGGTTTATATGCAGCAATGTGGACATAAATGGCTATTTTTGCAGTCAAAATAAGCATTGAAGATATGTCAGAGAATAGAAGCGTATTGTTGTGGACACTCTTATTTGTAGCCTTCGTCACTACGTTACCTTTCCTTGGTCTCACCGAATTTTATTCTAAAGGTGAACCGCGCGAGGCCGTGGTGGCGTTGAGCATGTTGAAAGATGGCAACTGGATATTGCCTATCAACAATGGTGGTGATATCCCTTATAAGCCACCATTTTTCCATTGGATTATCGCCCTCCTTTCGCTTCCGCAAGGCTATGTCAGCGAGTTTACAGCCCGTTTGCCTTCTGCTTTGTCGCTCATCGCTATGACTGTAGGTGGCTATCTGTTCAATTCGCGCCGCAAAGATGCAAGTATTGCCTTTATGACAGCGATGTTGACACTCTCGGCTTTCGAGGTTCATAGGGCTGGAATGGCATGTCGTGTCGACATGGTATTGACGCTTTGCATGGTCGGCAGTTATTGGTTGCTTTACCGTTGGTGGGAACGTGGTATGCGTGGATTCCCCATTTGGGCCGTTCTGAGCATGAGTGGGGCAGCCTTGACCAAAGGACCTGTGGGTATCATCCTGCCTTGTTTTGTTATTGGCGTGTTCATGTTGATTCGTGGAGTATGTTGGTGGAAGGTGTTTGGAAAGCTCACTTTGCTGGCTATTGCAGCCTGCATCATTCCCTCATTGTGGTATATTGCCGCTTATCATCAGGCCGGTGATAACTTCATCAGTTTGGTGATGGAAGAGAACTTCGGTCGATTCACCGGTACGATGAGTTATTCTTCGCACGAGCATCCCTTTACTTACAATTTCATGACACTGCTTGTGGGGTGGACCCCTTGGACATTATTGGCTGTCTTTTCGCTTTTCTCTATTAAGTGGAAACGTCCGCAAGGAATCGTCAACGGGTTACGCCAGCTTCGTACGTGTGACTCTTTCCAATTGTTCACGTGGTTGGCTTTCGGACTAACCCTGTTCTTCTATTGCATTCCATCAAGCAAGCGCAGTGTGTATCTACTACCCTGTTATCCGTTCATGGCACTACTGTTGGCTCAGTATATCGTCAGTCTTGTTCAACAGCATCGTCGTACTGTGAATACTTTTGTGGCTACACTGAGTGTTATCGGGTTTGTTGTTGTGGTTGCTTTCATCACTATTAGAACCGGCGTTATACCCGATACTGTTTTCCATGGGAAGCATGCCGATGAGAATATATTGATGCTTCGTGCACTGGAGAATGCCCCTCTGCATTTTGGAAACATTCTCTTGCTCGCACTTCCTGTGCTTATAGGGATTCCCGCTTTCTACACGGCGGTGCGCCATTCTCAACCTTATAGCACCCGCCATTTGATGGTGGCACACATGTTTAGTATTGTTTTTGTGATTTTCATGTTGCTTGATGGAGTCATTCTTCCTACTGTACTCAATGTGAAAAGCGAGCGTCCTTTGGCCGAATTTATCAATCATCGTTATCCTAAAGAGCCTGTTTACCAATATCTTGAGACCCCGATGCACCACTTCTTTGGAACTGATTTCTATGCCGGTGACCGCATTCGACAATTTGAACTAGACCGCCCGATGAGAGGTATTGTTATGTTGAAAGCCTCTGAGAAAGATGCTTTTGTGAGCAAACATCAAGATTATCGCTTTGTCAGTGATTGGCATTCGGCACGTCGAATAGCTGAGGTGAGAGATACGATATACTTCTATAGGTTTATGCGCTCGTCTACAAAATAACGTGGGCGGCGCTTTACTTCGGTATAAATCTTACCGACATAGATGCCCGTAACGCCGATACCGGTAGTCACGATGCCGCCAATAAACCATAATGAAGCCAAAAGTGAGGTCCAACCGGCTACCGTTTTGCCGGCTATATGCTCGATAATAGCATATATAATTGCCACCACAGATACTAGCATCATCGCTAATCCGATGACAGTAATCCACTTTAAGGGTGCAACAGAGAAAGAAGTGATGCCGTCTATAGAGAAAGCCAGCATCTTACGGAATGGATATTTCGACTCTCCGGCTACGCGGGCGGTGCGGTCATAATACACAAATCCCTCGTTAAAGCCTAATTGTCTCACCACACCGCGAAGGAATAAGTTGCGCTCGGAATACTGCATGAGCGCCTCAATAGCACGTGATGTCATCATGCGGAAGTCGGCATGATTAAACACAATCTCCTTGTCTACCTGCTTCATCAAACGATAAAACAACTGTGCTGAGACGCGTTTGAAAGCCGTATCTGTGTCTCTGCGCTTGCGAACACCGTACACAATGTCTTTCCCCGTCTTTACTTGGCGAGCCATTTCAATAATGGCTGTCTCGTCGTCTTGTAAGTCTGCGTCTATCGAAACGGCTGCATCGCATTTTCCAACGGTCTGTTCCAGTCCTGCCCATAGTGCATTTTGATGCCCTTCGTTGTGCGATAGCTTCAGTCCCGATACGTTTTGATATTGCCGAGCATAGTCTGTGATGAGCTTCCATGTACCATCTCGACTACCATCATCGACGAATAAGAGTCGGGCTTCCACTTCCTCTTCTTGTTTGAGGCGTTCGGTGAGCGTCTGCAAATGGTTGATACTCCAAGGCAATACCGCCTCTTCATTGTAGCAAGGAACGACAATATATATTTTCATGCGACCTTAGTATATACGGTTTATCAATTACAAAGATAGCTACAAAATATGAGAAATATAGTTGATAATACCAACAAAAAGAGCTTTCGCTAATGCGAAAGCTCTTTTATATTATTAAAATTGCTGTTTTTAGAGGTCAAATTTATAACCCAATGTAATCTGGAATACGCTGTTCTTGGCTGAACTTTCCTTGATAATTTCTGTCAATCCCCAATTGTAACGAGCATCAACTACAAAGTTGTTGAACTCGTATGAGGCACCTACAGGAACAGAAAAGTCAAACGACTTAATTTCATCTATATCTTTAGAAGCTTTGATTCCGTTAGCTTTACCCTCTAAAGAACTACTTATTTTGAATGCCGGCTGGATTCCAAGTTTTACAGCGAATCCCTTAGCAACATATACATTGGCCATGATAGGGATATTGATATAATTTAATTTAGCTGTGGCTGGGGTATTAATTCCATTAACTACCTCTGTTCCTTTTGCTCCTTGCATAGAATAAAGAGCTCCGGCACTGATACTAACCATATCGGTTACTTGGTATTCAAATTCAGCACCAGCTGCCAAACCTACCCTGATATCACCTTCAGATTTTGTAAAATTGGCAAGATTCAAGCCTACTTTTGGTTGAACAGTGATTGAACCGACAGCATGTTGTGCAAACATTGCTACAGAAGATAGCATCATGGCAGCTACTAATAGAGTCTTTTTCATAAGGTTTATAATTTAGAATTAATTGTTGTTACATTCGCAAATATAGTGTAAAGTAGCTTGTGTAACAAATTTTTATACAAATATCGTTACTTTATTTATATCTTTTAACAATAATGGACTGCCCATAGTTAGTGCCCATTATATAAATAAAAAGAGCTTCCACTAATGCGGAAGCTCTCTTATATCAGTATAATTGATATTTTTACAAACCGAATTTATAGCCCAATGTAATTTGGAATACGCTGTTCTTGGTGTCAGAAAAGTCTGAAATCTTGGTCAATCCCCAGTTGTAACGAGCATCAACCACGAAGTTGTTGTATTCGTATGACAGACCAACAGGGATAGAGAAGTCTACTGTTTTCACGTCAATGTCTTTAGTAGAACTTTCATCTCCAACTTTAAGCTTGTATTGGCTGTTCACGTTGAAGCCCGGTTGGATACCCAATTTTACAGCTAAGCCTTTAGCAACATATACATTTGCCAAGATAGGAACATTGATATAGTCGAGTTTAGTCGTCAAGTTATGAACCTTGGCTCCTTGCATTGAATACAACGCACCGGCACTTACGCTGACGATATCAGAAGCTTGATATTCGAGTTCTGCACCTGCTGCCAAGCCAATACGTGCATCGGCGTCTGACTTAGTCAAGTTAGCGATGTTCATACCAATCTTAGGTTGGATTGTCAACGAACCTACTGCGTGTTGTGCGAATGCTGCTACTGTAGTCAACATCAATGCTGCTGATAAAATGATTTTTTCATACTTGTTTCTAATTTTTGTTATTTATAGATATATTATCTCTTTAAACTCTCTAAAGCAAAGAGGGGGTGACAAGCATGAAAGTTACAAATGACCTAACGATTTTTACTCAAATAAAACTTTATATTATTTTATTAATATTTGTGAGAGGCTGTGTACGTACGCTCAAATTATAGTTTCAGACGATACCCCACGCTTAGTTGGACTGCTATCTTTTTGGCACTTGTGTTGGGATGGACTGTGATTAACCCTTCGTTAATCATCAAATCAAGCATTATGTTACGGTTCTCATAGGCTATACCTACAGGCAATGAAATATCAAAGAGTCTGACACCATAAACAGAATATGGGTATGTGTCGCCTGCAAATCTTGTTTCTACTGCATTATTCAGTCTCAACCCCGGTTGTATACCAGCTTTAACAGAAAAGTGACGGACAAAAGTTACATTCATTAAGATGGGTATATTGATATAGTCGAGTTTCAAAGTGCTGTTAACACTATTTCTCCCTTGGTTAATTATGCTGACTGCTCCTTGCATCGAATACAAAGCACCAATACTGAAACTGATACTTTCTGTAGCTTGATACTCAAACTATCCACCGGCTACTATTCCATATCTAGGGCCGGTAGCATCAGAGTTTGTTACATTGGCTATGCTCAAACCCACTTTGGGTTTAAATCAAAATGTACCTATATTGTATTGTGCAAACCCTGCTATTGAGCATAGCATGAATACTATAACTAATAATACTTTTCTCATAGATGTCTGATGTTTTAAATGGTTTTGAGCTTCTTTTCTCTAAAGTGATATATTTGATGGGCTATTTACTACTTGCAAATATTAAGATATGTATGAATATTTTGTAAGTTTTTAGGATAGAATTTTTACATCTATATATAACTTTTATTTCGCTATTTCATTCTTGTTATCTATAATTTGTTTGTTACAAGCTTGCGTCAAGGCATCACATGGAAGATACTTGCACTAACGGCTCCAAGTTTCACAGTATGCTGTTTCTGATTATAAGTGGCTCTACCTACTGAGTATACCAATTGTAGCTGCCTACCGTTAAAGTCAATCGGTTTATCTACTTTGATTCCACAGGGATTTATGGCTACTATATATGCGTCCTTTCTCTTCGTTTATAAGTCCGTCATCCATTGTTACAACTGTAACAAAAGGTAGCTTTCCCACATCATGCACGGCATCTTCGCAAGTATCAATACTGAAGCCTAAACTCTCACCATAGGAGATATGAGTACACCCACATATAACTTATATAGGGTGGCAAAGGCTTCTTAAGCATGAATTTTGTATAGCAATTTATACACAAATGGAAATGCTTACAATATCAGAGTACCTAATAAACGAGATGATAGAATATTCTTATCTTAGCATTCCGCCTTTCTCTTCCACATATTTCATTAACTGCGAGAAAAGGCGATTGCCTTGTAATATGTCTCGATTGCCCGTCAATATCAGTTGTTGACGGGCGCGTGTCAACGCCACATTGAGTTTGCGGTCGATGATTTGTCCGTCTTCCAAGAAGCAAGTAGCAGCTAAGAAATCAAGTTGATAGCTATGTTGGATGGTAAACGAGTACACGATGACATCGCGCTGGCTACCCTGATAGCGTTCTACAGTGTCGATACTGATTTGTTCCAAAGCCGGGATACCCAGTTTCTCGATACATTTTCGTATCATGGCAATCTGATTACGGTAAGGCACAATGACCCCGATGGTCTTCGAAACATCAAACCGTTCGCCATAAAAACGATAGATGCGCTCTACTACATCGGCTACAATGGCGGCCTCGTGTGTGTTCACTTTATCCGAGAGATGAGGCTGCCGACAGTATTGGGAGGCAATAAATACCATGCGATGAGACTTTAATAGCTCGTCCATACTGTCTTTGGCAGGCGCTAAATAGGGCAATCGCGTCTCGCGCTGATGGGGGAGTGGCACGGCTTGCAACTGTTCGTTGGCATAGAATTGCTGTGCCGGGAAGTCGGCAATATCAGGGTGCATACGCCCTTGTCGATTCAATACGCCTACAAAGTCGGTACGATGTTCGTGGCGTTCCCAACGCACCAATCGCTCGAAAAGCGAATGGCGGCAGTTGTCTAGTTCTATGTCTACCAATTCAGGAATATCCACTTCCGACTCTGAAGCGTCTTGTTGCACCACGGCCGGCAACTGTTTGTGGTCGCCAATGAGTATAAAACGGTCGGGATAGGTGAGCAATCCCACCAGTCCGGGTTCCAATATTTGGCTTGCTTCGTCCACGATGGCGAGTGTGAAGTGCTTCAAATCGAAGATATACGACTTGTTCTGAATAGTGCTGGTAGTCCCTACAATGATGGGCATACCGAGCAATCGCTGCTTGATGACATCGAGTCTAGGACTCTCTTCTATCAGGTTGCTGAGCAGCTGGTCGTGGAATCTTGCATCGCAAGTATACTCATTACCTATTCTAATATAAGGAAGTCTATGCTCTGAAAGCATTCCGCAGATTTCGTCTACGGCTCGATTGGTGTAACTCATCAGCAGTATGGAGGGGTTCTCCTCTTGATGTGCGAGGAATTCGCGTACCAAATACTGTAGTGCCATGCTCGTTTTCCCGGTGCCGGGAGGCCCTACCAACAGGAAATAATCCATTGCCTGCCGAGCGTGCAACACAATATTGTCGTAGTCGGGATGATAGCTTTGTGAGAGCGTCACGCAACGGTCGATGCGTGGCGCACGCTGTCCCAAAAGCAGGTCGCGGCGCGATTGTGGTGCGGTAATAAATTTATGAAGGCTGCGGATAGACGAGGTAGCCCCTAGATTACCTCCATGCTCAATAGCATAGCACATGCCGTCGTCGGCTTCGGGCGATAAGATATGAGGATTTTGCTGTCCATCGTTGAGGTGCACGACGAGTCTGCCGGTCGTAATTTCCACCAATGCGCCCTTGAAAAGTAAAGCTTTACGCACATCGGGTACGTCTCCATGGCGATACGCATAGAGATAAATCATGTCGCCACGACGGAAGTTCGGCAAGAAGTCTTCGCCCTGTGTGGGTACGTCAAGGGTTATTGTGTCGTATCCATTGTAAGCCGAACTCTTCGTGCGTTTGATGATTTGCAAGTCAGTATAAATGTTGCCGGTCTCCTTCTTCTGTGCCAACGGCATGTTCCAAAGGTCGGCTGTAGAATTGCCAACACCTTCTTGAGCTCCCACCTTCGATACCAATTGCTCCCGATACACAAAGGTCATCATACGGCAATAGTATGCATGTTCCAGTCGGGAGAGTCGTGTCAACGGTTCGGTTACGGCTTTGATTTGTGGTAATATCCACTGTTGGAAAAAGCGATTGTCCAGTCCTGCTTCGTTCAAAGTAGCAGGATTGAGCTGTGGAAGTATTTTTTCAAAACCGTTCAAAGCCATGTCGTATTTCGCAGCTACCAGTCGGTTGCGAAATAGAATGGCCTCCTGAAACAGTTTTCGGTAGTAGTTGACTACCACTAAACCGCCCGGTAAAGGGTACTTGGAGTAGAGCAGTCGTATGTCGGTCTTGTTGCTTCTGAGGTTGAAGTTCTGTCTCAATACTCCGTAATAGAGTAGCAACTGTACGTAGTGGTCTTCTTTTTGGAAGCTGCCATATTCATTAGGGCGGCCGGTCTGTATGCTGAAATTGCTGCCTGATTTCTGTTCCACCAACAGTTCAAAGTCGGTTGTCATCAAGTCGACACGTCCTTGGATACCGAGTCGCTCGCAAACAAACGAGGGTTCGAGAATCGCTTTTTCACGGTCGAAATCATGATCGAAGAGTTGGTCTACTGCCTCTTTTATATTTTCTACCTGTCGTTGCGCCGCCACTTTAAAGTTCTCCCGACGATTCAGGTCGTCGCATGTACAGTATTCCAGTGCCTTCTCTTTGAAATTATTCTTAAATGTCTCGCTCCACGAATAGTTGCCCCCACAGTTGATAATGTCGTCGAGGGCGGCTCCGGCAAAGTTTCCCACGAGGATGGCTTGCGAGTTTGCGGCCGGAGACATGCTGTTGACGACGTATGAAAGAGGGTGATGGCCATAGTCGGTGAAGCATCGTGCAATGCTACTAATGTCTATCAGATAATCGGGTTCCACCACGATGACCGATGACGGAAGGGGTATCAAGTGATTTTTCTCGCCACCGTCGGCCACGCTAAAGTCCAACAGATTGAGCTGTACCCCCTCGTGTAACAATTCATATATATATATAAGGTGTGGTTCGGTAGCATAGTCTACCGTCACCGTGTACTCTTCTACATCGGCATCGACCACGGCTGTGAAGTGCTGTTCGTTATAGGTACGCACGATACAGCGCAAGTATCGATAGTCTATGTGGTGTATCTCACGTCCCGGTCGGGCAGAGAGGGTAGGCAATTTGCCAACCAATGATGAGGGAATATCTACATGGAAGATAGCTGATATAAATACGGCCAATGCACGTAAGTCGTAGCCTAGTTGTTCGGCAGAGAGCTGTTCATTGCGGTTACTGTCGTGTCTCATGCGTTGGATTGCCACTGTATCGGCTATCGATACATGATGATGCCGACAGAGGAAGTCTACCTGTGCAAAGAGATTGCCGAAAGATTGGTGTGTCCCCATGAGCGCTTCGTGGCACGCAAGTACCAATACGTCGTGCATCATCTTGCTTACGGGTACTGTTCCATCGGCTCGCAGGATGTCGCCTACGAGCGAGAAGAGTTCGTCGGGAGTGACGGCCTGACGGCTTATCGAGTCAACTTCGACTTTTCCCATGCAATAAGTTGTTTCTTGAGTTCTGCCCCCCAATGGTATTGTCCGGTTGTTCCGTCTTTATGTACGACGCGATGACATGGCACTATCATGGCCAAAGGATTGCGTGCCACGGCTGTAGCCACGGCACGAACGGCACTCGGTTTACCCAGCCGGGTAGCAAGTTCTTGATATGACATAGTGGTGCCAAACGGAATCTTCTGTACCTCTTGCCACACCGAACGTTGGAAATCGGTTCCATAAAGCCGTATGGGCAGCTCGTGCTGATAGCCTTCGAAGATGACGCGCTCAACGGTTTGGGCTATCGTGTCATTTTGTACCGTCTCTGTATAAGTACCCCAACGCGCTGCCAACTCGTGAATGACAGCCATGCGATTGGTGCCTAGAAACTGCACATCGCAGAATCCTTCGAACGTTCGAGCAACCACTATTTCGCCAAAAGGCGACTGGGCAAAACCATAGACTATTTTCATATTACGATACAGATTAGAATGGCCGAGGCTTCAAACTCGGTATCGACAAAGTTACAGCAAATCAAAGACATGTGCAAATTTAATGTTGATGGGGCTTGCTTTGCACTATTTTGTTGGGACAGCTGTGGTGTGTACACCGTCTCTCTTTGGGGATATGGACTTGATAATAACGAAATCTTTGTATATTGCGGAGGCTTGGCAGTATTGCTGCATGAACTTTTCAGCAGTGCTGAAGTAGCTTCTCAGCATCGTTGCTCCAAGCTTGCAGTAAATTAAGGGTGAAGAGTTAAGACTGAGAAGTGGGGATATATTAATATCTGAATGGGCTAGTTGAGATGTTAATAAAATCTCTTTCGCGATTCAAATTTTGAAAAAATATTTAAAAAAGTTGTGTGTATGGAATTTGCATATTAATTATTGCAGCGCAATAAACGCAAATGTTATTATTTAATTGAAAGGATAACAAAATGGGCAATAACAAAATTTTTACGCTGATTTTCGCTCTAATTGTATCAGTAGGTATGGTTTCTTGTGATAAAAACGGAGTCATGGAAGCTGAGAAAAGTATGACAAAAGAGATGGTAAATTCTGTTACTTTGGAAGGTAAATGGACTAATATGGCAACGGCCGAAGAGGCTACAAATGGTATCACAGTGCCTACGGTCGCTTTCGACAAAACAAGCAATGCCGTCGTGGTTTGGGCTGATAGCAAGAATGAATTTAAGTCGAAAGATGAGAAATATCGTTTCACCTATGTTGATGGGAAGCTTCAGTTGGTAGATAAACCCACCGGTACGTCGGCCTACTATACACTAACTTTCTCGCCCGACAAGAAGAGTTTTACGCTCTCGGAGGTCAATGTGGCGAACGAGGATAAAGCTGATAAAATCGCTCAGAAACATTTGAGGCTGGTTCTATAAATTACCACCGCATATAGTCATTAAATTTTTATGAAATACGTTTTGCTATCTTTTGGCTTCTTTTTGGTTCAAAATGTAAGTTCGTTCAGTCGTGTAGCTCGCTACACTCCTTCACTCTCTTGCATTTTGACCTCAAAAAAAGCTCAAAATCTAACAAAGCTAATTTACAGAACCAGCCTTGAATATGCTTAACGAACGAGTTTTTCACAAACAATAATCAAAATCGGGATGTCTCAAACGGGCATCCCGATTTCGTTTTTGACGTAGATATGACATCCTGTTAATATCACAGAATAGCACTCTTTAGGAAAAATAGGACGACTTCCGATTTTTCTTTTTATCTTTGCATCGAAACAACGAAATGATAAAACGATGAACGAGACGGACAACGTACAGTTGCATGGCGATAAAGAAAGAATGGTGTTGCGCACCGAGGGACTGGTGAAGCGCTATGGAAAGCGCACGGTGGCCAACGGTGTAAGTATCAATGTGCGACAAGGAGAAATCGTAGGATTGTTGGGACCGAATGGTGCCGGCAAGACCACTTCGTTCTATATGACGACGGGATTGGTGGTGCCGAACGAGGGACATGTGTACATCAACGACGAGGAAATAACCTATGATCCGGTGTATAAGCGTGCCCGTAAAGGTATCGGATACCTGCCTCAAGAGGCCAGTGTGTTTCGTAAGATGAGTGTGGAAGACAATATCATGTCGGTATTGGAGATGACACAGCTCAACCACGAACAGCAACTTGAACGCTTGGAAACGTTGATTCGCGAGTTTCGCTTGGGTAAGGTGCGCAAGAATAAAGGCGATCAACTGTCTGGAGGTGAGCGTCGTCGTACCGAGATAGCGCGTTGTTTGGCTATCAATCCTAAGTTTATTATGCTCGACGAACCCTTTGCTGGTGTCGACCCTATTGCTGTTGAAGACATTCAGCACATCGTCTGGCAGTTGAAATATCGCAATATCGGTATTTTGATTACCGACCACAACGTGCAGGAAACACTCACGATTACTGATCGTGCTTACCTTTTATTCGAGGGTAAGATATTGTTTCAAGGTAATCCGGAAGAGTTGGCTAGTAATAAGATTGTACGTGAGAAATACTTGAGTAACAGTTTCGTGTTGCGCAAAAAAGACTTCCAAACGATAGACGAAGAGAAGAGAAAGCGCGAAGCGGAGTAGTTTTCTGGGTTGATGAGTTTGTAAGTTTACCCGATTTTCGCTTAGCATTCTCCCGCACCGGACGGCAAAGTTCGTACGGTTTTGGGCAATTGCATATTTGTAAGAGTTCGATACGTTTTGATAAACTATTTGTTTATTTGTGTCATTTCCTTTTTTTTCGTGGCTTATAGTGTATTATAAAGGATAAAAAATGCTTTGAACACGAAATAGAAAGTTGTAAATTGCAATATTGTATATAATCACATAAACTAAATATAAAGCTTATGAGAAAAAGTAATTCGACTAGAATGCTCCTGTTCTTCATAATAATGATATTCAATCAAATAGATTCATTTGGACAATTTTCATCGTTGAAAGATTCTCCTATGTTTAAGAATAATAAGCATAATATATTTAGAGAGACTTTGACTAATACTTACTATGAAATGTCTGAGATGGATAGTTTGTATAAAACAGGTAAATCGCCTTTTCAGATACTTAGTAATATTAAGAAAGGAGATAGCATTGTTTGGATGATAAAATTTATTAATGAAGACGATTTTACGATTAAGTCTCAATGGCTAAATAAAAAGTTTCCTTTAAAAGACTTTGTTGATATTCATAATATTCAGATTAAAACTAGTGAATTGACAGGTAAGTTTTTAATCATTTATTGTTGGAGTGTATCTTGCGGTCCTTGCATAAAAGAACTCCCTTATCTTAATGCACTTAAGGACAGTCTTAATAAGGATAATTATATTTTACTAGGAGTTACATTTGATAACTCTGTATCAATAAGAAACTTTTTTAAATCTAATCAACTTAATACATATTTAAATGACGAGAATCCTTCATTTGCATTTCGAATAATTCCAAATCAAAAGGAGTTTCTAAATAATGTTTTAGGAGTTAAAAGCTATCCAACAACCTTTATTGTTGATAAGAAAGGATTTATAAAGCAAATCATTGAAGGAGTTAACTTAGATGAACAAAAGAAGCCAAAGATATATTCAGAGATAATGGAAACTCTAAAAAGAATAGAATGAAATAAAACTGCATACAACCATGGTATATAAGTAATGGCTCTATGTTTGTCCGAAAGTATACTCCCGATGTAGCCGAATGCTTTTAGGTTTGCATTGTTTATCAATTGTTATTCTATTTATTTGATACGTAAACCGGGCCCAATCTCCATTTTCGTTAGATTGTCCCCGGTGCTCAATGTATGGCTTTGTAGCCCTTTGTTTCTGTCTGCTTAGAACTGATAACCGAACCCTACGTTTAGATATACAGGGTACATATTGAACGTAATGGTCTTGAAGTCGCCCTTAAAGATATTGGAGAAAGCCCATGTGAAGTCGGCATTTACCGAGAAATGTTTGTATGCTCGCCATGTTCCACCTATCTGTGCGCCCCATTGCCAACGTCGTAAGTCGTTGGTAAAATCGTAAGTTGCGGTCTTCCCATCGTTGAATACTATCTTCTCACCTGTGGGATTTCCTTGACGCAGATAACCGTCTGACACGTGTCCGGAGAAGTCGCCGTCGAGTCGTAGCGATGCGAATAGGCCTGCACGAACCTTCCAGCGATTGTTGAAACGGTAGTTGGCCATGACTGGAAGAGTGAGCAACGTATTGCTATATTTGGTCTTTACATAACCAGTCCAGTAGCCGGCAACGCGGTTACCGTCGTTGATAATCTCGGTACTGTAGTTCTTGACCGTGGCACCAGTTTCCATTCCCTTGTTCTCTAAACGCAATCCGGCAGACATGCCCCACTGCTTTTGGCTATCAAACCAGTGTGTGACGATACCTTCAATCGAACCTGCGAACTTAGGATTATAACTGTCGATGCTGCGAATCTCGACAGGAAGGGGGATCGGGGTAGCCCCACCGATGTTGATACCGGCACGAACTTCGTACTCCCATCCGTTTTTCTCGGAGTTGATAATGTTTTGATCGCGCTCTTGTTGCGCTTGTATGTTGGTGGCTACGGCTGCAAAGAGCAATGCCAAAGTGAATTTGATTTTCATTGTTTAAAGTTATTCGTAAAGCAATTCCATTTCGTCTATATAGAGCGTGCTGCCCACTGCTCCAATGAATTTTGCGCCATCGATGCTCGAAGACATGACGATAGCCAAACTGTATTTGCCCTCTTTGAGCTTGTTGGCATCAATGGTTTTGCCGTTCATGGGTTGGAATTTGATGGAGAAGAACGTCCATTCGTCGGTCTCTTTCTTTTCGGTGAGGCGTGCCATAGAGACGATATTGGGGCTTGTGAGCGAGTTTGTGCCGTCGAGATAAGGTGTGTCTTTAGAAGTCTCGAAGAATACTGCATAGACGTCGAATGTATCTTTTTGACCTTTTACCTCGTCTAGATTGGCATCGGTAACCTTTGCTCCTGCCTTGTATTTGTAGAAACCTGTCAGGTAAGTTGGAGTCTTACGGAAGGGTACACCAAAGTGGGTTAGTGTGGCCATATTGGCTACAAAGAGGTTGCTGGAGAACTCTCCTGTGAATAAGTTGCCAGCTGCTATCGGTGCTTTGAACATCTTACCAAGCTTGCCAGTATCCTTTGTCTCCAGCTTGACGCACTTTCCGATGAACCCATTTTCGGCTTGACAAGTGGGGTAAGTGTCGGGGGTGTCTTGGCTATGTGTTATCTTGTAACCGGCATTTCCGCTAGCCCAATCCATGATTCCGCCGTCGGATGTGTTGTCAGTAAATATTTGGTAGTACTCTTTATCTTGACCATTCCCGTGTATATAGTCTTTTTCGACGAAGTATTTGATTTTTTCAAAATGATACGTTGTGGCCGGGTCGTCAGAGATGAAAGACACTTTGTAGGTCTTTTTCCATTGTCCGTCTTGCGAAGTGACGGTGTAAGTTTGGGGTGTCATGAAGTTTCTTACAGTTCCGCTTGCTGGTTCTATAGTTGCTCCATCGGTGAGTGTAAAAGTGGGAGCGAGCTTGGTTACATCGTTCCAACCGTTGATATAGAACTTCACCTCGTCGTTGGTGATAACCGGAGTACGAATGAGCATGCTTGTATTGGTCAAAGCACAAGCTGTAATGTCGGCTTCTGCATTCTGTGCTTCGTCCTGAATACAAGACGTAAATGTGCACGATAGCAGGGCCATCGCTGCTAAGAGCGAGTACTTGAATTTCAACATAATCTAATGCCTATTATATTTTGTATTGCGTATATATAGACCGCAAAAATAATAAAAGATACGGAGAAAAGCGGCGCGGCGTCTATAAGATTTGTAAGAAATACTAAAAAAGAAGTTAACTTATTGCAGGAACACAGTTAATTTTGTAATTTTGCATCCCATTGTAAAGTATTGGCAGTTACCGGCTTTTGGCATGGTCTTTGCTTAATGAAAGAACAAGAATAATAAAAAACATAAATAATAAACAAAACATCGAAGATGAATATCTCATTTGAAAATCCCGACAAGATCAATGGTCTGTTGACCGTTACAGTCGAAGAAGCAGATTACAAAGAGCAAGTCGAGAAGACATTGAAAGATTATCGCAAGAAGGCTAACTTTCCGGGATTCCGTCCCGGTATGGTTCCTATGGGACTTATCAAGAAGCAATTCGGCGAGTCTGCCAAGATGGACGCTATCAACAAGTTCGTAGGTGACCAACTTTACAAGTATATCCAAGACAATAAGATTCAGATGTTGGGCGAACCTCTTCCTTCAGAGAAGCAGGAACCACAAGACTTATCAAAGGAAGCTCCTTACACATTCGCCTTTGATATTGCTGTAGCACCTGAATTCCAGTGCGATTTGAATGGTCATAACAAGATTGACTATTACAATATTACCGTAGACGATGCGCTTATCGATCGCCAAGTAGATATGTTTGCGTCTCGCTCAGGCAACTATGGTAAGGTTGAAGACTATCAAGAAAACGATATGTTGAAAGGCGATTTGCGCGAGCTCGACGAGCAGGGTAACACCAAAGAAGGTGGTATCACGGTTGAGGCTGCGGCGTTGATGCCTAGCTATATCAAGGTAGACGACCAGAAGAAACTCTTCGATGGTGCTAAGCTGGGTGATATTATTACCTTCAATCCTCGCAAAGCATATCCTGAAAATGACACAGAAGTATCTTCATTGTTGAAGATTGATCGTGCACAGGTGGGCGAACATACCGGTGATTTCAGCTATCAGATTACAGAAATACAGCGCTTCCAGAAGCACGCAGTAGACCAAGAATTGTTTGATAGTGTCTTTGGTAAGGATGCAGTAAAGGATGAGAAGGAGTTCCGCGATAAGATTGCTGAGGGCTTGAAGGCTCAGTTGGCAACCGATAGCGATTACAAGTTTATCCTCGATGTACGTGCATACTGCGAGAAGAAAGTTGGTAAACTCGAATATCCTGATGCATTGTTGAAGCGCGTTATGCTGCAAAACAACAAGGAGCGTGGCGAAGAGTTCGTAGAAAAGAACTATGAGCAGAGCATCAAGGAGTTGACATGGCACTTGATTAAGGAGCAGCTGGTGGCAGCACATAATATTAAGGTGGAAGATGCAGACGTACTTGAGTCGGCTAAGGAGACCACTCGTGCTCAGTTTGCACAGTACGGTATGAACAATATTCCTGAAGAATATATCGAGCAGGGAGCTCAGGAATTGTTGAAGAAGCGTGAGAATCTCGATGGCTTCGTGAACAGAGCTGTTGACCGTAAGCTCGGTGCTGTCTTGAAGAATGTTGTGAAGTTGAATGAGAAAGAAATCTCTCTTGACGACTTCAACAAACTGATGGAAGAATAATTCAAGGAAGTTGTCGGTGCGAAGTTTTCGCATTTGTCGACATAAAAAAACTTCTTATCATTAAGAGGTTATCGACTTTTTTTATTATCTTTGTTCCTACAAGATTTGAAAAGAGGGTCGTTAACCTCTATTTTTATCTACATAAACGAAAGGAAAAAATAACAAATGAACGATTTTAGAAAGTATGCCACCAAGCATCTCGGTATGAACGGGATGATGATTGATGATGTGGTAAAGGCGCAGGCACAATATTTGAATCCCTATATTTTGGAAGAACGCCAGTTGAACGTGACACAGATGGATGTGTTCTCGCGTTTGATGATGGATCGTATCATCTTCCTTGGAACTGAAATTGACGACTATACCGCCAATACATTGCAAGCACAGTTGCTGTATTTGGACTCTGTAGACAGCGGAAAAGATATTTCTATTTACATCAATAGCCCCGGTGGAAGCGTCACAGCCGGCTTGGGTATCTACGATACGATGCAGTTTATCTCCAGCGATGTGGCTACTATCTGTACCGGTATGGCTGCTTCGATGGCTGCCGTATTGCTCGTTTCCGGTCAAGAAGGCAAGCGCTCGGCATTGACTCATAGCCGTGTGATGATTCATCAGCCACTTGGTGGCGTGCAAGGACAGGCTTCCGATATTGAGATTGAAGCCAAGGAAATCCAGAAGTTCAAAAAAGAACTCTATACCATTATATCAAATCACTCGCATACTCCCTTTGAGAAAGTATGGCAAGACTCGGATCGCAACTACTGGATGAACGCGGAAGAGGCCAAGGAGTATGGTATGATAGATACCGTACTTGTGCGTAAGAAATAAACGAAGGCAAAGATGTCAACACAGAAAAAGGTATGTAGCTTCTGCGGAAGAAGTGAGAAAGAGGTGAAATTGTTGATTACAGGACTTAATGGATACATCTGTGAGAACTGTGCACAACAAGCCTATGAGATTGTAAAGTCTACAGGCATCACAGCTCCTAATGCTCAGGAAAAGAAGGAGGGAGAAGCCTTCAAACTCAAGAAAGTGCCGAAGCCGAAGGAAATCAAGAAATATCTTGATCAGTATATCATAGGCCAAGATGAGGCCAAACGCTATCTGTCGGTATCGGTCTATAACCACTATAAGCGTCTGCAACAACCGAAAGACGAGAGTGGAGTGGAGATTGAGAAGAGCAATATTATTATGGTGGGAAGCACAGGAACAGGTAAAACCCTTTTGGCTCGCACCATAGCGAAGTTGCTTGACGTTCCTTTTACCATTGTAGATGCTACCGTATTCACCGAAGCAGGATATGTAGGAGAGGATGTTGAGAGCATTTTGAGCCGCTTGTTGCAGGTGGCTAACTATGATGTTCCAGCTGCTGAGCGCGGTATCGTGTTCATCGATGAGATAGATAAGATTGCTCGTAAGAGCGATAATCCTTCCATTACGCGCGATGTCAGTGGCGAAGGTGTACAGCAAGGACTCTTGAAACTGCTCGAAGGAACGATGGTAAACGTACCTCCACAGGGTGGTCGTAAGCATCCGGATCAAGAGTATATCCACGTAGACACGAAGAATATTCTATTTATTTGTGGCGGTGCGTTCGATGGAATAGAACGTAAGATAGCGCAACGATTGAATACTCATGTGGTAGGATATAACTCTGTGCAGAACGTTCGTAACGTAGATAAGACGGATTTGATGAAGTATATACTCCCGCAAGACCTGAAATCATTTGGTTTGATACCTGAGATTATCGGTCGTTTGCCGGTACTTACTTATCTCAATCCGCTTGATAGAGATGCTTTGCGACGCATTCTTGAAGAACCGAAAAACTCGATTATCAAGCAATACGTGAAGCTTTTTGAGATGGATGGCATTGAATTGTCGTTCGCTAAAGATACGCTCGACTTCATCGTAGACAAGGCTGTGGAGTACAAACTTGGTGCTCGTGGACTGCGTTCTATCGTTGAGTCGGTGATCATGGATGCCATGTTCGAGATTCCATCGAAACATGTGAAGAACTTTGAAGTGTCACTCGACTATGCAAAAGCACAGTTGGACAAGGCTCATCTGCAGGGACTAGCCTCGGCTTAAGGCTGAGTCCCTACAGTCCTTTATACTATTTTACAATGAAAGACATTCCTTATTCGGATAAGTAGTTGCTTATTGACATGACGAAAGAAGTTAATCTAACCCAACAATTGAAAAATTACTTCGGCTTTGATAAGTTCAAAGGCGACCAAGAAGCTATCATTCGTAATCTCATGGCTGGTAACGATACGTTTGTATTGATGCCCACCGGAGGTGGCAAGAGCTTGTGTTATCAGTTGCCATCTCTTATCATGGAGGGGACAGCTATCGTGATTTCTCCATTGATTGCACTGATGAAGAATCAGGTAGATGTGGTCAATGGCATGAGCGAGAATGGCGGAGTGGCTCACTATCTGAACTCATCATTGAACAAAGCTGCCATTCAACAGGTGGTAGATGACGTGAGAATGGGGAAGACCAAGCTGCTCTATGTGGCGCCTGAGTCGCTGAATAAGGATGAGAATGTGGAGTTTTTGAGAACCGTCAAAATTTCTTTCTACGCTATAGATGAGGCACATTGTATCTCAGAATGGGGACATGACTTCCGTCCGGAATACCGAAATATTCGTCCAACAATTGCTAGAATCGGCAACGCTCCGGTCATAGCGCTCACTGCTACGGCCACCGATAAGGTGCGTACAGATATTAAGAAGAGCCTTGGTATCATGGATGCGAAAGAGTTTAAGAGTTCTTTCAACCGTCCAAATCTTTATTACGAAGTACGTCCGAAGACGAAAGAAATAGATAAGCAAATCATTCGTTTCATCAAGCAGAATGCCGGTAAGAGCGGTATCATCTATTGTTTGTCGCGTAAGAAAGTTGAAGAGTTGGCTCAGGTGTTGCTGGCCAATGAAATCAAGGCGGCACCTTATCATGCCGGACTAGACAGTGCGACGCGCTCACAGACCCAAGATGACTTCTTGATGGAAAAGATTGACGTCATCGTGGCGACTATCGCGTTCGGTATGGGTATTGATAAACCCGATGTAAGGTTTGTCATTCATTACGATATTCCCAAGAGTTTGGAAGGCTACTATCAAGAAACCGGTCGCGCGGGGCGTGATGGTGGCGAGGGTATGTGCATTGCTTTCTACGCTTATAAAGACTTGCAGAAACTCGAAAAGTTTATGGAAGGCAAGCCGTTGGCAGAGCAAGACATCGGCCGACAACTCTTACAAGAAACCGCAGCATATGCAGAATCTTCTGTATGTCGGCGTAAGATGCTCCTCCATTACTTCGGTGAGGAGTACCCACATGATAACTGTCATAGTTGTGATAACTGTCTACATCCCAAGACAAAGATTGAGGGTGAGACGGCATTGTTGGTCATTCTGAAGGCTGTGAAAGTTCTGAAAGAAGATTTCAGACAAGAGTATATCATCGATTTCGTGAAAGGTCGTGGTACCGATGACATTGTTTCGCATAAGCACGACCAATTAGAAGAGTTCGGAGCCGGTGAAGAAATCGCTTCCAAACTATGGAATCCGGTGATTCGGCAAGCCTTGATAGCCGGCTATCTCAAGAAAGATGTGGAGAATTACGGGCTTCTAAAACTTACCGCAGCAGGCAAGAAATTCATCAAGAATCCGCAATCTTTCATGATTGTAGAGGACAATGAATTCAACAAGTATGACGAGGATGAGGGCGAAGAGTCTACATGTGCGCTCGATCCTCTGTTGTTTTCGATGCTTAAGGATTTGCGTAAGACGCTCGCGCAGAAGATGCAAATACCGGCTTACGTCATCTTCCAAGACATCTCTTTGGAGCAGATGGCAACGATGTATCCCATCAGTGTGGACGAGTTGAAGAACATCCAAGGGGTGGGTATCGGCAAAGCCAACCGGTATGGAAACGAATTTTTGAAGCTTATCAAGCAATATTGCGAAGACAACGACATTGAACGTCCCGAAGAACTGCGTGTCCGTACGGTGGCCAAGAAGTCGATGATTAAGGTGAAAATCATTCAGAATATCGACCGACAGGTGGCGTTAGACGACATTGCCGATGCTCTTGGCATCGATTTTGATGCCCTACTTGAAGAGGTAGAGGCTATTGTTTACAGTGGAACGAAGTTGAATATCGACTACTTCTTGGAAGAAGTGATGGACGAAGACCATGTAGATGATATCTACGACTATTTCCATGACAGCGAGACCGACGGCATGGAAGCGGCCTTAAAAGAACTAGGTCAGGACTATTCCGAGGATGAAATCAGACTTGTGAGAATCAAGTTTATGTCTGAAATGGCTAACTAACTAAGTATCAGAAACCTTGAAACGGCTCTTTTTAATCATACAGTTTATCATGATACAGTTGACTTTGTGTGCGCAACTGTCAACTGTTTTTTCTCGTGGTGAGGCTGGGTATGCTTGTTTTCGCATACCTTCCATCATCCGCACTCCTAAATATTTATTGGCATTTGCCGAAGGACGGCGTCATGGATGTTCCGATACGGGGAACATAGATATAGTGATGAAGTCGTCTAAAGACAATGGGAAGACGTGGAGCGACCTCTTTGTTGTGTGGGATGCAGGCGACGATGTTTGCGGAAATCCGGTTCCCATCTACGATTCACAGCGCAAGCAGGTGGTGTTGGTGTGTTGTTGGAACGATGGCAAAGATACCGAATCTCAGCTGATGGCAGGCTCTTCGCGCTATCCACGTCGCGTTTATGTGCTTACGTCTACGCCCGATGGACGACATTGGTCGGCCCCTAAGGAGATTACCGATAGCGTGAAATCGCCTGCGTGGGGATGGTATGCCACTGGTCCTTGCCATGGTATACAGTTGCGATATACGCATCGTGGGCGCTTGGTTGTGCCTGCCAATCACTCTTCTTTGGGCGATAATACCTATAATTCTCATCTTATTTATTCAGACGATGCCGGTAAGACGTGGCATTTAGGTGGCCTTGTAGAAGAGAAAGGTGGCAATGAGAGCAGCGTTGTAGAGTTGTCCGATGGCCGTTTGATGCTTAATATGCGCAACTACAATCCAGAACATCCCCATGTCCGCGCCTATGCTTTAAGCCGTGATGGGGGTAAGACGATGGGGCAGATGCAGTTCCACGACGACTTGATAGAACCTGTCTGTCAAGGTAGTATCTTGGCATTCAACAAGCATACACTTCTTTTTTCCAATCCTCATTCGTTACAGCGAAAGAATCTTTCCATTCATAAGAGTGTTGATGGAGGCCGACATTGGCAATTGATGACGACCATATATCCCGGTCATTCGGCTTATTCTGACATCGTAAAGCTCGATGCTCATCACGTTGGGGTGCTCTTTGAACATGGCATCAACGATGCTTACGAGGAGATAAGTTTCGTATCTATCCCTGTGAAATAAGCCAAACTACAATATGACTAAACTCGTTTCGGCAGCATCTTTTGCAGACACTAAACCGCATTATGACATTCTTGACGGCTTGCGCGGGGTCGCTGCCCTCATGGTTTTAATCTACCATCTGTTTGAAGGATTTGCTACCAGTCCCTCCGATCAGATTTGGAACCACGGTTATTTGGCCGTTCCTTTCTTCTTCATCCTTTCCGGTTTCGTTATCGGTTATGCTTACGATGACCGTTGGAATCGCATGTCGATAGGTGAATTTTGTAAACGCCGACTCATCCGTTTGCATCCGATGGTGATTGCTGGTGTCGTTTTGGGCACCATCTCCTTTCTCGTGCAGGGCAGCGTGAAGTGGGATGGAAGCCATGTAGCCACCTCTTTGGTGATGTTGGCCATGCTTTGTACCATGTTTATGATACCCGCTGCGCCCGGTGCCGGAATCGAAGTTAGAGGCAATGGTGAACTTTTTCCGCTCAACGGACCGTATTGGTCGCTTTTCATGGAGTACATCGGGAATATCTTGTATGCCCTCTTTATCCACCGATTACCAACCAAAGTGCTGGCTGTTCTCACCGCTTTGATGGGTGTCGGCTTGGCTTGGTACTCTATCGGAAATGGTTCCGGAAGCTACCATCTTGGTGTAGGTTGGACCATGGCCGACGGCCTCCACTATGCCGGAATGCTCTTAATGCTCTTCTGTTATACGGCCGGTCTGCTCATGTCGCGTGTGTTCCGACCGGTCAAAATACGCGGTGCTTTCTGGATTTGTGGTCTGTTTGTCGTGGTATTGACGGCTATGCCATACTTGCAGTTTGGTGAAACGGCTGTGGCCAATGGTATCTACGATGCTGTAGCCGTGGTTGTGTTCTTTCCCATTTTGGTGTGGTTGGGTGCATCGGGCAGCGTTACCGACGAACGTTCGGCTTGGATTTGTAAGTTCTTGGGCGACGTCTCTTATCCTGTTTATGCCATCCATTACCCCTCGCTTTATCTCTTCTATGCGTGGGTATGGAATAATCATGTGCCCTTGGAGCAGGCTTTGCCGGTAGGCGTTCCTATTCTTATCGCCAACATTATTCTTGCCTACGTGCTGTTGCATTACTATGATATGCCCGTACGTAAGTGGTTGTCGAAAGTCTTTCTCAAGAAGTAAGTAGGTTGTTTCCCTATAATAAAGGCCGCAAATCGTATTGAAGCGATTTGCGGCCTTTGTCATTTCTATGTGTATAGCAGGAATACCGGGCTCTTATTTTGCTCGTTTCCACTCGGTGTTTCTGCCCAGTAGCGAGATGCCGATGAATCCTCTTACGATGAGGTCGCCATTAGGTTTCATGGTAATCTTGCACTTGTAGGTTTTCCCACTTTCAGGGTCGTATATCTTCCCTTTCTCCCATACGTCGCCATCGGTATATTGAAAGCCTGTGATAATGTTCTTTCCAGCCAGCTTTTTTGTACGTTCGGCAGGAACGGGATTGTGTTTGTCGAGTGCACCGGGCGTGATAGACCATACCAATTTACCGTTGTATACGTTGCCGTTTTTGCTGATGACCACCTTGCCTTTGTCGCCCTCGGTCATGTAGGTACCGATGATTCGGTCGGCTTTGGCATGCTGTGCCGATACAGCTAGATTGATACTGAATAGTAATGTGATAATCGTGATGAGATGTTTCATATTGATTGAATTGATCATGCGATGAATATTAGTTTCTTATTGTTTCCACAAATCGGCCATAGCTCTTTCCTCTTGACGTATTCTGACAGCCAATAGACAGCAGTAGAGTGGAAATCCGATGGTCAATGTAAACCAAGACTGGCAGAGTAGAGCCACACCGATGAGCTCCGGAATGATGTTAAGGAGATAGTTGGGATGGCGCACAGTGCGGAATAAGAAGCTTGTGACGATGTGGTGGTTGGGCACGATGTAGAGCTTCACCGTCCACACGTCGCGTAGTTGGTAGATGACGTAGAAAAGCATGATGTAGGCAAATGTCATGACACCGACACCTGCCCAAGCCCATGTACCGAATGTATGTCCGCCAACATAGGCCTCGTACAAACTACCAAAATAATAGGCAATGTGGGCAAGGGTGAGTAACAGGGAGTTTGTTTTGCCGTATTGCACTGCTCCGGCCTTGACAATTCGTTTCTCGTTGTAGATGGAATAAGCCAATGATACAAGGCGTAACGCAAAGAAAATAGTGAATGCTAAAATAATTGTGTTCATTTTTTTGAGTGATTAATAATTACTGTTTTGGGTTGCAAAGATAAGAAATAAACGGGAAAATGACAAGAACTTGCATCCTAAACTCATTTTCCTTTATTTACTGATGAGCCGTAGCAGTGTTGCTGTATAGGCTTTTCAGTCTTTCTGTTCGGGCTTTACAACAATGCTGCAAAGCCGTTGCAATAACCTCTCTCCAGTCCTCTCCCGAAGCAAGGGAGGACAAATGGGGAGTGGGAAGGGAAGAACTTGTCTATTGATTTGACTAGTAGACAAGTTTACAAGTAAACAAGAATAAGACATATCTTTCGATACGAATCCTCTATTCCCTTGCAAATGCGGGGGCGAAGGTCAATGGGGCTTGTCAGTTGATGGCTATTTTGTTGAGTGAAAATTCTACTTGGTCGTTTTTCCTATTAGTTGTTTGACACCAAGACCGGTGATAAACGAACAACCATCATAGTTGCGACCGAAGAGGTGGGTAATGGTATCAAGTTCCGTTGTATGGTAGTTGGCGTTGTCGGTGAGTCGATAAGCCACATCGCTATTGCTAGTTTGTTGTGCTGTGACGATAATACTTTCTTGCTACAAAACGGTACTTGAGGATGAAATATTTACTTGTTGTAGATACCCTCTGCACATGGTCGTTAAATAGCATTAATAAGATTTGAAATCTTCAGAGGATAGAAGGGCTATGTGGAAAATTATTACTATATTTGCACGCAATAAATTTTTAAAATTACAATATGTCATCATTTGTTGCAGATAAAATTGTAATGGACGGCCTCACTTACGATGACGTCCTCTTGATTCCAGCTTATTCGAATGTACTACCTAAAGAGGTAGAGTTAAAAACACAGTTATCACGTAACATTACGCTTAATATTCCTTTCGTTACAGCGGCTATGGACACTGTTACGGAGTCGGCTATGGCTATCGCTATTGCCCGTGAAGGAGGTATCGGTGTTATTCATAAGAATATGACGATAGAGGATCAGGCGCGTCAGGTGGCTATCGTGAAGCGTGCTGAAAACGGTATGATTTACGATCCAGTGACAATTCGTCGTGGTCGTACGGTACGAGATGCGCTGGAAATGATGCACGAATATCATATCGGCGGTATCCCCGTGGTAGACGAAGAAAACCACTTAGTAGGTATCGTCACCAATCGTGACTTGCGTTTTGAGCGTCGATTGGACAAGAAGATTGACGAAGTGATGACATCGGAGAATCTTGTTACGACTCATCAGCAGACCGACTTGACGGCTGCGGCACAGATTCTTCAGGAAAATAAAATTGAGAAATTACCGGTAGTTGATGCTGCCAACCGTTTGGTAGGATTGATTACTTATAAAGATATTACCAAGGCTAAGGACAAGCCAATGGCTTGTAAAGACGAGAAAGGTCGTTTGCGTGTGGCTGCCGGTGTGGGTGTGACGGTCGATACCTTGGATCGTGCGCGTGCATTGGTGGAGGCCGGAGCCGACGCTATCGTCATTGATACGGCTCACGGACACTCACAAGGCGTGATAGAAAAGTTGCGCGAGGTGAAAGCAACGTTCCCACAAGTAGATGTAATCGTGGGTAATGTGGCTACGGGAGAAGCGGCTAAGCTATTGGTAGAGAATGGTGCCGACGGTATCAAAGTGGGTATCGGCCCGGGTTCTATTTGTACAACGCGTGTTGTAGCCGGTGTTGGTGTACCGCAATTGAGTGCAGTTTATGATGTATATTCTGCCTTGAAGGGTACCGGAGTGCCATTGATAGCCGATGGCGGACTGCGCTATTCGGGCGATGTTGTGAAAGCATTGGCAGCCGGTGGTAGCAGTGTGATGATAGGTTCGTTGGTAGCCGGTACCGAGGAAAGTCCCGGTGAGACCATCATTTTCAACGGTCGTAAGTTTAAGAGCTATCGTGGAATGGGGTCGCTTGAGGCCATGGAGCAGAAGAACGGTTCAAAGGATCGCTACTTCCAAGGCGATACGAAAGATGTTAAGAAGCTTGTGCCGGAGGGTATTGCCGGTCGTGTACCTTATAAGGGAACGGTTCAGGAGGTTATTTATCAGATGACCGGTGGACTGCGTTCGGGGATGGGATATTGCGGTGCAGCCTCTATAGAGAAGCTTCATGAGGCCAAGTTTACTCGCATTACCAATGCCGGTGTGTTGGAGAGTCATCCTCATGATATTTCCATCACGAGTGAAGCTCCAAACTATTCTCGCTTCGAATAAACTGATGGTGCGTACACCTTCTGCGTTGTTGCTTGTGGGTATACTCCTGATGGGGAGCATATCGTTCGGACAAACTGTCGACCCTGTTGTGATGACTATCAATGGAAAGGCTGTTACACGTTCGGAATTTGAATATTCCTACAATAAAGACAACGCAGCAGGCGTTTTAGATAAGAAAACGGTCGAGGAATATCTGCCTCTTTTTGTAAACTTCAAGTTGAAGGTAGAGGCAGCCCTTGATGCGCGTTTAGATACATTGGCGTCATTTCAAAATGAATTGGCTTCTTATCGTAGTGGTTTAATGGCGTCGATGAGAGTATCGAATACGGATATGGAGGCTGCGGCTCGCAGTCTCTACGAAGCCGATAAGGTACAAGCTATACGTAATGGTGGACTATACAGGGTCGCTCAGATTTACTTGCATGTGGGTCAACGTGAACCTCGGAGTGCAGAAATGGTGGCGCGAGCGCGGATAGATTCTATTTATCGCGCGTTGCAGCAAGGTGCTGATTTTGGTATGTTGGCACGTCGTTGTTCTGACGATAAGGTCACGGCTGCACGTGGTGGAGAACTACACTGGGTGCAACGTGGGGAGACGATGGCTGAATTTGAGGCGGAGATGTCGGCATTGAAAGTCGGCGAGATGAGTAAGCCATTCGAATCTCCTGCAGGTTTTCACATCATCAAATTGCTGGAGAAGTGCGATTATCTGCCTTATGAGGCTGTGCGTACGGAATTGCTGAAGACCGTGGAACGGCAGAATGTGTTGCGTAGAATGAAAGGGATGAATTCCCAACTCGTGGCAGAAAAACGGCAAATGAATATGGACTCGATGTCGAGAGAAAATCAAATGACATTGGAGGAAATGCTGCCGGAGCAACTTTATTTGCTACAAGAATATCGTGAGGGGCTGCTATTATATAATATGTGTAGCCGTACGGTTTGGGATAGTGCTGCTCGTGATGAAGCAGGATTGGAACACTATTTCCGACAAAATAAAAAGAAATATCGTTGGGGGCAGCCACGTTATAAGGGCATTGTCTACTATGCGAAGACTAAAAAAGACCTGTCGGCTGTGAAGAAACTCCTCAAATCGACAGATTCTAAGGAATGGATGCGTGCAATCAAGCGTACGTTTCAAGAGAATGGGGGAGTAAGTGTACAGGCAGAACAGGCATTATTCAAACCGGACGACAATGCCTTGATAGATAGCAAGGTGTTTGGTTATGTTGATGGAAAGTCTGCCTTGAAAGACGGTTATCCTTATATGGCTGTCTACGGAAAGAAGTTGAAAGTCCCCAAGTCTATGGATGATGTGCGCTATTTGGTGGTAGCCGATTATCAAGAGGAACTGGAAAAGGCTTGGGTGGAAGGTTTGCGGAAGAAGTACACAGTGTCTATAGACCGCGATGTGTTGCTCACCGTGAACAAACATTAATGTATATTCTGAAACATAAGATACATGAGAAAAGGAAATAAAATATTGATGGGCTGTCTGGCTGTGATGTTATTGGCCGGCATGTCGGCTCGCGCTGGTAAGACTGGTAAGTGGCTCGGTGCCCAGAAAGATACGACTTCGGCAAAGTCTGAAGTCCAAGCTCCACAGCATGCTGTGGTAGATGAAGTCATTTGGGTGGTAGGTGATGAGCCTATTTTGAAGTCGGATGTTGAGGCCGCACGCCTGCAAGCCGAGGTGGAAGGTGCCAAATGGGGTGGGGATCCTGATTGTACTATCCCCGAACAGATAGCTGTTCAGAAGTTGTTCTTGCACCAAGCTGCTATCGATTCCATAGAGGTTTCTGAGGCAGAGGTAAATCAAAGCGTTGACCAGCAGATTAATTTTTGGATTAACAGTGCCGGTTCGCGTGAAAAACTTGAGGAATATCGTAACCAGACTGTTGCACAGATGCGTGAACAGATGCACGATGAATTCAAGAATAGGGAATTGATTAACCGTATGCGTCGCGAACTTGTGAAGGATGTAACGGTTACTCCTTCTGATGTACGCAACTATTTCCGCAATGTTCCGGAAGATAGTCTGCCTTTTGTTCCTACCGAGGTGGAAGTGGAAATTATTGTTCGTCAGCCTCGTATAGAGCAGACTGAGATTAACCGGGTGAAAGATCAATTGCGTAATTTCACGGAACGTGTGAACTCCGGTGAGACCTCTTTTGCAACTTTGGCACGCCTTTATTCTGAAGATCCGGGGTCTGCTCGTATGGGTGGAGAGATGGATTATATGGGGCGTGGTATGCTTGATCCTACCTTTGCATCGGTGGCTTTCAACTTGACCGACCCTAAAAAGATTTCCAAAATCTGCGAGAGTGAGTTCGGTTTTCATATCATTCAGTTGATTGACAAGCGCGGTGATAAGGTAAAGGTACGCCATCTCTTAATGAAGCCGAAGGTGTCTGCCGATGCACTGGCAAAGGCTCATGCCCGTCTAGACTCTATCAGTGATGATATCAAAGCAGGTAAATTCAGTTTTGAAGAAGCCGCTACCTATATATCGGAAGATAAGGATACGAAGAACAATCGAGGTTTGATGGCTTTCAACGATGTGCAGAATCAAATTATGACTTCTAAATTTCAGATGAAAGACTTGCCTACCGAGGTGGCTCGACAAGTTGAAGGAATGAAAGTGGGAGACATCTCTGCACCTTTCGATATGATTAATAAAAAGGGTAAACAAGTGGTGGCTATCGTGAAGCTGAAGAGTAGAACGGAGGGTCATAAGGCTAAGATTACGGAGGATTTCCAAGTTATGAAGAACGTGGTCTTAGCTAAAGAGAAGGAGAAAAAACTCCACGATTGGGTAGTGAATAAGATCAAACACACCTATGTGAGGATGAACGATCGCTATAAAAATTGCAACTTTGAATATCAAGGATGGGTTAAATGATCAACCTGAACGATAGAAAACAATATATAAACAGCGGGCATAAAACCATGATAGGCATGGTTTTATGCCTGTTTGGACTATGCCTGTTTCAAGTAGTGTGGGCTATTCGGCCACCCAAGAAACCGCATCAGGACGACCGTGTGTATTTGGTTCACTCGGATGAATTGAAGTTTGACATGTATGGAGAGGTGCCTGATGCCCAAATAGTCAAGGGACATGTACACTTCACACACCAAGGTGCGCAGCTATGGTGTGACAGTGCGTATTTCTACCAACAGTCTAATTCGGTGAAGGCATTCGGACATGTGCGGTTCAAACAGGGCGATACACTCTCTTTAACATGCGATAGAGGAGTGTACGATGGTCAAAGTCAAATGCTCATGGCGCGTAGCAATGTCGTGTTGAAGCATCGTCGACAAACGCTTTATACGGATAGTCTGGACTATGACAAGTTGTATGATTATGCTTATTTCTTCGAGGGTGGACGATTGATAGACGGTAAAGACCGATTGTCTTCGGACTGGGGAGAGTATAGGATGGATACACGTGAGGCCACATTCCGTTTCAATGTGCGTATGACGAATGCCGGTAGGCTTATCACAACCGACACCTTGCATTATGATACGCGTAGCTCGAAGGCTCATGTTACAGGTCCGTCGAAGATTACACAGAATGGAAGTGTGATAGATACGGAGAATGCTTACTTCAATACAAAGACCGATCAGGCAGAGATGTATGGCCGTTCGACGGTGGTAGATAAGGATAAAACCATTACTGGTGATAGTCTGTTTTATGACAAGAATACCGGGTTGGCACGTGGATACGGAAATGTCATCTATATAGATAAGGTGAACAAGAATCGCTTGGAGTGCGAGCGTATGAACTATAATGAGAAAACCGGCTACGGTTGGGCGACTCAAAAGGTACTCGCCAAAGATTATTCTCAGAAAGATACGCTCTATATGCACGCCGATTCCATGAAGATATATACTTTTAATATCAATACCGACTCGATGTATCGCAAGGTTCATTGCTTCAATCACGTAAAGGTTTACCGTGTAGATATGCAAGCTATCTGCGACTCGCTGGTGGCTAATTCGCAAGATAGTTGTATGACTATGTACAAGGACCCGATAACTTGGAATGGCGAACGACAGATATTAGGCGAGAAGATATTGGTATACATGCAAGACAGTACGATACGCGATGCCCATGTAGTGGGGCAGGCTCTGTCTGTAGAGCGCATGCCTGATGGGAAAAAATACAATCAGGTGTCGTCGAAATTGATGGATGCTTATTTCACGGACGGGGTGGTTCGGCGCATTGTTGCCACCGGAAATGTAAAGGTGATATACTATCCTACAGACGATAAAGATTCTTCGTTGATAGGCTTGAACTATGTGGAATCGGACACGATGCGCATGTATATGAACAAGAATCGGCAATTGGAAAAGATTTGGATGCCCAAACCGCAGGGTACGTTATATCCCATGACGCAGATACCTCCGACCAAGTATAAGCTTCCAGAGTTTGCTTGGTTCGAAGAACTACGGCCGACTAGTCCTGCCGATGTCTTTGAGTGGCGTGGCAAAGCTGCCGATTCTACACTGAAGGTCGTGAAGCGTCAAGAGGCACCATTGCAACATTTGAATAGGCAGAAGCCAGCAGTGAAGAAACCAAAAGAAAGTGAAAAGCAATGAGTTTCTTCAAACAACCCAAGCCACGCGGTTTCCATCATGAGATGATATATGTGGATGAACGCAGCGAACGACTCGCAGAGATAGAACAACGAGCCAAGCGTGAATTGGGGATAGAAAAAGAAGAAGGCTATTCTTCAGAAACGATACGACAGGCTTTTCAACAAGCAACGCCTCGTGTACAGCGGCGTAGACAGCGCAGGCTGATGCAAGAGAATACATTAATTTTTGGATTGTTGGTGATATTGATACTACTCTTGGTGCTGCTATGGGTATACCTTATATAATAATAGAATGTACGTTTCGCATGAATGCTCAACTTAGGAGTTATCGGGAGTTAAATGTTATCAAGACATTGGAATCATAAAAAGGAGTAAATGGACATATGTCTGTTAACTTCAAGCCTTAAATAGGCTTTAACTTCTACTAATTTCTGTCCATACATTAACTAACGAAACTAAAGTAATAGACTAAAAGAAAGAACATATATGAGCGACATTATACAACTTCTACCGGATTCGGTGGCCAATCAGATAGCTGCCGGCGAGGTGATACAGCGTCCAGCCAGCGTCATCAAAGAGTTGGTGGAGAATGCTGTGGATGCCGGTGCTAAGAATATACATGTCATTGTGGTGGATGCCGGTCGCACCTCTATTCAGGTGATAGACGATGGGAAAGGAATGTCGGAGACCGATGCCAGACTCTCGTTCGAGCGGCATGCGACCTCTAAAATTCGTAAAGCCGATGACCTCTTTGCGCTACATACGATGGGATTTAGGGGAGAGGCACTGGCTTCTATTGCTGCTGTGGCTCAGATAGAATTGAAGACACGTCGGCCGGATGATGAACTTGGAACGTCATTGACCATCTCTGCGGGTAAGTTTACCAATCAGGAAGCATGTTCATGTGCGGTAGGCAGCAACTTCAAAGTGGAGAACCTATTCTTCAACGTGCCTGCGAGAAGAAAGTTCTTGAAGTCAAATTCCACCGAACTCAATCATATTATTGCTGCTTTCGAGCGCATCGTATTAGTTTATCCCGATGTAGCTTTCACGTTACATAGCAACGATTCAGAAGTATTTAACCTACGGCGAGGAAGTCTCAAACAGCGAATAGTCGATGTTTTTGGTAAACGTCTCAATCAAGATTTGTTGCCAGTGGATGTCGAAACGAGCATGTGCGATATTCATGGATTCGTGGGTAAACCGGAATCTGCCCGTAAGAAAGGTGTCTACCAGTATTTCTTTGTCAACGGTCGTTACATGAAACATCCGTATTTTGCTAAAGCTGTGCAAACAGCCTTTGAGAGATTGGTTCCCATGGGAGAGCAAGTACCTTACTTCATATACTTCCAAGTGAACCCCGAAGATATTGATGTGAACATCCATCCTACGAAGACTGAAATCAAATTCGAGAACGAACAGCCTATTTGGCAGATTCTAATGGCTGCCGTAAAAGAATCTGTAGGGATGTTCAACGATATTCCTGCTATTGATTTTGATACCGAAGGGCGTCCCGATATTCCCGTATTCACGCAGAATCATCAAGTGGAAGTGCCGAAAGTGCAATACAATCCCAACTATAATCCGTTTAAAACAGAGAAGTCTATTACGACTCCTAGCCAGTGGGAAGACTTGTATCAAGGATTATCACAGCCTCATGAGGAAGACGTGTTTGCTTCCCAACAATCTGAAGAAGCGACCATGGAATCGTCAAATGATAATGTAATGGCCGAAAAGTCGCCTATACATTATCAATATAAAGGCAAGTATATCATGACAGCTGTCAAGTCAGGTCTGATGATTATCGACCAATATCGGGCACACATACGTATTCTTTTCGAGCAATACATGCGCCAATTACAGACTCGTCATGCTCTCTCGCAGAAGGTTTTGTTCCCGCAGACGGTTCAGTTGTCGACAGTGGAGAGCCTTACATTAGATAAGATTCAGGATGATTTGGATGGTATGGGCTTTGAACTCTCCGCGTTAGGTGGTAATAGCTATGCAGTTAATGCCATTCCAGCAGAGTTGGAAGGTGTCGATATAACTATATTATTAAAAGAAATGGTAGTAGCTGCCATGGAAAAACCTATTGATATGCGAACCGACCTTCATGAAGTGTTGGCTTTGGTGATGGCTCGAAAGGCAGCGATACCCTATGGACAAGTACTGAGTAACGACGAGATGGAAAGCGTTGTTAACAACCTTTTCGCTTGTCAGAATGCCAGTTATACACCTGATGGCAAAAATGTACTTTGTATATTGAAACAAAGTGAAATAGAACTTCTATTGAAGTGAAAAGATAAAAAACTATCAAAAAATTGCGTTAAATCAATAAAATAAGTGGCTTTTATCATTTTTTCTTAATAAAAACATTCTTTGTTTGGAATTAATTATTAACTTTGCTCCTAGATTATCAGCTAGCGATAGTATGAGGAATCATGTTAGAGAGCAATATTTTTTGATTATAAATAGTAATAGATTATGAAAAAGTTATTCATGGTACTGGCTTTCGCCGGTTTATCAATGGCTACAATGGCACAGGACGCTGATCCTGTTGAAAAGTACAGTGTAGCTACAAATTCATTCTGGAGCAATTGGTTCATCCAAGTAGGTGCTGATTGGAATGCTTGGTATTCTCAGGAAGAACATGGCTTGAATTTGAGCAATAGCCCAATCAAGAAGTTCCGTTCTAATCCCGGTGTCTCTGTAGCACTCGGTAAGTGGTTTACTCCCGGTCTCGGTCTTCGTACTAAAGTACAGGGTATTTGGGGTAAGACTGTAACTGATGCTGACAATGCTGGTAACGGTAACAAGTATTGGTTGGCTAACGAGCAGGTTATGTTCAACTTGAGCAACATGCTTTGTGGTTACAATCCTAGCCGTGTTTGGAACTTCGTTCCATTCGCAGGTTTGGCTGTAGGTCGCTCTATGACTTACAACAAATACGCTATGGGCTTCAGTGCAGGTATCTTGAATCAGTTCTATGTAGGTAAGAAAGTCGCTCTTAACGTTGAACTTGGTTGGAACAGCATGAGCAGTGATATGGATGGTAAGGCTGGTAAATTAGCTCGCCATCGTGGTTGGGACAATCGCGACAACAACCTTTATGGTGAAGTTGGTTTGACTTTCAACTTGGGTAAAGCATCTTGGGATAAGACTCCAGATGTTGACGCTATCAAGGCTCTTTCACAGTCTCAGATCGATGCTCTCAATGCTCAGCTCAACGATGCTAATGCAGAGATCGCTCGTTTGAAGGATATGTTGGCTAACCAGAAGCCTGTTGAGAGCAAGTCTGTTAAGGAATATGTTACAACTCCTGTATCTGTATTCTTCAACATTGGTAAGAGCGTAGTAGCTTCTAAGAAGGATCTCGTTAACGTTGAGGCTTTGGCTAAGTATGCTAAGGACAACAACACTAACCTCCTTGTTACAGGTTATGCTGATAGCAAGACTGGTACTCCAGCATTCAACCAGACTCTGTCTGAGCGTCGTGCTAACACTGTTGCTGATGCACTTGTTAACATGGGTGTTGATCGTGATAAGATCCAGACTACTGGTAAGGGTGGTGTAAACGAACTTTCACCAGTTTCTTACAACCGTCGTGCTACTGTTCAGGTTGCTGAATAATCTAGAATTACGATTCATATATAAGAGGGTAAGTTTCAAACTTACCCTCTTTTTTTGTGCCGTTATCTCGTTTGTGCTTATTGAGGATGAGATGTAAGATGTGTTACTAGATATTGTTTTTTGAGGAAGAAAGCAGGCTTGTCAGCTTTACTCTCAAGAATATGTGCTTTATTCTAATTTACTTGGAAACTTAATATGTCCCATCTCTTCTTGGAAAAGGGGCGAGGTGAGGGCGCTGCAAGGTGATAGCAGCATTTCTGTTTAGGCTCTGCAGTAATGCTGAAAAGCCTAGACAGTGATGTTGCTAAGTGGTTGCATAGAGTTGAGAGGTGGAGTTTGGCGTGTGAAGTTGATACTAAAAAGTGAATAGTGGAATCATTTTAGCTCGTAAGTCTTTGCGTGAACGCGTAAAGATAAATTAGTATCGTTTTAGAAATAAAGTGCAAGACTTATCTTCTTTTTTTTGTTTTTATCTGTTTTTGCAATCGTTATCTTTATGAGATATTTTATATCTATTTAATATTTATGTGTAATGGCCATTCAACCATTATACTTTAGTATAAATAAAACAAGAGTTAAGCAGGTAAAAAAATATACGTTATGTTTAAAATAATATAAAATAGTATGTATAAATGTTGCATATAATGGGAAAATTTCATAATTATTGTAACATAAATCAGATGATAACACGAATGTCATGGAGAGTTGTGCTTTCGCAAACTATAAGAGACTGATAACTAAAGGATAAATAATCTAATTTAGATAGTTTTGTAATCACTATTATGGAACGGAGATGTTATGTGAAGCCTGAGATGGAAATCTTGGAGCTTTGCTTAGATTTTCAGCTATTGGCGGGTTCTACTCCGTCGGTCAAAGGTGTGTCCCGCCCAAACGGGTATGTGGAAACAAGTGACTTTAATAAGGTAACTGATTTTACACAGGAAAGTGAAGATGGCTTAAAACACAGTTCCATCTTCGATTAAACTTTGGTAATCGCAATGTATTATAGAAAGATGAAAGATTCTAAATTCAGTTTGAAAAGATTGATGATGGCCTTTGTGGTCGTTATCTTATCTAGTTGTGGTGGGAGTGAAGGTGTTGAGCCGGATGTTCCTACACCACCAACTCCTCAGCCAACGGTAGTGGAGCGTGAACTCACCATAACGGTAGAGCGTGATACGCTAGATGCTCCTACGCCTACGACCAAGGCACTTTCCCGTACACTTCTTACAGAGAAAGCTGACGGCATTGAATGTCTGTGGGTCAAAACCGATAAGGTGCTTGCTTATAATATTACTTCCTCGGCTGTTTTCAGTAGAGCTCTTGCGGTCATTAATCTAGATGGTGAATCTACAGATACTCAAGGTCGCAAGGTTGCACTTAGAGGGATGGGAAGTTGTAACGAGCACGATTGGATAGCATTGTCTTATCCTTATCCTAATGGAGGAAGTGTGATGCAGGCTGATAAGGTGTTGAATCTGAGTTTGGAAGGGCAAGAAATGGGGAGTGGGTAATTTGATGTATTATGATGACTCATGGGGATTGGCTGAGGAACAATGGCAATTTTATAACTATAAAATAGTGTATCCCGATAAGATTACTCTTAAGAATACCGAACAGTTGGAACCTGTTGACGAGACAGGCAATAAGATGCACGACCACTTCAATTGGGGCGTAGTAGGAGAGAAATCACTCACGTGGGGAGATGATAACTACGCTACGAAAGCTTCGGGAGCAATAAGTGGTAAGATGTATTTGGATCGTGCTTGCACTCAAGAGACAAAAGATTTCGGTCAAGCTAAGTATGGCGATGTGGCTTATTGGGCAACAAAGGGAAAGTATCGCATGCCGACTGAACAAGAGATGCGTGAACTTACTGCGGCCGGATACATCTCAAATAAGTGCAATACCACCATATAAAGTACAGGGGGAGTAGGAGGATTATCCTCTCACTCCCCCTGTATGATTAAAGAGCGGTTGTTATTTCTTAATATCGATGTAGCGCTTTAAAGCTTCTAGATAGTAGTAATCGGCGTAGTTGATAGGTGTGTCGATTTCCGAACCGTTGGGCAGTGACCCTACGGAGTGCATGAGGATAAAGCCGTTGTTGGTACCTTTAGCAGCTAAATATTGCGGAGACGACAGATTGCGCAGAATCTTTTGGGCGTAGTCCAAATATTTTTTGCCTGTTGGTGCCAGCCTGCTGAGTTCTATGAGAGCTGACGCTGTGATGGCAGCTGCCGATACATCGCGCGGTGTATTGGGCAAGGTCGGAGCGTCGTAGTCCCAATATGGGATGTTGTCAGAGGTCTTTACGCGCTGCATAATCATGTCGGCTATGTTCACGGCTTGCTTTAAAAACACGTTGTTGCGCGTTTCTCTGTAGCAAGCTGTATAGCCATATACGCCCCATGCTTGTCCTCTAGCCCATGCCGAGTTGTCGGCTTTGCCTTGGAATGTACATTGTTTCTCCACGCTACCGTCGGCATTGTAGCTTACCACATGGAACGAGGTGAAATCCGGACGGAAGTGATGTTTGATAGTCGTAAGTGCATGCTTGATGGCTATGTCGCGGTATTTGTTGTTGCCGGTGAGCTTACTTGCGTTGAACAGCAGGTCTAGATTCATCATGTTATCGATGATGACGGGGAAGTTCCATGTACCGAAATCCCATGAGCGGATGCATCCTATGCGTGGGTCGAAACGCTTACAGAGGTTGTCGGCCGTCTCTATGATGACGGCTTTGATGGTGTCGTTGTGGGTCAATCTCAGCGCATTGCCATAACTACAGTTTATCATGAAGCCTATGTCGTGGGTTTGGGTGTAGTGGCGTATGGGGTTGAGCATGGTGGTGAATCGTTCCGCTTGGGTTTTCAACTTGCCATTTTGGGTCAACTCGTAAGCATACCATAGCGAGCCGGGATAGAATCCGCTGGTCCAATCGTAGATGTCGCAAGTGCGTAAAGTGCCCACTTTTTCGGTCGGAGTCTGTTTCACTAGTTCACGAGCAAAGGCTGTGCTGTCTGCTTCCATCTGCTTCTCAAGGAAAGCTATGTCGTATCTACGCCACGACGAACGGGGCATCGTGTTAGGTGTGTGAATCGTTTTTGCGGTGTATAGTAACTGATGGGTGGCGGTGCGTAGAGCATTGTCCACCCATTTTTCGTTTTGTTTATTGGCACCTATCGAGTAAGTTGATACTAATAAGCAAGCCGATATAATTTGTAGTTTCATGATGAATAAGAGTTTTTTAAGCTGTTTACCACTGGAGTTGACGTTTCTTTCCGTCAATATTGATATTGATTTTGAGTGATTTCTCGCTCGCTTCCACGATGTCGGCTTTGAAAGATTTCACTGCTCCTTGTTCTTGACAAGGATATACGAGCGTCACGAAGCGCACGGGAGCATCACTCTGTTTCTCTGTTCTGAAGCTGATAGCGGGGCGTGCTGTCTTATGTCTGTAGGCCAGCGAGTACCAACCTTCTTCTTGAATTGTTTTGAAAGGTTGTGAGCCAATAGCCTGTATCACCATGTTGCTCCGGCCATCATAGCAGGTGGCTACGCGGTGTTGAGCCTCATCGACAGCCAGTTTGCCATCGCCGGGGAGGAAGTGTACGTCTATCATTCCCCTTGCTTTACCCAGTGCTTCGTCTACTATTACAAAGTAAGTCTGATCTACGAAGAACACCGTGCGCCTATGCCGTAGGTCTTTGTAGCTGGGATTCTCTGTTACGAGTGTCTGTATTTGTCCGTCGGGTTGCCACAATATGGTCTTCGATTGGGTAGTTTCTAGGTTTTGGTTGTTCAGTGTCAACGTGTTGTGAACGGCCGTTTGGCGGAACCAGTCGCGTTGTTTTTGCACAATACTGTCGCCGGCGTAGATGTAAGAGCCGCTATCGGGGAAGAGATTTCGCCCGTTATACCATATATCAAATGTGCCATTGTCGGGCTGACAATGCCATTCTCCCTTCGGTCCGGCTTTGACAACCATCACTGTGGCATCCTGTTTCCAGCTGTTTCTGAATACGAAGAAGCCCGATTTGAGGAATCCTTTCGAGAGATAGGGTGGCAGTTCGCCTTTCTTTCCCTCCGAAGCGAAGTAAGCTATCTGTTTGTTTTTGGGGAACAGTTTTGCCCATGCTCGGTAGTCTTTGATGACTTCTTTGTAGTTTGTAAGTTTGGCATCGCTGAAGCACGGGTTCGAGTAATCGGGGAAACAGATGTTACTATACATCTCAATCATCTTTTCCACAGTGTCTATATATGATTGTGGGATGACCTGTTGCAGATGATTTGCTTGTGCTATTTCGATGGCACGGCAGAAGATATTGATACATGCCAAATGATAATGGGGGTCTAACTCGAACTGTCCACCGTCGTCGTACACCTGCATATGTATTTCTTTGTTCAGTATGTCTATGCCCTCTGTCTGCCACCGCTTGGCCTCTTTGAATTCTGGGAAGAATGTTCCTGCAAAGAAGATGCGTTGTGCTTCGAAGAGCAAATGGTTTCCCCGTCCCGAATAGTTGCGCGTGATGTGCACGGCATGTCGGTGATAATTGTCGAGGAACAAGGTCAGAAATTCGGGTGTGAAAGCCGGTGAGTTGAGGAAAAGTACAAACTGGTGTATCTGGTCTTGCAGTCTATGGCTCACCTCCAGAGGACGCCATGCAAACCGAACGTTTTCCTTTTGTTGGTCTGAGAGTTTGATATTGTCCTCGTACACTTTCTTCTGAATATTTAGAAGTGGATTTTTTGCAATCCAGTCGGCATACTGGAGAGCCCACTCTTTGGCATAGTTCACGTTGCGAGTGGTCTGATATGCTTTGCCCATAGGAGTGAACCATTTGTGCCGATGCAACTGCCATCTCAGCTCATTGTCTTTTACCGGCCAGTATTGCCAGTTAATATCCTTACCATAATTAAATGAAGGTTGGTATCCATCGTGTACATAGAAAGTATGGTCGAGTGCTTCCTGCGCCCATTTACGTTCCTTGTCGCTGAGCTTTATTTTGGATAAATCTATGTCGGGATCGGTTATCCCTTGGCGCGACCGATAGTATTTGAGCAGTTCTTTAGCCGCTCCTTTCATATTCTTCTTTTGATAGTATGCCTTTACTTTCTCCAGTCCGGGATAGTCAAGATTGAGCTCTTGAAATACCTCTTCGGTGACATGGTCGACATTTCCCGCCCATGCTGCCCGGATACCGACGCTCATCAATAGCAAAAGCGATACACCGAATGTTCTTAATTTCATAGTTGCGAATGTTTTTGATGGTTACTTTTATGTTTAGGCAAAGATAGCTTAAAAGCCTCGTTTATATCAACTCATTTGTTGAAAACAATGTCAGTTTTGTGCAGTAATAGCCCTATTATAGGCATTTTTGCACGATATTGTTAATTGTTTGTACAATATTGCTAGTGTGAACGGAATGCTTTGTGTACTTTCGCTACATAGTAATACCATGCCTATGAAAGCAAGAATCATCATCTGTTCATTGACTGTGACATTGCCTTTATTGTCTATGGCGCAGAAACGTCCTAATATTCTCTACATCATGACCGATCAACAAGCGGCCATGGCCATGTCGTGTATGGGCAATCCTTACGTCAATACTCCCCACATGGACCGTTTGGCAGCCCGTGGTATGATGTTTGTCAATGCCTATTGTGCATTCCCTTTGAGTGGTCCCTCGCGTGCTTCGATGTTCACCGGTTACATGCCTAGCGAGGTAGGGATGCAAGAAAACGGTAAACCCTTGCCCGATTCATTGTGCCAAGAGACCTTGGGTACGGTGTTAAGAAGTGGCGGCTACGAGTGTGCTTACGCCGGTAAGTGGCATGTCAATACGAATGAACTGCCTGCAAAAGAGGCCTTTGGCTTCGATAAGTTGCATGGACATGATGACAAAGGGCTGGCTGAGGCTTGTGTTTCATTCCTGCGTCGTAAGCATGATAAGCCATTCTTTTTGGTGGCTTCGTTTAATAATCCCCATGGTATATGTGAGTTTGCTCGCGGACAGAATCCTCCGGCCGGTCGTATAGAGGAACGAAAGGCCGATGACCGACCACCTTTGCCGGCCAATTTTACACGGAATCCTTACGATGCTTCGGCTTTGACATACGAGAAAAAGTTTAGTCTAAAAATGTATCCTACGGCCGATTACACCCCTGATGATTGGCGTAATTACTTGGATGCTTACTACCAATTGGTGGAGAACGTGGATGCCGAGATCGGTAAGATAGTCGACGAACTGGACCGACAACGTCTGTGGGACAATACGTTGGTGGTGTTTACCAGCGACCATGGCGACGGTTGTGCAGCTCATCAGTGGAATCAGAAGACGGCACTCTACGAGAATGTGGCCAGCATTCCATTGATAGTGTGTATGCCTCGTGGTAAAAATCGTGGTAAGGTAATGACGCAATTAGTCAACAACGGTGAAGACCTAATGCCCACCCTGTGCGATTTTGCCGGTATAGCCATGCCCAAAGGGCGCAGTGGAAAGAGTTGGCGTGTAGCCTTGGAGCGCGGAGATAGCAGCGTGACGATTCATCCTTACGTCGTGACGGAGACCAATTTCGCTCAGACGGCAGGCACATTGGGCTGGATGGTGCGCACTCCTCGATATAAGTATGTGATGTATGATACCGGTAAAAACCGCGAGCAATTATTCGATATGTCGAACGATAGGGGCGAGATGATCAATCTTGCTGTGACATCAAAATACCGAGATGTGTTGCGGGCACATAGGCGGATGTTGGCTGAATGGATGCAAAAACATCCGTCGGGAGCTACACGTTTGAAGGCAAAATGGTTGCCCACAGACCGATAAAGGTATACAGGCATGTTGCTGCAAGGCCTTGGCAGCATCGCTGAAAAGGCTCGACAGCAACGCTGCCTGATTGAGACAACATTGCTGCCAAGCCGCAGCAGCACATGAAGAATGAATCTATGATGAAAAGCAAAAGAATATATATCGCAGTATTAGGGCTGTGTTTGATGGCACTCGGTGTAGCAAGAGTGCAGGCACAGACGCGCGTTGTGCTTGGTGATGTGACGTTGATGCACGAGATGAGAGCAACACCATCGCCTGCCGATGGCGCTGAAATCACGAATCGGGCAGTGGCTTTCCAATGGCCTTTGCCTGTGGAAGAACCTGTAGAGACAGGGTTGGACGGGCTAGAGAGCGACCGCCCGGTTTCTAAGAGGGCCTTTACCTATAAAATAAGGTACGCGCGTAAGAGTACTTTTCCTAGTGGTGAGACCACAGAACACACCACGAAATATCCCTTTTACAATACCGAGAAGACCTTGGCACGTGGTACGTGGTATTGGCAATACGGCTACGTGGAAGGAAAGAAAGTGCGTTGGAGCAAGACGTTGCGAGTGGTCATGAATCCCACAGTCGATTATTTCTGTCCGCCATCTGTCGAGACTTTGCTATCTAAGCTACCTGCGATGCATCCTCGCGTGTTGGTGTTGAAAGATGAGTGGAAGCAGTTGCGCAACCGCAAAGACATGCCCGAATACCGATGGTATTGTAAACGAGCCGAACGAGTGATGCAAGGTCAAATGCAACAGATAGAGGATATACGTACCAACCGGCTGAAACATCTGAAGAACGAGATGCAGATGAAAGCCTATCTGACGCGTGAAAGTCGTCGTATCATCGACAAGGAGGAAACTAATTGCAACGCATTGATGCGCGCCTACCTATTGACGAAGAATACGGCCTATGCTCATGAGGCTGTGAAACGTATTTTGGTGATGATGGATTGGGACAAGAATCCCAATGTGAAGGGCGATTTTAATGATGCTACCTTACTTTCGCTGGCTTCAACAGGGTATGATTCGTTTTACGATTTGCTTACAACTGCCGAGAAAAACAAGTTGCGCGAGGTTATTTGTGCGAAGGCTAGAAAGATGTATAAGCACGACCAAAACCGATTGGAAAATCATATTGCCGACAACCATGTGTGGCAGATGACACTTCGTATCTTGACCATGGCTGCCGTGAGTGTGTATGGTGAGAAACCCGAAGCAACCGAATGGTTGCGTTATTGCTACGGTGTGTGGGTGACACGGATGCCGGGGTTGAATGGCGATGGAGCATGGCATAATGGCGATTCTTATTTCACGGTGAATACTCGCACGCTCATAGAGTTGCCCTATTTTTATAGTAAGATTACCGGCTTCGATTTCTTTGCTGACCCTTGGTATCGAGGTAATGTCTATTATACAATGTATCAGCAGCCGCCTTTCTCTAAATCGGGTGGTAATGGTAGCTCTCATCAGAAGAAACTGAAGCCCGCTGGGGCTCGAATAGGCTATTTGGACGCCTTGGCTCGTTTAACGAATAACGGCTATGCTGCCGATTTCGTGCGTCGGACGGTACGTGAAGACTCCACCATATTAAAAGAAGCGTTCGGTGGAAAGTCGGCCGACTTGTCGTGGTTCCGCCTGCTTTGTCATCGCCCTTTGCCTGTTGGAGACGGCTTGGACAAGTTGCCGCTGAGCTATATTTTCCCTGAATCGGGGCTGGCTTCGGGCATGACCGATTGGAACGACTATCGGCAGAATGCTATGTGGAGCTTCCGTTCCAGTCCGTATGGGTCTACCTCGCATGCACTGGCCAATCAGAATGCATGGAATACATTCTATGGTGGCGAGTCGTTGTTTTATAGCAGTGGACACCATGTGGCGTTTGTCGACCCGCATAGTATTTATTGTCATCGTGGTACACGCGCCCATAACACCATTTTGGTTGATGGGATGGGACAGCGCATCGGTACGGAAGGCTATGGATGGATGCCTCGTTGGTATGACGGCACAGAGGTGTCTTATGTGCTAGGCGATGCATCTAACGCCTATGGCGAGGTAGTCTCGGAATTGTGGAAGAACCGTGCTGCGGTGGCCGATGTACACTTCGATGAGGCTCACGGATGGGGCAAGAACCATCTGAAGACCTATCGGAGACATTTGGTGAGTTTGGGGCGTACAGGCATTATCTTCATCTATGACGAGTTGGAAGCCGACCAACCTGTGGAATGGAGCTATCTGTTACATGCTGTTTTAGAGCCTATTACGGTGGAACAACGACCGGATGGAGTGAAAATATCTACTTCAAACATCCACGGTATCAGCGATGCTTACCTTTTCTCTTCGAGTAAAGTGACTACCAACGTCACCGACCAATTCTTCTATGAACCTGTAAGTTGGTTGCGAGCCGATGAGAAAGGAAAAATGGAAACCTATCGCAACCATTGGCATTTTACGGCTAAAACAGTCAAGACACGACAGTACCGGTTTGCCACCATTGTAGATACACATGCCAAGACAGCCGTGCCGAGAAAAATAACGATGGGCGATGACGGCACATGGGAGATAGGAGAGTGGCGCATTAAGTTCTCTCTAGATGCTCAAAAGTCCGGCTCATTCTGTGTATATACGCGCGATGGAAGAGCCAAGGTGGAATATCGAGGCGAAGAAACACTGGTCAAGGACAATCAGATACGGAAGACCTTGGTAGATGTGGTGCCGGAATTGGAGATATGAAAAATGACTATAAATAAAATAACCATCATGAAACACTTCACGTTTTATCCTATTATGGCATTGTGTATAGGGGCATCTATCAGTGTAGGATGCTCTAACGACACTTTGAGTACGACAGAAAAACAAGTGGTAGACTTAGTATCTTACCCGGATTCTGTGGCGTCCGATTCGGTAGATAAAGCCTTATTTGAGGTTTTAAACCTAGACTATCCCGGACTGGAAAAAGTAAAAGAACAGTATGTACAAAGGCAGTATTACCATGCAGCTTGCGAACTATTGACCTATTATCGCAATCGAGCTAACGTGGTAAATCCTAACATCGACCTGATGACACCGACCATCTCTCCGGCCGAACAAAACATGGCCGACCAAGCATTGCAGCATCGTTTCTATATTCGTAACTTCAAAGAGAGTACGGCAAATGGTGTAGATACCTACTATTCTTTCGTCAACAATGGGAAGATAGATTGGGAAACGCTGGCAGCTACGATGCCCGATCAGGAATTTAAAAACCAGTTGCATCGTCATCAATGGATGCCGGCATTAGCTAAAGCCTACAGAGTGACGGGCGACGAGAAGTATCTTGAGTCGTGGAAAGCCACTTATCGAGCATGGATGGCGCAATATCCCAATCCCCAAGCTCGCCCTGCCGATAAAGACGTAGCATGGGTTGGACTCCAACCTACCGAACGAGTAAGGGACAGAATGGATATATTGCCCTACTTCATACAGTCGATGAAGTTTGGCGCCGGATGGTTGACCACTGTTTTGCGAGCTTTCCATGATGAGGTGGAAATCATCAGATTGGGCTATTATAACGACGGAAGCAATATCAGACTGTCTCAGGCTAAGTCGGTTGCTACAGCCGGATTGTTGATGCCGGAGTTTAAGAAATCGGCCGAATGGTTGAAAGAAGGCGCTGCAATGGTGAGCGACGAGTTGAGTAATCAGTTCAATGACGATGGTGTACAAAACGAACTTGACCCCAGTTATCATATCTCTGCTATCAGCGACTTCAATGCTATGTATAAGCTTGCACAGGTGAATAATCGTCTGGATGTGTTCTCGTCGAGCTATGCGAGTAGGATGAAAAATGCAGTACGGTTTGTATGCGACTTGATATTCCCCAATTATTCGTTAGACAACTTCAACGATACGCGCAACTCATCGTATACCAAGAACGTGATATTAAAGAATCTTCGCGTCTATGCCGATATGTATCCGGAGGATTCGGAAATACAATGGTTGGCGACGGAAGGGCGTCAAGGGACGATGCCTACCCGCTTGGTGAGCACTTATGCTACGTCGGGTTATTATATGTTGCGTAACGGATGGAAGTCCGATGCTACCATGATGGTATTGAAAAACAATGCCAATCCCAATAACAAATGGCATTGCCAGCCCGATAACGGCACGTTCTGCATCTATAAGAATGGTCGGAACTTCTTCCCCGATGCAGGTGTGTACTCTTATGGTGGCACCTATGAGAGTAATGTGGCTCGTAACTCTTATGCAGCTACGAAGATGCATAACACGATGACCGATTTGAGTGCGGTAATAGGTAAAGGCTATATGAACGGCAAAATGCTGAAGAACGAGCAGCAAGCTCAGGCACAGTTGTTGGTCACAGAGAACAAATCGTACAAAAATCTGACGCATCGTAGAGCTGTGTTTTTCGTAGAAAACCGATTCTTTGTGATAGTAGATGAGGGTTATGGAGATGGGAATAAGGATAAAATCAACCTGAATTTCCATCTAGCAACAGGTAAGGGAGCCGAAACAACACTGGTAGACGACTTGTCGGCTCAGCATGTTTATGGTGCACATACGGCCTTCGGAGATAATAACAATATGCTTATTCGCACATTTGCGGAGACAAACCAAGACTTTGGATATGCAAACCTTACTTCTCCTTATTCCAATAAATTGGGCGAGGTGAATGGTAGTAGAATCGGTTATCAATATACAATCAGGAAGCCGGAAAAGGGAGCTGCACGCTTTATTACCGTGATTTGCCCGTTCGGTTCGGCTGCTGACTACGCAAAACAGACTGTAGAAGCACGGTTTACCGATAACCCGAAAGAGGCAGCAGGTACTTTCCACGCCGGTGGAGCGTCGGTAGAAGTGAATGTAAACGGAAAAGTATATCAATTGACATACACGCTTTAAAGTTAGACTATGATACGAAGAATAAAATGTATGACGGAAACATTCCTATGCACACTGATAGTGTTGCTCAGTGGAATGATGGTAGTTTCGTGTTCGGAAGAAACTGTAGACAGTGGTAAATTCCAACTTTACTATTCGGATGTTACCGATATAGGGCCTTCGATGAGCATGACGCTCTATGCACCTACGTATATTGGAGCGAAACCTTACGACTTTGAGATAACGCGCGTCATGCTTGATGGCGCGGCAGTACAGACCGAAAGCTTTGGCATAGACAAGGAGACGGGCGCCATTATTATTGCCAATACCAGCCAGTTAGCTATTGGTAATTATGCATTGAGCGTAGCTTGTAAATCGGCTGGGAAACACTATGCGTTTGAAGATATTGTACACGTGAATATGATGCGTACGGTACCGGAGGGCATTGTGGCTACACCTAATAAGATAGATGTGAAGTATGAGGATGTATTATCGAAGAGTATATCAGATTTACCCACCTCTGCTATAACTACAGATGGAAACCATATCCATATCACGAAGTATGTTGTGGCCAATGTACGACACGAAGGTGAACTGGTAGAGAATGATGAACTGTTTGCCGTATCGGATGCCGGAGTGGTGTCTTTTGGTAATAAACATCAAAATTTGAAGCCCGGTAAATATGTCATTGATATGAAGTTGACGACAGCAGTGGTCGATGCGGAATCGACCGAGGGACTGTTTGCCAACGCTATAGAGGTGAATGTTGCGTCCAAACCGTTGTCGCTAGCCTATGATCCGAACTTCAGTAAGGTGGAACAAGGCACCGAAGAACCGACTAAGACGGTAATTCCGGTAATGGTAGGCTCGCGCGAAGGATTGAAATATAGCGTGAAGTCGGTCGTTCCGGCCAATGCGCCTGTCAGCATAGATGCCACGACGGGCGAGTTGACGTTGGCAAAGAACAGCTTAGCGGTGGGAACAGAGTGTAAGGTTGCGGTCACTGTGACCAATGCGTATGGCTCTACCGACTTCGCACAAGCCTATACTTTCACCATTGTTCCTCTGATTCATGCTATTACGAAGTTTGCTTATGAGCCCACAGTAGAACTGATTGAAGGTGCGGCATTGACCCAAAAGGTGAAAGCTATTGCTGGCGATGAGGTGAAATATTCGTTTAAGGACTTGCCTACTGCGTTGGTCGGAAAGTTGAATATCAATGCCCAAACAGGAGAAATTACTGCCGATAAAGGCAATGGTATAGCTCAAGGAAATTATACAATCAACGTGGTGGCAGAGAATCCAAAGGGAAGTATGACGGCAACGTTCACTTTGAAGGTCATCAAAAATAAATATCTCTTCACCTATGTACATTGGGGAAACAACATCGGATTGTCTCCGGTGCGTAATTATGCGAGCCAATATCGCATTAAATCGGCTGCTCCGCTGGTGATGAAAGTGCAGTCGACCGATATTCAGAGTGGTGTAGAGGCTGAGTATAGTATTGATACTAAGAATTCGTCGACAACAGATGTGACTATTGATTCGCATACCGGTGAGATTACGTTCAATAAGTGGCAAGGCGGTAAAGTGTTCATGGTGCTGGTTGTTACCACTACCGGTAAGGGCACATCGGCCGAGGTTACAGTGAAGACACCGGTGTTTGTACATTGCTCGAAAGCTGTGAAAGGTGTGTCGGTAGATTATACTCCGTTTGTATTACAGGTGAATCCGCGTACTGGTGGAATCTCTAATGCCCCCACGGTAAGCGGAGGTAAGCAGGGTAAGTTCTTGATGGACTATCGTCGTTCGTTCAATTACTATAATATAGGTGGACCTGCTTCGCATGTGACAGGCGTATTGAAGGGCGGTGTTACCAACACGTTCATGTATGCGATGTGGAAAAACTATTACGGTAGTGCGGCTGTGAATGCCGGTGCTCGTAAGCCTGTGTCGTACTATGATAATCAAGGTGCGCTGAACACAACGCTGTGTTATGTGGACGCAACGAAGGATTGTGCAGTCCAAGTAAATGCAAACAAGTGGATCGTTGACCAAGAATATGCCAACGGGGTGTTCATCGGGCAGATGACGTTTACCAACGATGGCAATGTAGGTAGCGTGGCTAAGGGTAGTCAGATATTCCCATTGGCTATCTGGTTTGATACCAATTTCAAATAGGATTGGCACTGAATACTAATGAAAATAATTGCAGAAGAAATATGAGAAAGATAATTCTAGATATGAAAAAGAAGAGCGTCTTGATGATATTGTTGCTTTTGGTAGGCGCAATAAGTGCTTTCGCCCAATCCGGCGTGAAAGGTACAGTGGTCGATGAAGACGGCGAACCATTGATAGGTGTTACCGTAAGGGCTAAGTCGGGAGCTGGTGGTACCATTACGGATATTGATGGTAAGTTTACGATACCGAAAGTGAAGAGCAAGGTTTTTGTGTTTTCATATATCGGATATAAGAATGTAGAGATGCGTCTTACCTCTGAAAAGGACTATCGTATCGTGATGCAGAGCAACAATGCGACGTTGAACGAGGTGGTAGTAGTGGGCTATGGTAATATGAAGCGCAGCGATATTACAGGTTCCATAACCAGTGTTAACGAGCAAAAAATCCAAAACTTCAAGACCGGTTCGGTAGTAGAGGCGTTGGGAGGACAGATGGCCGGCGTGCAAGTAACGGCTGCTGATGGTACTCCCGGTTCGGGTTTTGATATAAAGATTCGTGGTGTCGGTACCGTGAATGGTGATTCTTCACCGCTGTTTATCGTCGATGGGTTTGAGGTAAGCAATATTGATTACCTTGCTAACTCAGACATAGAGTCTATTGATGTGTTGAAAGATGCGTCGGCATCGGCTATCTATGGTGCCAGAGCAGCCAATGGTGTGGTGCTGGTAAAGACGAAATCGGGAAAGCAAGGGCGTCCGGTCATTGCTTATAATGGTTCGTTTAGTCTGCGTTCAATCTCAAAACATTTGGACTTGTTAGATCCTTATGAGTTTGCAAAACTACAGATGGAGATTAACCCTACGAAGTATGCAGGCACTTATTATAAGGAAGGAAACGACGCAGATGGTAATCCTTATCGCTACCAGTCGTTGGATGATTATCTTCATGTGTCCGGTATCGACTGGCAGAAAGAAGCATTTAAGTCTACTTGGTCGCAGAATCATGACTTCAGTATATCCGGAGGTAGTAAGGATTCTCAGTATTCTGTCTTGTTCTCTCATTTCGATGAAGACGGTATTTTCACCAATAGTAGTTTTCAGAAGAATACCGGTAAGTTGCGTTTGAAGCAGAATATCAACAAGAGCATCAACATGGATGCTACCATCAATTACTCCAATTCGGTGAAAAAAGGTATCGGTACGGCCGGCACGGGTGGTACATTGAACGTGCTGTCTAATCTGCTTCGTGCTCGTCCTACGGGTGGCTTGCAAGTTACCGATGAGGAATTGCTCACCTCGGTGTTCGACCCTTTGTTGCTTCAAGAGAACGATAGTTACTCCCAAATCAACCCTATCAAACAGTCGGAGGCTGTTAATAATCGTGTACAGGCAGAATTGTGGGGAGCCAATTTAGCTTTCAATGTGCGACTGATGAAAGGTTTGACTTTGAGAAGTGCGGCTACTTACAATGTCACCAATACGCGTACCGATTTGTTTTATGGCGAGAATTCCAGCCAAGCTTATCGTGGTGGAGGCACGTATGGTTCTACTCAGATGCAGAAAGACTTACGTTGGTCTACCAATAATACCCTAACCTATAAGACCATCTTGGCCAAGAAACATCATTTAGATGCGATGTTGGGACATGAATTTTCTTTCCGTAGCAATGAGTATCTTCTAGGACAAGCCAAGGATTTCCCCTTTGAGAATCTAGGAAACGACAATCTTGGTTTGGGAGCAACGCCTAGTCAGGTGGCTACTAACCGCTATGAAAAGAAACTACTATCTTTCTTTGCGCGAGCTAACTACAACTTCGACAATCGTTATTTGCTCACAGCAACTGTCCGTGCCGATGGTTCTACGGTGTTTGCCAAGAACCATAAGTGGGGCTATTTCCCCTCGTTCTCAGCAGCATGGCGTGTTTCTGAGGAGAAGTTTATGAAGAATGTGAAGCCTATTTCTAACTTGAAACTGCGTTTGGGTTGGGGTACTGTGGGCAACGATCGTATCTCTAATTACCTCTCTATGGACCTCTATACAGAGAGTAAGTATGGTGTTGGCAACAAGATGGTAACTGTGCTTACCCCGAAACAGTTGGCTAATATGAACTTGAAGTGGGAAGGTCAGTCGACATTGAATGCCGGAATAGACCTTGGCTTGTTTGATAGTAGAGTGAATCTATCGGCCGATTTCTATGTCAAAAATACCAAAGACCTGCTTTTAGCACAGAATTTAGCTTATGTAACCGGCTTTGAATCGCAGTGGCAGAACATTGGTAAGGTTCAGAACAAGGGCTTGGAATTGAACTTGAATACCGTCAATATTCGTAGCAAGAAGTTCATGTGGCAGACCGATATCAATGTGTCTTTCGTTAAAAATACCTTGAAGTCGTTGCAAGACGGTACACTGTCGATGTATTCAGCTACTCGTTTCAACTCCAATTTCAGCAGCTACGACTATGTAGCGATGGTAGGTGAGTCGCTTGGTAAGATTTATGGCTATCAGTTTGATGGCGTTTATCAGATGTCCGACTTCAATCTTACGCCATCGGGAACGATGACCTTGAAGCCCGGTGTGGCTGATATTAGCAAGCATGCCGGTCGACAAGTGGTTCCCGGCATGGTGAAATATAAGGATATTGATGGCAATGGAGTCATTGATACTGCCGACCGTACCGTTATTGGTAATGGTTATCCCACATGGTATGGCGGTATTACCAACACCTTTAACTATGCAGGTTTCGATCTGAGTATCCTCTTCCAATTCAGTTGTGGTAACGATGTGTATAATGCCACTCGTATGTTTAATACGCAAACTCAGGACGAACGCAGCAACCAATTGGCTGAAACGGCCGACCGATGGACGCCTACCCATGCTTCTAACATGGTTCCGTCGGCCAAAGGCTATGTGAAGAACGAACTCTATTCACGCTTTGTTGAAGATGGCTCTTACCTAAGATTGAAGAATATTACACTCGGTTACACCGTCCCATCTCAGCTCATCCGCAAGTGGCATTTGAGCAAAATGCGTGTTTATGGTACGGCTCAAAATCTCTTCTGCTTAACCAAATATAGTGGTTACGACCCCGAAGTGAACATGCGTAATAGTCCGTTGATGCCGGGATTTGATTGGGGAGCATATCCTAAGAGCCGTGTATTTACATTCGGTTTGGAAGTACAATTCTAATAAATAAACATAGTGTCATGAAGAAAAACATTTTTCGATATATTGCAAGTGGGCTTTTAGCTTTGATAGTACTAGGCTCATGCTCGCTCAATGAGCAGAACTTCACTGAGGTGGAAAAAGATAAATACGTGAATAGTGCGAAGGATGCCGAGAAAGTTTTGCTCGGTGTGTATCGCAGTATGACCAATGAGGGACTGTATAGATACCATCTGTCGTTGCTTTTTACACTGCCTACCGACTTGGCAAAATGCGAAGGTTCCAGTACCAACGGCTTTCGTTTGGTACCTGCCAATGCCTATACCAGCACACAAGACGAGGTGAGAGCTACGTGGAAAGAACTGTATTCGGCCATTTATAATGCCAACGACTTCTTGGAAAATCTGTCAAGTAAGGTCGATACTTATAATGATGTAGATAAGAAACTAGCCACTGTTTATATGGCCGAAGCTCGATGTCTGCGTGCCTTATATTATTTTGAGTTGTTACGTTGGTATGGACATATCACGCTGACAACGAAGACCAGTGCTTCGCAAGAAAGTCCTAAGACGTTCGAACAAACTGCTCCCGACAGTGTGTACCGATTTATCGAGGCCGATTTGAAGTATGCTGTGCAGAATTTACCGTACGCTTCTGACGACCAACTGCGCTCTGATAACTCTTTCCGTATGTCTAAAGGAGCTGCTTTAGGATTGTTGACGAAGGTGTATGCTACGTGGGCGGGGTATCCGGTACACGATGAAAGCAAGTGGGAAGAGGCTGCTAAGACGGCTAAGGTGTTGATAGAGTCGGGCAAACACCATCTGCTTACCGACTATGAACAGCTTTGGAAGAACACCTGTAATGGCAAGTGGGATTCTGCCGAAAGCCTTATTGAGGTGTCGTTCTATTCTCCTTCGATTACAGGACGTGGGACAGAAGATGCCAGTGGGCGTATCGGGAAGTGGAACGGTGTATCGGCTAGTGGTATCAAAGGTATTCGTAATGCAGCTAACTGGCGTGTCATACCTACTTTCTTAGGCTCTTGGCCGAATCATGCCAATGATAAGAGGTGGGCAATCTCGTTTGCCGACTATCGTTATACAGCTAAGGGCAAACAGACTTTGTCTAACCAAGGTACCTTTGAAGAGAGCTTTGCCGAAGATGCTAAAGACGAATTGAAGCGCTCGTATGCCAATAATATCTGTCCGGGTAAGTGGGATACCGAGAAGTATGTGGAAGAAAATAATTATCTGGTAGATGCCAATCTGTCGAATGTCAATTGGTATGTGCTGCGCTATGCCGACGTGTTGCTACTCTATGCTGAGGCTTTGAATGAATGGCATAAGCGTCCCACGGCTGAGGCCTACACCGCTATCAACATGGTACGTCGTCGTGGTTATGGATTGCCTGTGGCCACTCCAAGTAGTGTCTGCGATTTGTCGGGGTTGGATTATGCCTCGTTCCAGCAGGCTGTACGCGATGAGCGAGCTTACGAACTAGCCTTCGAAGGACAGCGCCGACAGGATCTTGTACGTTGGGGCATATACTATCAGAGTATCAAGAAGACCGAGCAGAACCTCGTCAATTGGTACAGTGAGGGTGCCACCTATTATATATGTTCGGAGTTTACACAAGAAGGCAAGCACGAATTGCTACCAATTCCACAGCGCGACTTAGACTTATTGCCTAAGTATCAGCAGAATCCGAAGTGGCAGTGACGTCTCTGTCGGCATACTCGGAAGGTAGACAATTGAAGCGAGATTTAAAACTTGCAGTGAAATAGGAGGGAGTATTGAACCCTGTCATATAGGCGATTTCACTGATGCTGTACCTTCTACTACGTAGTAGTTCGCAAGCTTTCTTGAATTTTACGCGCTTGATGAACTCATTGGTAGATTCGCCTATTAAGGCCTTCATCTTGAGATGAAGATTCGATCTACTCATAAGCATCTCACGGGCAAACCTCTCTGTAGAGAAGTCGCTGTCGGTGAGATGCTTTTCTACTATCTCCAGCGCACTCTTCAAGAAGTCTTGGTCTATCGGATTGACGGCTATCTCTTGAGGCTGTATGTTTACTTTGCCCTTGTAATGTTCAATAGCTAGATGGCGTGTACGTAGTATATTGTGAATCTTACTCTTGAGTATCGACATGGAGAAGGGTTTGGGCATATAGTCGTCGGCGCCTAGTTTGAGACCCTCTAACTGCTCGCTTTGCTCGGTTTTTGCCGATAAAATGATGACCGGAATGTGGCAAGTCTCTATCGTTTGTTTTACATGTTTGCAGAATTCCAAGCCATCCATCAGAGGCATCATCACGTCGGTGACGATGAGTTGGGGCTGTTCGGTTGTCAATAAACTTAAAGCTTCTTGTCCGTTCTCAGCCGTCAAGATACGGTATTGTGGGGCTAGCGAGCTTCTGATATATTCTCTAATATCGTCATTGTCTTCCACTATCATGATGGTTTCGGCATTTTCTGAAACAGCCGTTTGGGCTTGAGTAGTGGTAATAACTTTCTCATTCTCTTGGTAGTCTTCTGCCCTATAAGGCAATAAAACGGTGAACCGACTGCCTTCTCCTTGTTTGCTTTCGACCGTAATCTCGCCATGGTGCAGCGTGCAGAGATGCTTCACGAGCGAAAGTCCGATACCTGTTCCGGCATGGTCTCTATCTGTTTGGTAGAATCGCTCGAATATTTTGGTTTGATGTTCGGGTGCGATTCCTTCGCCGGTATCTGCTACAGAGAGTACCATATATTTGTCTTCGACATTTCCTATTAAGCTAATTGTTTGTCCACGTGTGGTATGCTTGAAAGCATTAGAGAGTAGATTGTTTATTATAATGTCGATAAAATTGGGGTCGCAATATGTTTCTTTGGGCAAATTCTCTATATCTATTTGATAGTCTATGCCTAGTTTGGCAGCCTTCTTTCCGAACACTTCATACAATCTTGTCAATAGATTGGCCGGCGATATAGGCTTTACCTGCAATTGGAAATTACCGGTTTCGGCCTTTCGGTAGTCTAGTAGCTGGTTTACCAAGTGCAACAACCGATTGGTATTGGTATGTATCAGTTGTAATTGGTGCTGTTGCCATGGGTCGGTTGTGCGTTCTTGCAATTCTTGTAAGGGCGATGTTATCAAGGTCAGTGGCGTACGAAGCTCGTGAGAAATGTCGATAAAGAATTTATGTTTCATCTCGTTGACTTCGCTGATGCGCCTCTTTTCGGCTCGCTCCTGAGCCAACTGCATTTCCATCTTTTTCCTTTCTAACAGATAACGGAATATCATGATAGACGCCAGCGCTATCACAATGAGGCTTAATAGCCTAAACCACCACGTATGATACCAATGGGGTAAGACCTCGATTTCGAGCATATTCTTTGCCTTTCCCCATAGACCGTCGTTGTTGGCTACCTTTACTAATAATTGATAGGTGCCGTGAGGAAGGTTGGAATAGGATGCTATACGGCTCTTATTTCCTTGATGCCATTCACTTTCGTAGCCTTCCAGTTTGTAGGCAAATGTGTTGTGTGCACCGGCAATGAAGTTGGGTACGGAAAATTTAAAGGCCAACATGGATTGTCCGGGGGATAAAGTGATGGCATGGGTGCGTTCTATTTGCGTCTGTAATATGTGGGTCTTGTCGTTTGGAGTGACGACCGTATTAAACAGTCTGAGCTCGGTGAGTATAGGCTGTGGGGCATAATGATTGTTCGCAAAGTGCTGCGGATTAAATTTTGTAATGCCATTTACGCTGCCGAAATAGATGTCTCCGGTAGGGCTTTGATAGTAGGCATTGGGCAGAAACTGGTTGCTGGAGATGCCGTCGGCATTGGTAAAGTTTCTGAATTGATGGGTTTTGGTGTTCCAGCAACATAGGCCGTTGTCGGTACTAATCCATAAACTACCGCGCTTATCGACGACAACGCCGTAAACCATGTTGCTAGGCAGACCGCTGGCAACGGTGTATTGTTTGGTAGCCCCCGTAGCTATATTTACACAATAGAGTCCCCGTTGGGTACCCACCCACGCCTGTCGGTCGGTGAGGGTGATACTGTTAATGGCTACGTGGCGTAGTAGATGCTTCTGGTTTATGATACTATTCTCTCGTAGTGTGGCTTCCTTGGCATCGTAGACTATCAGTCCATTTTCGGCTCCGGTCCATAGACGGTTCATGCCGTCTTGTTCTATGACCCTGATTTTGCGTTGGGGTAGTTTGCCACCTGTGGCTGTGCGCACTTCTGAGAATTGATGGGTGAGGGTGTTGAAGTGTCTCAATCCGGTGAGTGTACCTAGTAGTAAGGTATGGGCATTGGTACCTTTGGTGATGGCATAGATACTGTTGTCGTCGGCATTTCCGGTATGTGTAGTGTAGACTTGAGTCTTATTGGTTATCGGGGTGACGATACACAACCCTCCTAATTGGGCTCCTACATAGATATTTCCGTTGGTAGGATGTATGTAGATGGATTTGATGTCGTTCGACCGTAATCCGTCTCGTGTTGTGATATAGTTGAAGGCGTGTTGCTGATAATCGTAGATAGCGATACCACCATTGGTCCCTAGCCACAGTCTTTGATGCGAATCTTGTGTTATAAAGCTGGTTATATTGTGGTTGTTGGCATCGATACTGCGATTGTGGCGTATCTTGGTGAATCGGTTCTTCTGTGGGTTGTAGTAGTTCAGACCACCAAAATAGGTACCTACCCACATACCTTTTTGATTGTCGCGCAATATGCATCTGACAGAGTTTTGCGATAGACTGCCTTCGTCGAATGAGTTGCTACCTATGTATTGCCATTTGTCTTGGGTGTCAACGATGTTCAGACCATTGACCGTTCCTATCCATAACTGTCCGTCACTATCTACTGACAGGCTGCGCACATAGTTGGAACATAGTGGTGAATTGCTCGCTGTAAAATGCCGTTCTTGCTTGTTTTGCAAGTCAATACAGTACAGACCTTCCCCCTCAGTTCCTATCCATAGCCGATTTTTGTGTAAAAACATGTCTTGTATATGCCGTCCCTGCCATTTGGCAAAATCCGATTTCCATACTTTCCGGGTCTGTGTGTTGAGCATATACAGCCCAGATACGGTTGCAATATATACTGTGTGGCCGGCTTGATACATACACGAAGTGTACGGCAGGTGGAGTTTCTGAATGAATTTTCGGCTTTGTGTATCAAACAGATACACGCCACCATTGTTGTTCACGATGAGTTTACTCTTGGCATATTGGCAAAGATGGCGTATGCTTCCACCTTTTGGAGCCTTGTAGTTTTCAAAGTATCCCTTGTCAACATTGTAGTGCGCCAAACCTGTTGCGGTTCCTATCCATAGTTGGTCTGTGCTGTCTATGAATAGGTTTTTGATGGCGTCGTCGCCAATACTATACTGATTGCTATCTGAATGGCGGAATACTTTAAACTCGTAACCGTCGTATCTATTGAGGCCTGCACTTGTGGCTACCCATAGAAATCCTCTCTTGTCTTGGGCAATATCAAATATGGTGCTTTGCGATAAGCCTTCGGTCAGCCCTATGTGGTAGAAATATAGTGGGGTGGAGGCTCGCATCCAAGACGAGAGACTAACGACAAATAGAGTGAATAAGAGTATCTGTTTTTTCATGTAATATACTGTATATAAGGTTACAAAAGTAGATAAAATAGATGAATCTTCCAACTTCGATAAGTAAAAAGGACAGGGTAACAAGGTTATACTGTTGTGTTATGGAGTGGTAGTATAGAGATATGATGTGGCCATATTCCCATACATGGTTTACTGCGCATGGTCTTTTCAGCTGTACATTCCTAAAAAGGTGATGATAGAATCATTTTGATTATTTTTCTTTTGCTATCTTTGCATATACTTCTGATATTATAAATATAAATGCAATACCATATATGTCTTCAGTATTTCGCCGACTGTTCTATATCATCTCATTTATATTAAAGGTGAGTGTCTGCTTTTACTTTATATCTATTGGTGGTATAGGTCCGGGTATCGTCGCTTTGTTTGTTGGTGGACTGATTCTCTGGATGGAGTATGCACCGAAATTTAAATTCGTAAGGTTGATAGAAAACTTGGCCGGTGAGCGGATAGGCCATAACGAAACAAGAAAAGAATATACGATTGATTCTATAAACTGTTCGTTTGAACTGATAGGTAAAGGAATAAAACGGAGTCAGGTGGTTTTCTCTGTCATGCAGCCTTTGAAGCGAAAGCATTGGAAAAACGATTTTGAAGAAATTTATGACAGCCTTGTAAAAGGATGGGATGAGCTAAAGATACATTACAAGTTTGATGCACAGGCTTTATGTTTACAACATTCCCATTCTCTTTCTGTCACGGTTATGGTGCCAATAAATGATGGCGAGGAAGTGATAGGGGGCACATTGACGGTTATTCGTGAGTTGATAAACAAATATCATTTGTTTGGAATAAAATCATTCTTGCGTTTCAATGATTATGATTTCAAGACTTATATATACCAAAAAGGAAACGTCATAGAGCATGCTTTCAAAACGGAATTTTCGTATGCTTATATTGTACAACATGCTGATGCTGCCGGGATGATAAAAAACATGATTCGGCAAGACTGCTTATATGAACGTATCACCGAGGAAGAGTATTGGAGAGATTTCAATCGATTTGCCTCTTTGCCTTTTGTTTTTGATAAAGTAGAATATGTCTATGATGACAAACATTATGGTAAGGCTGTTATTCTTTCTGCCAGCAGTCGTTGGTGGTGTTTGGTTTGTACATACAAGAAAGTGTTTTTCGCGCCGGATCAAAGTGGGTTTGATAAATTGGGTTCTTTGCATTGGAATATGAATAGAGTGGTCGAAGTACGCCTTTTATCAAAAGGTTTGCCCATGATGTTATGCGAGGATGGTTCGCTCATTGGTCTAGGGAAAGATGTTGATAGAGGAAATGTGGATTATTATATAGTTACTTGTACACCGGATGAGGACTATTATAGTCGGCACAAAGCTGATTTTGATGCTGCTCAAGAGATGCCAGAGATTGAGAAAGTACGAGGATATGATGAAAGTATGGTTAGATAATTACTGAAAGGAAACGCACTTTTAAGGGTTGTCGGATATGATAAAGTTATTATTTTTATATCCATCAAAGTCAGGAAAGGCACATCAAGGTTTGTGAGATGTATGATAATCCTATAAACTAACGAATTTGAAACACAAGTGTCTATGTATCAAACGTAAAAAGGGGATTCGTGAAGAATCCCCTTTTTCGTGCTTTGTGATCCGCATGGGGCTCGAACCCATGACCCCAACATTAAAAGTGTTGTGCTCTACCAGCTGAGCTAGCGGATCAAGACTTGATAGTCCTTAAAAGCGTGTGCAAAGGTAGTTAATTTTGTTGAGAAGAGAAAATAGAAGTTAAACTATTTATTCTCTTTTACATCTTTTAACGATATACCTGCGTCTTCAAGTCTTCCTTCTTCCTTTGTTACGTATCGTTGCCAGTAGGCTATAAGTAGGGTAGTGAGAGGTAGGGCTATAATTAATCCGATAAAACCGAGGATAGCACCCCAAATAGAGAGGGAGAGAAGCAGGATAGCAGGATTGAGTCCCATTGCCTTACCCATGATTTTGGGTGTTACTATCATATCGGTGATCACTTGAACGAGGCAGAATAATCCTATGGCAAGGCCGAAGATGACCCAAAAATTCTGTCCGGTATCAGCTGCTTTCAGCATGGCTAAAAAGGCAGTAGGGATGAGTGCGAAGGTATGTAAATAGGGTACTAGGTCGAGGATTCCTATAAGAATACCTAGACCGATGGCCATGGGGAAGTCTAAAATGGTGAATCCTATGCAGAACATAATGCCCATACAGAGAGCTACCATGCCTTGGCCACGGATATAATTGTTGAGTTCACGAGCTACGTCTTCGCTCAATGATTGCCAGAAAGGACGATTCTTCTCCGGAAATATACGAATCCAGTTGGTCGTCAGATATTCGTAATCCATGAGGATGAAGAACATGTAGAGCAGGGCGATGAGCGAGGCTATGATGCTAATCAAGATGCTAGCTGTTTGTCCTACAAGCGAGAAAACCTTGGGCATAGCCGTCTTTAGAGTTTCCGTGAAGTCGCTACTCTTGAAAAATGTCTCTATCGCTTCTTGATTTTCCTGCACCCAATGCGATATATAATTGGTGAGATTGTTGGTGTGTGCCGTCTTATGTGCCCAAAGACTGATAAAATCTCCCAGTTTATTAAACTGTTCAATCATGGGCGGAATAATCATATAGACTAAGAGACCGATAACCAACAGCACCACAAGCATGGTCAGTAGAATGGCTAATGCACGTACTTTGACGTGCAATTTATACTGGAAAAACTTAACCAGTGGATATAATAAATAGGCGAAAAGCCATGCAATAAAGAATGGCAGTAGTACACTACTGAGGTAGTTAACCATGTAGAGCACACCGATGATGAGCAGTCCTGTGCCTGTCCACCGGATGAATTTGTCGAATGTTATCTCCTTTCTCATTCAGTTTATATTGATACTTCTTCTTCCAAAGCTTTCTGATAGCAGTCACGACATAGCGGTTCGTACTTCTCTTGCTCGCCCAGCATGACGCGCTTATCGCTCTTCACCAGTCTATGACTGACGTAAGCCAAGGCTCCACACTTTACACAGATGGCGTGCACTTTGGTCACTTCATCGGCAATGGCACATAGAGCTGGAATCGGTCCGAAAGGTATTCCTTGATAATCCATGTCCAGTCCGGCTACGATAACTCGCACTCCTCGATTAGCCAATTGGTTGCAAACATTGACCAAACCATCGTCCAAGAATTGCGCTTCGTCGATACCTACCACGTCAATATCCTCTGCCAATAGCAGTATCGAACCCGAAGATTCGATGGGAGTAGACTTGATTACGTTTTTATCATGGCTCACTACGTCCTCTTCAGAATATCTCGTGTCCATCGCAGGTTTGAATATTTCTACTCTTTGATGGGCAAAGTTAGCTCGTCTCATGCGACGGATGAGTTCCTCTGTTTTACCTGAGAACATGGAACCGCACACCACTTCTATGCGTCCGGGACGGTGTGATTCCACTATCATATTGTTTGTCATATAGACGCAAAATTACGAAGACGTTTTAAAAATTGCAAAGAAACAGTGGCTTTTTTTGCGGTAATAGATTATTTAACTACATTTGTGACCAGTATGGGTATATTGTACATTGTGCCTACGCCTGTAGGAAACTTGGAAGATATGACAATGCGTGCGATCAGAATCTTGAAAGAGGTCGATCTCATTCTTGCCGAAGACACGCGTACGTCGGGCATTTTGTTGAAGCATTTCGACATCAAGAATCGACTCATGTCACATCATAAGTTCAACGAGCATGGCACAGCCGATGGAATTGTAGAGCGACTCAAGACTGGGCAAAACGTGGCTCTCATTAGCGATGCGGGCACACCGGGCATCAGCGACCCCGGATTTTATTTGGCTCGCGAGGCTGCTAATGCCGGCATAGAGGTACAAACGCTTCCCGGGCCAACGGCTTGTATACCGGCTATCGTGTCATCGGGATTGCCTTGCGACCGCTTCTGTTTTGAAGGATTTCTACCGCAGAAGAAAGGTAGGCAGACACGTTTACTCTCATTACAGGCCGAGACGCGTACGATGGTGTTCTATGAATCGCCCTATCGATTGCTCAAGACGTTACAGCAATTCGCAGAGTTCTTCGGTGAAGAGCGACAGGTGAGTGTGGCACGAGAAATATCCAAAGTACACGAAGAGCACGTACGTGGCTCTTTAAAAGAGGTAATAGAGCATTTCACAGTTACAGAACCACGAGGTGAAATCGTGATAGTATTGGCTGGAGCAGATGCAAAAGCAAATAAAAAAACAAAGGAATAAATAATATGAAACAGTTTTTGTTGTTAGTAGCAGGCGCATTTATGTTGACGCTGACGGGGTGCAAACAGGGTAAACCGCAGTCGGGTCTCGCCGATATGGCACAAACCGATTCACTTCAGAGAATCATTGCTCAGAAAGATGATGAGGTGAATGATATGATGGCAACGCTGAATGAGATTCAGGAAGGATTCCGCGAAATCAATGAGGCAGAAAATAGAGTCAGCATTGTCAAGGATGGTGAGGGTGCTAACAAATCTCAACAGATTCGTGAGAACATCCAGTTTATCTCTCAGACTATGAAGCGTAACCGCGAACTCATTGCTAAATTGCGTAATCAGGTGAGTCAAAGTAGTATGCAGGGTACGCAGATGCAGAGTACAATAGAGAATTTGGTGAAGCAGTTGGATGAGAAAGATCAACAGTTGCAACAGCTTAGAGCCGAACTCGATGCAAAGGATATTCACATCTCAGAGCTTGATGAGACCATCAATAACCTTAATACGAATGTGAACAACTTGGCTTCTGAGAGTAATTCTAAGAGCCAGACCATCAGCGCACAAGACAAGCAACTCAACACGGCTTGGTATGTTTTCGGTACGAAGAAAGAGTTGAAAGAGCAGCGTATTCTCGATGATGGTAAGGTATTACAGGCCAATTTCAACAAGAGTTACTTCACTAAGATTGATATTCGTGTAGACAACACCATCAAACTGTATAGCAAGTCGGCTAAGGTTATGACCACTCATCCGTCTAGCAGTTACACTTTGACCACGGATGCTAATAAGCAATACGTGTTACGTATCACGAATCCTAATCTCTTCTGGAGTACAAGTAAGTATCTTGTCATTCTAGTTAAGTAAATCGTATTAACAGATATTATGCCCGGTAAACCTATGGTTTGCTGGGCTTTTTCGTATATTTGCGATGTAATCAAAACAGTATTTTGTATGAAAAGAATGAAGTTTATCATGTCTATGTTTGGGTTTGCGAGCCTTAGTTGCCTATTGACAATTGGTTGCAAGCCAAAGATGAGTACTCAAAAGGTAGATAAAGACAGTGTCACAGTGCTAAATATGCGACTTGACAAGGTTGCTCAAGACTTTCTTGACTCGCGTGCACCGTCGGCTAAAGACAGTGCGTTGGTGCAGCAAACGAACAATCGAATGGCCTTTCAACTCTTCAAACAACTGTTTAATAAGACATCGAAGAAGTCTGTTTTCCTTTCTCCGCAGGGGCTCACCTATGCCCTTAGTATCATCAATGATGGTGCGGTCGGAGATACGCGTAAGGCATTTGAGCGGGTATTGGGCTTTGACAACTCACTACAGATGCGTGTCTTGCAGCATGAAATGATGTTGAGTCAAGCTTATAGGGGGCATGGCAAACAGGAACCAAAGTGGTCGTTTGCAGAGGTTGCCAATACGATAGACGTGCCGGATGGTCTCGTTCTATCGCCCGCATTTAAAGAAAATGCAACAAAGTATTATTTTGCGAGCATGCGAAGTGTTGAGAAGCAGAATATCACATTGACTTCCGAAGTTCGTTTCCACGGTTTTTGGAAGTATCCATTCGATGCTGCTGATACAGAACCCGATGCCCCTTTCTTTGATGGCGAACAGAAGATTGCTGAGGTACAGATGATGCATAATACGCTGCGTCAGTTATTATACTACGATGCCGGTGACTTCCGAATCTTGCAAATACCCTATACGGCCGGTTATCACATGTATGTATTACTGCCCAAAGAGGGTGTAGTGTTGGCAAAAGTCGTTCGTCAATTGGATACAAAGTCATGGGGATTGTTACAGAAGAATATGCACAAAATGGCACAGGTTGAGTTGGCTTTGCCGCGCATGGCATTGGAGACGTCTTATACACTCAATGATTATCTGGTGTCAATGGGGCTTGGAATTGCTTTTGGAGCGGCAGCTGACTTCTCTAAGATGACTGAAGGTCAGGTACCACTCTATATAAAGGAGGTGAAACAAAAGTCGAAGTTAATTGTGGCAGAGAAGAAGACGGAAGCACAATCTGTCACAACTGCCGAGATAGCTGTGTTGAGTGCCACGGTAGAAAATCCTCGGCCGGATCAAGTAAAGTTCTATTGTGACCATCCGTTTGCCTATGTTATTACCGATAAATATGGTTCCGTCAATTTCGTCGGCACGTTTTGGGGAAAATAAGAGGAAGTGTTGATATGAGGAGAGAATAGAGCTCGCCCTATATAGTCTGCGGTTTTGTCTTATGACTCAAGAACTCCTAAAATCAAAAACTTACAAACTTAATTGGCTGCAAGGTTGTGGCAGCATTACTGTTAAGCCTGTTCAGCGATGCTGCAAAGTTGAGGCAGCAATGTTGCCGGAACGATGCAGTCTGGTAGTAGATAAGTTGACAGGTTGACAAGTAGACGATTTGGGAGTGATAAGTGAGGAATGATGAGTTATGAGTGAGGGGTTATGAGTGAGGAGTGGGGAATCTATGGGTTAGAAGTTAAGGTATTGTTGCTTACGGTGGAGTACTTGTCGGCATGTTATTTAGTTGCAGAATGTATTCATCTTTCCCAATAGTTGTCTTGCGAAGAGATACTTTATCTCCCCCGTCCCCTTGGGAGAGGGGACGGGGGAGAGGTTAAAACTCCACGCTCCTAGAACCGTCTTCTTCGGTCGTGATAGTCACCTTCGTGGCATCGCCGGGAAGTATTTCCTCGATGAGTTCGGGCCATTCCAAGAAACAGAGGGCTCCACTATAGAAGTAATCTTCATATCCCATGTCGTAGACTTCTTCCAGTTTCTTGATGCGATAGAAGTCGAAATGGTAGATAATTTCTTCGGTTGTGTTCGACCGATATTCGTTGACAATGGCGAAAGTGGGTGATGTAATGACGTCTTCCACGCCCATCTCTTCGCATATAGCTTTGATGAATGTGGTTTTTCCGGCACCCATCTTACCGTAGAAAGCGAATACTTTACCTTCGCCCATGTGCTCGATAAATTGTTTGGCAGCCTCGTGGATGTTGTCTAATGAGTCGATTTTAATTTTCATATTCTGTGATTTTAATTTGTTGTTTCATTGCTAAGAAGTACTGACACAGTAAAATATACTAACAATTATTGGGAGAATTAAACTCGCGATAAGATATATTCGCGCACTTTTCGTATCTTCTCTATTGTAGATAATATAGAGTGGAATACTGAGAATGGGTCCAATAACAAAGCATAGCACGGTCAATAATAGATTGGGTGAAGATGGCTGAACGGACTTTTCAAACACGAGTTCATCTCTATTGCGTTTGAAGTGCATGGCTATTTTGTCTCTGACATCAAGGTCGTGGGTATCATGAAAAGCATAATATGTACGCTTCTTGGTTATAATCTTGGCGTAATGGCGATATAGGAATACCCGCTTTACATTGCTCCAACTATCTTCCATATAGCATACAGCAGCATCGTTTAGGGTGGTAATGAGTCTGATACCCTCGGCAGATAATTCCACTGCGGGTATCTTAGAGCTTAACCGGCGATAGTGTACAATGAGTTTCCCTAATTTATATATCATGACTAGCAGCATGAAGCTAACAGTTATCATGATACTAAAAAACTCGGCGGGGGAGAGAGTTATCAGTCCTATGGCTGTATAATAAGAAGTAAAATTGATATCTTGAGGGTCAAAGAATACACGATATAGAAATTTTGTCAAGTTGTCCGGGTAGTAACATGTGACAGGCGTGTTGATATTGCGCCCTAAAGCCAATGGACGTACAGAGCGCCAATTGTTGATGAATCGCTTTATCATCACGGTAACAGCAATTATACCAAGTATGAAAGCGATACCACGTGTCAAGTATAATAATAGTTGTTCTTGCATGTATCAAGGAATTAACGTTTGCGTGGAGTGAGTGTTACCAACGGTATGAGCATCTCTTCCATAGAGATGCCACCATGTTGGAACGTGTCTTTGTAGTACGACACGTAATAGTTGTAATTGTTGGGATAGGCAAAGAAGTCGTCGCCTGTAGCAAATACGTAACTCGTACTGATGTTGGGTGAAGGCAATAGAGCCTTGCGTGGCTCTTTAATGACGAACAGTTGTCGGTCGTCGTAGGCTAGATTGCGTCCCAACTTATACCGCAGATTGGTGTTGGTGTTGCGGTCGCCGATGATTTTTACTGGCTTTTGGGCACGTATACTACCGTGATCGGTGGTAACGATGACGCGACATGACTGCCCGGCAAGGTGCTTGAAGAGGTCAGCCAGCACCGAGTGTCTGAACCAACTTCGTGTGATGGAGCGGTAGGCACTTTCGTCTTTGGCAAGTTCGCGTACCATACGCGACTCGGTACGAGCATGGGATAGCATGTCGATAAAGTTCACAACAACTACGTTTAGATCGTAGTTTTCTAGTTCGTTGAGATGACTCATGAAGTCTTTTGCACCGTCTGAGTCATTGATTTTATGGTAGCTGAACGTGTCACGACGGCGAAAACGCGCTATTTGTGTGGCTATCAACTCGTCTTCTTTCAGGTTTTTTCCCTCGTCTTCTTCCTCATCTACCCACAGTTCCGGGTACATTTGAGCTATTTCGGCAGGCATCAATCCACTGAAAATAGCGTTACGTGCGTATTGAGTAGCAGTGGGTAGGATGGATTGATAGAGGTCTTCGCTGATTTCAAACTGGTCGCTGAGATCGGACATGATAGTACGCCATTGGTCGTAACGAAAGTTGTCTATGACCACGAGATACACTTTTTCGCCTTGGTCGAGCGGTGGAAATACACTGTGTTTGAAAATGTCGGGGCTCATCAGAGGTCTGTCTGTGGCCTGTTGTCCCGTCTTGCGAGCCTGTGCTAATTGCTCCATCCAGTCCATATAATGCTGTTTGACGTATTTGGCATAGCCCTGATTGGCCTCGTCTTTCTGTATACGTAGCATGTCGGTCATGGCACTGTCGGCGTGGCTTAGTTCCAATTCCCAGTGCACCAGTCGGCGATAAAGTGTTGTCCAATCATCGTGTGTACGACAGTCTTGCATTTGCATGGAAATCTGTTGGAAGTTTTGTTGGTAGCCGGTCTGTGTTACTTCGCTTACAATCTCGCGACTATGGATGTTCTTTTTGAGTGATAGGAGTATCTGATTGGGATTCACCGGCTTGATGAGATAGTCGGCTATCTTTTTCCCGATAGCCTGTTCCATGATATTCTCTTCTTCACTTCGCGTCACCATAACAACCGGTGTGGCCGGCGAAATCTCCTTGATGCGCTGCAAAGTCTCCAATCCGGAGAGACCGGGCATCATCTCATCGAGTAAGATAAGGTCGTAAGTGCGTTGCGAAACCATGTCTATGGCGTCGCTGCCGTTGTTGGTGGTCTCTACTTCGTAGCCTTTCTTGGTGAGGAAGAGAATGTGGGCGCGTAGCAATTCTATCTCGTCGTCCACCCAAAGTAACAATCCATTGCTCATATTCTAGAATCCATCTAAGTCGTAATATTCGTCTTCCAAGTCTAGCGGCTTGGACTTTTTCTTATCTTTTTCGTTCTCTTGTGTACCCTTTTTCTTACTCTCTGTCTTCGGCAAACCATTGTCGAAGTAGATGCCAGTATTCTCTTTTCGAGGTTTGGCAGGCTGGGGGAGTGGTTTGGGTTTCACTGTTGGTAGCGCGTTTTTGTCGACCGTTGGTTGCTTTACGGGTTGACCTATCGGGATGGTGATGCCTCCCTTGGATGGCTGCTGTGTTGGTTTAACAGGTTCAAGCGGAATCGTTGTGCCCGTATTGGGAACTTGTGTTTTAGGTTTCTCATCTTCTAATGGGATGAAAATACCATTGTTGATGTCGTCGCTTTGATCGAGTATGCGGTCTATTTCTTCCTCTGTTTTTGGTGCGGCTGGCTGCTGTTTGTCTGTTGTTATCTCTATCGGCTCGGTCAAGAGTTGATAGAGCGACACTTTGAGCCGGGCGAAATGTTTCGCATAGAAGGCTTCATAGTCGGCATAACTGAACTGTGTACCGAGTAAGGGAAGATTGATGTCGCTGATGATAACAGGATGTGCGTTGCCTTTTAGTGCGTTGATATGCTCTTGTTGGCGCAGTTGTCGAGCATATTGTAAAGCTTCATCGAAGTTTCGGAAGCCTGTTACCATCATACGACGAAGGCCGTCGGCATCTTCAATCTTGATGTCAAAGTTGCGTACCAGATAGTTGGTGAAGTTGTATTTTGCCAGTTCAAAGAGTAATTGATTCTCCTTTATGGAGTCAGGATGATACACCATCATGAAGACGAATGGGGTATTTCGCTCGGTCGAGAAGCCTTGTATCTGTGTTGTGTCGCTTTCGTTGAGCACCACGCTGCGGCGATTCCACATGTCACTCATGTCGAAATGGCCGCTTCTAACCTGCCTGCCTGCCTTCACACCGTTGATAATCATGCCGGCCATGGTGCTGAGCTGACTCTCCGGATATTTCTCTACGAGCATATTCAGGTCGCGTAGGCACTCGTCGAGATGGCCGTTGTTGAGTTTGTTAAGTGCTCCGATGAAGAGGAATTTGTCGCGATTGGCTCCAGTGGGGAAACGCCTGTCGGAGATGGAAATATTGTTGCTGACTTCGTTGTAACGGTTGTTACGGAAGGCGTTATAAGTGGCTGTATAGAGCGAATCTTCCAATTGTTCGCCTTGTCGAGCATTCTCTTCGAAGTTTGGATCGGCTATGAGGCGCGTCCATTCACTTTTGGAATGGTTGTGTTTCAACAGCTCCAAGTAGGTTTGGGCGCGGTCTTTACGTCCTAATCGAGAATAAAGTAAGAAGAGATGATAGTAGGCTTCGTCCATTTTCTCAAACTTTGGAAAATGCGTAATGAGCCTGATGAGGGTGCGTTCGCTTAGAGATAGGTGGTCCATCTTATCTTTAAAGATGACACCGGAGCCGAAAAGACCGTCGGCCAACAGCTTATTGCTAGCTGCTAACTGCTCTGCGGATAATGGAATTTGGGCGAGATAATAAGCACGAGTGTGCGGATCGGCAGCTGCACTGTCGGCATTTTGGTGTGTTTGAGTGTGGTATTCCTGCCTTTGGAGTGTAGAATCAGCAGGTAAAGTATTGGTGTTTCCGTCGGCATGCACAACAGTTTTGTTGATGCGTTGCCAGTTGTTTACGTTGTCGCGCTTGCCCCATAGGCGTTGGAAAGTCTCTTTTCCCTGTGCCACAGCCATCGGATTGTAGAAATACCATTTGCTGTTTTGTGGAGTTGTAGGTCGTGTTTGGGGTGTTGAGATTGGACCCGATTCGGTTTGACCACCACTTTGTTGTCTGGCCATTTCAGCCTGCATGTCACGTTCTTTACGCTCTTTCTTCTTCAAATCGCTGATGATTTGGTCGATAATCTTGTTTCGATCGGTATCGGACATGAGTGCCAAACGTTGCAAGGAATCCTGTAATTCTACGGCATTGGTATGGGGTACCAACTCGTCTAGGACCTTGGTGCGTTCTGATAGTTGCTTATAATCCTTGCGATCTTGGTCGAGTAAGCCCAAAGCCTCGTTGTAACAACGCTGGGCATCAGCAAATTTCTCGCGGTTCCAATACAAGTCTCCTAATCTCAAAAGGAGCACTCCTTTCTCTATTCCGCTGCGTTTAGCCTTTTCGTTGCCTTGTTCGTAGGCGTCAATAGCGTGCAAGGTGTCGCGCCGTGTAAGGTAAATGTTGCCGATGGCATAGTATATTTGGTCGAGATATTCGGCATTGTTGGGCGATGAGGCCATGTGCTTGAGGTACGAAATCATTTTGTCCGACGGGCCTTCGGACATTACCTTCGTCATTGATATGCGTGCATTGAACTCCAAATTGTATGGCGGATTTAGTCGGATTACGTGCTGATAAGCCTTTAAGGCCTCCGCTTTATTGCCCTGAAGTTCCAATAGTTGACCTAGCAGATACCACTCTCTAGCCCGTTGCTTGCGCCGCATCTCATGGCGAATCACCCGTTGTAAGTAGGGAATAGCCTTGTCGTATTCCCCCGTATGGATGTAGTAATCGGTGTAGGTATAGTCCCATTCCTTTTGGGCTGTCCAATGAATAGAGTCGCGTTGTATGTTGCGAATGACGTCTTCAGCATCGTATAGCCACCCTTCTTCAATGTAGGCCTTGGCCAACCAAGCCCGTGCTTTTCCGTAAATGGCGGGTTGCGAGCGATAGAGGCGACTCATATAAACGAATGTGGAAGCTGCATCGTCGAACGCACCTTCATGGAATTGGGCACGCCCCATGAGCATCCAAGCCTTCCAAAGAAACGGATTGTATTCGCGACGACTCAACCATTCAATATCTTTAGCAGTCTTATGACGTCCCGGATTCCACTCCGGTCGGCGCTTGATGCTATGCAGATGGATGGCTTTCTTGCTCTTTTCGATGGCTCTGTCGAAGTTCATTTTGCCCAGTTCGCGACTATTCTTGTTGCTAACAGGATAGAGAGGAATGAGCTCGGTGAAGTTGTCTACGTTGCCATTCTCTTTTTCCAAAGAGCCGTCTATGTAGGCTTGGCTACCGTTGTAATACACATTGTAGCGTGTATTGAAAGCATGCCACCATCTCGACTTGGCAGTATTATGCTGCGTGGAGCAACCTGCCAAGATCATAAATGCCATCATAGGCAGGGTAAGGGCGATATGTCGGCAACTTGTTTTCAGCTTTGTGAGAGGGCTTGTTGGACAATCCACTTCGACCGAAGTGTTACAAATACTTTCATGATGACAAGAATGATGATGCTCATAAAGATGATGGAAGCGCCCGATGGTACGTTGAGACTATAGGAAAGTGTCAGTCCCAACAAGCAATCTATCCATCCGAAGAGGATGCTGAGAGCCACGATGCGCTTGAAATTGAAGGTGAATAGATTGGCAGTCATTTGCGGAATGGTGAGTAAACTAATCGCCAATACGATGCCGACCATGCGCAATGTGGCGACGATGGTCATGGCAATGAGTATCATCATCATGTATTCGATGAAATCGACAGGTAGCTTTTGCGACCGCGCAAAATAAGAATCGAACGAAACAGTGAGTATCTGTCGGTAGAAAATGGTAAATATTGCGATGGTCAAAAGGGTGAGCAAGCCGAGTAACCACAGGTCGGGCGTGTCGATGGTGAGGATACTTCCGAAGAGGAAAGAAGATAAGTCGGGCATGAAACCGGGCGTTAGGAAGCTGCAGATGATACCCACACTCATGCCAAAGGTCCAAAAGACGGCTATGGCTGAATCCTCTCTAGTATCGCCTTGGTGCGACATCCATTGTACACCACAGGCACTTAAAACCGAGAAAATCATGGCCGAGAGTATCGGGTTGATACCTAAATACACGCCCAGTCCGACTCCGCCAAACGACGCATGGGTAATTCCCCCACTGATAAATACCAGCCGGCGTGTCACGATATACGTTCCTACGAATCCGCAAAGAATGCTCGCCAGCAGACTACCGAGCAGTGCATTCTGGAAGAAACTATAACTGAGAATATCCATTATTCGGCTAATGCTATGAATTCATCCTTGATTTGGTCGGGCATATTGATGCCTCTGAGGATGAGACTACGGTTCCATGCCTTCACTTCTTCGGGTTTCATGGTGTACATAATCTCCGAAAACTCATCGGCTTCTGTGTCAGAATACTGGTTGGAAGGACGGTCGTGATAGGCATCGAGTTCCTCATCGTCGAAGTATTCTATATCTTTCGTTGCAGCTTCGAGCATGCAATCTTGTTCGCACATATCATTATCGCCAGTGCAAGTGGCACAACTTGCCGTGGCCGGATGTACGATGTCGTCGCCTCCACCACGATGGGAAGAGATGATTCCCAGCAGTGCTGTGAACACTCCTAGGGCTATAAGAATGAGTATGAGATATATCATAATCGTTAATCTTGTTTGATAATGCGGAATCCGGCAACTTGTAAATCGTCCCAATAATGCGGGTACGACTTGCTGACAACCTCCGGGTTGCGAATCTTGATATGCTCTAAAACGAGGGCGGCAGGGGCAAATGCCAAGGCCATACGGTGGTCTTCGTAGGTGTCTATCGGTTCGAATGTTGGTTCACATCGTTCACCTTCCCACGACAATTCGCTGTCGTTATGCGATTGAATGGCGTAGCCCAACTTGCGAAGTTCTTGTTTGAGGGCTTCAATGCGGTCGGTCTCCTTAATCTTCAGACTTGCTAATCCCGTGAAATGGAAGTGGATTCCCATGAGCACACAGGTCACAACGACCGTTTGGGCAAGGTCTGGAGATCCTGTAAAATCGTAATCAAGTCGGGGCAACATGCAGCGATGATGTGATAATTTGACTGTTGTCAATTCGCCTTGTTGGGTCGATTCAAAAGTAGTTTTCACGCCCATGAGCGAGAATATGTATTTTACCACAGAATCACCTTGCTTGCTTGCATCCATCAGACCAGTTAAGTTGACGACCGCCTCGGTGTCTTTCGTGAGTGCCATCATCTCATACCAATACGAGGCAGCGCTCCAATCGCTCTCAATACGGTAAGGCTTTTGTGTATAGGGATGTGGTTTGACGGTGACAGTGTCCACGTCCGACCAGTCGGCTTCGGCTCCAAACTCGCGCATTGTGCACAATGTCAGGTCGATATAAGGGCGCGATACAATCTCGCCGGTCATGCGTAATTCAAGTCCACGAGCCAATACCGGTCCTATCATGAGTAGTGCCGAAATGTATTGCGAACTGATATCGCCCGGTATTTCGAGCTGTCCGCCTTCTAAGGTATGGCCCTTGATGCGGAGTGGTGGGAATCCTTCTTCACCTTCATAAGTGATGTCGGCACCTAGATAGCGCAGTGCATCGACCAGTACACTGATGGGACGGTGCTTCATGCGTTCTGTTCCGGTAATGGAATGCTCACCCTCCATGACGCTTAGATAGGCCGTCATGAAGCGCATAGCTGTTCCAGCGGCCTTGATATCCACGGTTTCCGGCAGATCATCGATAATGCGTAAGATGACATCGGTGTCGTCACAGTCGGATAAATTATCCGGTAATATGTTGCCTCCTGACAATGCATGGATAATCAGCGCGCGGTTGCTGATGCTCTTAGAAGCCGGAGGCGTGATGTTGGCCTGCAATTGTTGCGGAGCGATAATGTCGTATATCATGTGTTAGGATATGATTCTTTCGGATTATTTACGAAGTTTCATAGGCAGATTGACGACGCCCTCAGGGGGTGCAATGATGCCCCGAACCTTGTTTAATGGCTTTTTGGGGCCGGGAATCAGTAATCCGTAGTAGAGCACGGTGCGCATGCGTTTCACCTGATTGTCGGTGAATTGAAAGCCTAGATTCAAATCGTAGTCCATGAAATTAGATGCTCGGAACGGTGCACCTGTACACGGTTGGCGTTCCAACATCTTATAAAGGTCGAACTGTTGGCCATTGAGTGTGGCTAAATAGTCCTTCAATTGTTTCTCGTATTCCACTCGGTTGTAGCTTGGAGTGTCTTTGCAATAGTCGGTATCGGCGCAACTATCTAATGTCGCTGTGTCGTTTTCGGTGAACACATGGTGTAGTCCCAAGTAGTGACCTAGTTCGTGTGCTAGCGTCACATTGACGTCTACCGATGAAAATTGATACCCTTTGGCGCCCTTGTCGGCAGCCGTATAGCGCGTGGATTCGTCGTAGATATAATCGCTATTGATAGATGTACAGAAGGGATAACTAAGATTTTTCTTGCTCAACGACGTATAGTCCACGCGACTCAAGCCCTCCAGCGAGTCGGTCAGAGCCTTTGGCATGAGGGGCAGATGGCTGATACCGAGTGTTCCGCTCTTTTGTTCGCCGTCGTCGGTCTTGAATGGATAGACCATGATATTGATGTAATCGTTCGGTTCCCACAGATATTGTACGTTACTTTTAGCCGACATAAACTTCTGGAAGTCGATGGGATACTCGCCTGTCCATTGGATATATTCCACACCGGGGGTACTGAGTAAGTTGCCTTTCTCGTCTTTCTGAGCCAGTTGGAAATTTACGTTGACGGCACTACTCGAACCGTAAACACCGCCCTTATATAATTCATTGAGATAGCCCACCATTGTCTTCAATCGCTCGGCCTTCACATGTTGCGTCATGTTGGTAGCGTCTTGATAAAACACGTGGAAGATAATGGGCAGTTGATATGTATAAGTATCTGTGATGGTTGCTTTGTCGTCGTCTTGTTTGGTGGTTGTCGGCTCGCCGGTTTTAGGGGTTGCCACGACGTCGTCCTTAGTACAAGAGGCCAATAAAAGAAGTCCTGAACATAGCCATAAAAATATATTATTCTTCATCTACCTATTTATATATAATGTAAATACAAAGGTAAACGAAAAACCATGAAACACAAAATAAACTGCTGCTTTTTCGTGTTGGCATAGTGGAAGTCGGTGGCTGAAATCAAAAAAGCATAGAAAAAGTGGCGTGTAAATTTGCAGATGTCTATACTAATTCATACCTTTGCAGTCACAAATAAGAGTTCGGGATTTAGCGCAGTTGGTAGCGCACACGTCTGGGGGGCGCGAGGTCGCTGGTTCGAGTCCAGTAATCCCGACTTCATTTTAAGTAAAAAGGGACTGTCTGACAGTCCCTTTTTCTTTTTTATCTTCCTAATTTTTCATTCCTAGGTCATAACAGCTTACCCTTAATAAGAATCTGTAGGAGTATTACATATTGTGTTCGCAATCAAATTATGGTTATCAACTGTATTCATTCTTACTTGTAAATCTTGCAATTAACTTCCCACTATCAGCTTGCTCATTAGTTTTTTGCTATATATTTCATATCATAATGAAAGTTGTAAATCCCCACTTTCCACTCCTAACTCTTCACTCTAAGTGTGTTGCAGGGACTTTTCAAGCTTGTTGCATGAACTCGGCAGCGATGTTGTAGAGCCGAAGCAAGGATGTTGCGGAGCCGTAGCAGTAGTTTGAGAGTGAAGAATAGTGGAGTGAGAGGTGAAGTGCTTGTAAATGAAAGTCGATGAAGTTAAAGGTTAAGTAATTATTGGCTGCTGGGTGATATATATAGTGCCACATTGTTTTTAATTTTTATTGTTTTATCAGATGTAAAGATCGAGGCGATTTTTTGTTGTTATAAACATTAATATATATCTTTGTGGGAGTGGGTATAGATGTGAGAATGATACGTATGGATGTGCTTAATTTGTCCTTATGGAGTCACGGAAGACCCACAAATTGTTAAATTTAAAATGATATACGTATGATGAAGAAATTATATTTGATGACCTTTGTGGCGATGTTGTTGGTTTCGTGCGGTACGCCAAGGACTGCGGAAGAGAAGGTGGTGTTGCGACAGCGCACGGCACAGCAGGTGGAACAGGCTTTGAACGATCGCCATTATACCATTACGGTGGACTATATGCAGCCGGCCGTGGGACCGAGTCGCCGATTGGATTTCGGATATAGCTTAACGGTCAAGGGGGATACGCTTCATTCTTATCTGCCTTATTTTGGGCGTGCTTACAACATACCTTATGGTGGAGGGAAGGGACTTAACTTTGTAGCTCAGATTGTGGGATATACCGAACGAGAGGTGAAAAGGGGGCTGAAAGAGATTGTGATTGATACGGATAATAAGGAAGACCAATTGCAATATGTGTTGTCAGTGTTTGACAATGGCAGCGCGTCGATAATGGCTTATGCCCGTCAACGCGACAGGATAGGCTTTACGGGTAATATGGAACTGGATAAATAACTTGGAAATAGATAGATAAATGAAGCGAATTGCCATGGTGTGTGGGCTACTTTTATTCGCAGTTGCCACATTCTCTCAAAACTCTGCTACCCGATATTTGATAAGTTACGATCGCCAACACATGTTTCTTAGACATGGACAAGAGATGAACGTGGTGGATATGGAATTGGAATGGCCGCGTTTGCTCAATGGTGAGCGAGCCGATTCGTTGCAAGCCAAACTTTGCAGGATAGCTTTTGGACAATATGCAGGAAGCGTAGAACAGAGCAGAAAGGCTTTCCTGAATCGATTAGGGCAGCCGGTAGTAGGGCAGTTGGATTCGCTTCCCGATGACCGGAAATTTTGTTATGTGCGTTGTAAAGTGCAACAGCTAGGTTTCTCACCCGAACGTTTTATCTCGTTCCGTGTAGAATATGATTGTCAGCCAGAGGCACTCTCATCGCAGAAAGCTGAAAGTAGGATTCGCTTCATTACTTACGATATGACTGCACACGAGGTGATGGAAGAGAGTGATATGATGGATTTGGGCGCATTGATGAACGATTCTTATAACTATTCAACACTGTTGCGATATCTGTCGCATGGCGCTCGGACTTCGCTTCAAGGTGAGATCGAGGCTTCATCGGTGCTGGGGCCGGCACTGAGTGGCGAGCATTCGGCTGTGTTCGAAGTGTTCTATAATAATGGTGCTGATAGTTTTTTGAGTGATATTCCCTATGAGGTTTTGCGCGGGGCGATGAAACGTCGAGTGAAGAAAATGATGAAAGCTACGACTCAGCCAGTCGCTCTTGTCGATAATTTGGAATTTAACGACGGAATAGATGATTCACTTACGATTTGTAAGCAGCCCGATGTGCAACCCACATATAAAAATACGCGAGTTCGGGATAAGAAAAGCTTTAG
>NZ_KQ960658.1 GCF_001553265.1 Prevotella sp. DNF00663 | reverse complement strand
ATTTCTAAACTAAGAGTTTTGCAGAGTTCTCCATATATGAATCCATTGTTGGTATAATAAAATATTCTGGAGATATAACACCACAATCCTTGCAAAAATCTAAATCTCTTTTTATAAAGGAAATATTATTAAATCTTAAAGTAGAGAGATCTTTAAATGAATTATAAATTGTAAAATGAATGAAAGGATATTGCTTTACAATAGCAATTAAATCTTCAAGTCGATTTTCTTGTGCATCTTCTTTTATAACAAATTCAATATGCGAAAAACGCTTATCTATTGCATGATGTATAATCTTATGAAAAATATCTGTACCTACTACCGAGTAGAACCTAATTTGAATCTTTTCACAAAACAAATCGTTTAATTCGATAAATATTTTTTCAAAATTATGAATTTTGTTTTTAACATCAATTATTGCATTCGATATTATCGAATAACAGTCCCATTCAACATTTATAGGTGGAAATAAAGATACATTTTCTACAAAAGCACCTAAATCTTTCGATACTAAAAACATAATTAATTCTTGAAAACTCTCAACAGTTACCTCATCCTCACACATTAATAATATTTCTCTAATTCGATATAAACTAATTGTAGAGAGAATATCATAAAACTGAGTGTCAAAAAAATACATTTGCTGATTTGTAATATCTAATATAGAACTTTTAACAAGGCCTCTAGAAAGAAAACAATCAGAATAAATTATGAAATATTTATCTAAATTTTTATGTATAATGGAATAATCTTTCATTTTTTAGATTTTAGATATGGGTTTCTGCAACTCGTAATAGACAATTGTCCCTTGCAGCTCTTTATTATATCTGTATGCATGAATAAATTTATCGGGTTTTGGATTTTTTATATATAATATAAAATTATATATTAATGGATAATAAGGTCTATACCTTTTGCATATCATTCCTAATTTGAATATTTTTAAATTATTTTCAGTTTTCATCTCTTTTACAATATATTTGCTATTTTCCTTTCTAAATAATAATTGCATGGGTAGGAAGTCATTGCAAATTGACCTACAGGATTAATTTCGAGAAAATAATAGCTATTATTCTCATCTACAATAATATCAACAGAACCAGTATTCAAATCTAATTTCTTAAATAAAAGAAAAAGTTTATTTTCTATATCTTGCGGTAAAGTGTATGGCACCATTCTCATTTTTTTATGAGAACATATGGGCTTTCTGTAATCAGTAACAGTTTCGTTTATCTTTTGTGATAAAATAGCCATAGAATAAACTTCCTCATTTAATATAAAACATCTTAATTCGTATTTCTTTTTTATTTCTTTTTGAAATAATGAAGGGTAAAACTGTTCTGGTATTCTATTAAAAAAAGAAGGTTGAATCCTCTCCACGTATGAGTAATAGTTAGCTTTTTCAGAAAAATAGTAAACTCCTCCTTGACTTATTGGTTTCGTTATATAAAAGTCATTTTTATTTGTGTTTAAAAGGTTTTGTAAATCTTTTTTTTGTGTAAGCACATAAGTGTCTGGTATTAATAGACCAATTTTTTGTGCAATACTTAAGACTTCTAGTTTATTTACAACATTTGATTCGGACAAACCTAGTTGTTTGATTTCAGACAAAGCAAAAAAAGAATGGATGTAATTTATAAGAAATTTAGCCTCTTCATTTACTACGGATTTAATATATACATTATTATTTTCCGTTGGAAGTAACTTATGCTTTATAGAAAAGTCAATACCCAAACCCACTTTAGAAAATCCATCTCGTCTATTCCAAACAGATGTAACATCTGCTAAATTAATGTATTGTGAATTAATTGAAACAATAATTTGATTATGGTTTAAATCACAAGATATAAACTTTACATTATTATCATTTACATTTCCATGAATAACAATATATTCTTTCCCTAGATATTTGAGCCATTTCCCAACCTCATGCGTTGAAGCATCATCTGTCCTCCCTAAAATTAAAATCATATAATCTAAAGGTTACGTTCTACGCTTATTTTTAACTATAAAAAAGGGAAGTTAAACTTCCCTTTTTTTTAAGTCGAATTAATTACCATTCATATTCTGTCATGGTAATAAACTCAGTAGGCACTTCTCCTGTTTTAGTTACTTCTCCAACTGAAGAAGTATGAGAAACACCATTACCTGTGGTTATTTGACCACCACGAATGTTCTTTTGAGAACTAAAATCTAACGCGCTCGAAGTAAAGTTTCCGAGCTTTAACTTTTTTAATTTCTTTTCCATTCGCAAGTTCAACATAGAACTGCAATTTCAGG
>NZ_KQ960657.1 GCF_001553265.1 Prevotella sp. DNF00663 | reverse complement strand
ATTTCTAAACTAAGAGTTTTGCAGAGTTCTCAGAACATCATTATATGAGGTGTGTCGGTCAATGTACTTCGTATATTCAAATGAAGATACAGAGAAGGAGGTATATTTCTGTTTTTGTTCTTTGGTCAGTGATTCAAAGAAAGTGCTTTCCCACAAAAAGTCATCATCGTTGTAATATTCCTCTACACATGCAAGAGCAGGATGATTCAGATAAATGGAAGATAGTTCATCGGTTATTCGGATATATTCTTTTTGCAAAATCTCTTTGAACTGTATATTGTTGATGCAACCTTTCTTCCTCAGAATATTTCCAATGAGCACATTGTAGGTCTGAGTAATGCAGTAGTTTAATATTCGTTGAATACTGTCAAGCTGTATCTTTAGATTGTCATTTTCCATTTTGTAATTTTCTATGGTGGGTACTGTTTACAAAGATAGGGCATTCGTTGGAGAAAAAGCCAAGAAAGGGAAACAAACAGAATAAAAGGGAAGAGTTGTCGTTAATTAAATATAAATCTGAGTGACGAGAAACTATAAAAGTACACCTTTCTCATTGCATTGTTATATAGTACACTTTTAGTACGCATCGAAAAAGAAAAATCCCCTGTAAATCAAAGACTTACAAGGGATTTATAGTACCCAGACCCGGGATCGAACCGGGATGGATTGCTCCACTGGTGTTTGAGACCAGCGCGTCTACCGATTCCGCCATCTGGGCATGGCTTGTAAAGACGTTTGCAAAGGTAATTCTTTTTTTTGTTCCAGCAAACTTTTTTTGCGAAAACTTGAGATTATTCTAAGTATATCGTAAGGCCCGCAGAGTCAACCCGCAAGTGCAAAATTATAA
>NZ_KQ960656.1 GCF_001553265.1 Prevotella sp. DNF00663 | reverse complement strand
TAAATGCTTTTTTTATCCCGAACTCGCGTATTTTTAGAAAAGTGGGGTTACAAAAGAGGGTTTTGAGGGGGTACGATACAAGGGGGTGAAGATACTATTTTTCTTGCGATATGCGTGTTTTTTGTTGCGATAGACCCACCCCAAATGCCATTACTTTTTAATACCTTACCTTATTAAATATCACTGTATCATTCTGTTTGCTGTTTTTGCGAGGGCTAAAAGAGGGGGATGGGTAAAAACGAGAGGGGGGGGAGAAAAGGGGGGCACTTGGATATTTTTACAGACCTAATGGCATATTACTGTTCTCGCTGCAACATAATGACTGTACCTGCGTCTATCCTCAACGGATAATTTTGTTCATAATCATCAAATCGAATCGAACTTTTACGTAGTTTTAGGTGCATATAATTATCTGTGTAATTTGTTACTTCAAAAGTATAGTAGAACCAATTACCTTCCCAAAAATACCATGCTTCCCGATTAACTTTTTCCGAGAAGTATTGCCAGTCAAGATTTGGCAGTAACGGCATCAAGTCGCATCGTATGTACAAATCCGCATTACCCGATGTGTGTCCTTGTACCTTAATCACCGATATATGGATTTTATCGTTTACATCAGAACCTATTAGGGCACATTGATTTTTAAGAACATCGTCACTCACATTTTCTATAAAGTAATAAGGCCCTGAGAAGGTATTACTAAATTTATCAGACCATACACAAGGAGAATTGTCATCCAATATTAGCCGAACGCCTTTTAGATTATCGGAAATAACCTTCCATTTTCCTTTAATGTCAGATGTGGTGATGTTTTGACTGTTCTTGCTTTCGTCTTGGCTATTCTCTGACGGATCTGAACTACAGGATACAACTGCAAGTACCACAATTAGTATAGAAAAAAGTTTTTTCATATTGCGATGATTATAAGTTAAACTAAACGGACGAGCCCGATAATGGTGCTGAGGGAGCGGATGTCGGACTTGGGAAGGTGGAATGGCTTGAAGCGTGGGTTTTCGGAAATACAGAGGATGGATTCTTGATCGTCTTCTGCTTCCTCCACTCGTTTGACGAGGGCACCCTGACTGGTGTCGAGGACGTAGATGCCACCCCATTGGAAGAAGAGTATGTCGGAAATTTTACGGCAAGCGATGATGTCGCCATTCTCATAGAGGGGGTGCATGGAGTCGCCTGAAACCCGGATGAGAAAGTTTGCCCCCTTCGCCTCAAACTCCGGGATTGAGTAGTGTTCGCAGTCTTCCATATATACGCCATCATTGTCGGCGGATGGGAAACCTGCCACGGCATCTATGGGAATAAGAGGGATGCCCCTCCGCTTATTGGAGGATTTGGGAGGTTCGGCAGACCTCTTATGGGCTTCTATTGGCTTGTCGAGGTCAGATTTAAGCATATTCCCTGTGCCTGTGAGGAGCCATTCGGAAGAGAGGTCTGTGTACACAGATAGGATATTTTCTATTTTATCAGAACCTATTGCTCCCCTGTTTTTCAAAGATTTTCCGAACGAGGCATTAGACATACCTATACTTCGCTCAAAGGCAGCTATTGTAATGCCCTTGCAATCGATATATTCCTTTATTCTTTCTAAAATCATAGCCTGACTTCTATTAAATTTTACAGAAAAATAGGAAATAATCTCATATTTATTTGGTTTATATTAGAAAATATCCTATCTTTGCAACGTGTTCCAATGGAACGTGCAGCCAAAAATACGAAAAATGGCCGAGATTAGCAAATGGAAAAGCCACACTAATTTGACCCACGCTG
>NZ_KQ960655.1 GCF_001553265.1 Prevotella sp. DNF00663 | reverse complement strand
GCACCTGCGGACGGGGCAAGACACCGCCGCGACCAGCTCGCCGCCCAGAACCAAGCCGTGACGGAGGCCGACTTCAAGATAGAGCCAGGCGGACTGACCGTGGAGCGGATCAAGTAGATTCGCTCAGCTTTATTCCCCCCAAAAAAGGTAAAAGGGTTGATCGCAGCAATGCGGTCAGCCCTTTCAAATATGTTGTTGTCAATTATCATATATTCTCATTTTCAATCACTTATCAAGTACATACTCCCTTGATCGTCAAAAGAGGCTCTTTGGGGTCGTTGCAGAGTCGAGGCAGCATCGCTGAACAATCCATACAGCAATGCTGAAAAGCCGTTGCAGCAAACCAAGATCGTTTTTTTAGTCACTGAGTTTATAAGTTACTGCATATCAAAAGCGGATGCACCTCTGTGAGTACATCCGCTTCATTATTTTACAGATGGCGCTTTCGCCTGTCTTATTTCGTTCTGAATACGCGTTTCGGAGCTTCTACTTGAGGTTTCACCGAGCGACTCATTGCGTCGTTATATCCTCTAGCATAGTAGCCTGAATCCCAAGAATTGTACCAGTCATCATAACCATAATAGTAGTAGCCCGACCAATTAGGAGACGACGTATGCGTCAGTCGGAAGTCTACAGTTTGGTTTCCGGAATAGATAGAACCAGAGAAATAGTAGTCGCTCAAGCTATAGTCAAAGATTCTAATATCCGTATTCTCTTCTACAAAGTGTACATAGATCGTTCCATTGTTTACCGTCCAAGTAATGTGGTTGGCAATATAATCGTACGGAGCATTGCTGTAATAGTCTACCCAAATGCCGGAAGTAAAGTCTATTTCGGAGTAGGTAGCATCGTAAGTGCGACCGGAATAAGTAGACGATACATACATATTACCCTTCCAAGTACCCTCAAGCGTATATCCAATCTCTGCATCTTCATCGCAAGAAACAAAAGAGAATGACAGAACAGCCATCGCTATCATCGTCATGAGTGTAGAAATCTTCTCCATAATTATATTCGTTTTGTGTATTAATTCTTTGTTCTTATTTCTGTTGCAAAGATAGATATAGTTTACCAAGACGTCGTGTATATTCCCATATAAAGCAGTAGGGATTATCCTATTCTTTCATGGTAATTCCCTACCTTGAAATAACTTTAATTAGCATATTGCATGACAACTTATCGCTATTTTTCTGTATTTTTGCAGCTAACGAAAAATATTTTATACTTACATACAGATAAAGAAAAAGATGAAAACGGTTTACGAATTCTCCGTCAAAGACAGAAAAGGCAGCCCAGTGTCACTGAAGGAATATGCTAACGAAGTGCTCCTGATTGTCAACACAGCTACTAAATGTGGTTTTACCCCCCAATACGAAGAACTAGAGAAACTTTACGAGAAATTCCACGCACAAGGTTTTGAGATTTTAGATTTCCCTTGTAACCAGTTTGGCCAGCAGGCTCCGGGTACCGACGAAAGCATTCACAGTTTCTGTAAACTGACCTATGGTACCGAATTTCCACGTTTTAAGAAGGTAAAAGTGAACGGTGACGATGCCGACGACTTATTTAAATTCTTGAAAAAACAAAAGGGATTTGCCGGTTGGGACGAGTCTCACCCCATCTATCCTATCCTCGACAAGATACTCAGCGAAGCCGATCCAAACTACAAAGAAAAAGCTGATATCAAGTGGAACTTCACCAAATTCCTCATCAATAAAAAGGGACAGGTGGTCGCTCGATTTGAACCTACAGAGAAGATCTCGAATATTGAAAAGCAAATAGAAGAACTCTTATAAGGCTAGAGACTCATCTATACCATAAGGAGGTGGTGTTAACACCGCCTCCTTATGGTATAATCATATTCCTAACTATCATTTTATTTATCGGTATAATGTCCCAACACTGAGACTACATAGACAGAAACAACATCTTCATTAATGGTATATAGTAGCCTATTTTTCTTATCTAATCTTCTTGACCACATATTTGGAAGATATTTCAAAGGCTCTGGCTTCCCCGTTCCCGTATACGGATGCTCTGACAGCTCCATAAACAAGTCTTCTATTTTTTTGATAATCGCCTTATTACCTGATTTGTAAATCTTCCGCAAATCTTCTCTAGACGATCCCACAAGCTCTACAGAATACTGTCCCATATATTATTAATGTCTTTCACTTTTACCGTTCTACCATTCCTAATATCCTCTAATCCCTGTTGAATAGCTTTTAGTTCAGCTTTTGAAAGAAAATCATTCTCATCGGCAACACTAATAATTATGGGTCTTGCATTTTTACGAGCGACAAACACTGTCTCCGTTTCTGCCAAATCAAAATATTTCTTTTGATTTGCTCTAAATTCTCTTGTAGTAATTATCTGCATACTTTTACCTCCTCTTTAATTGCAAAGATAAGACGTTTCAGCAATATAAACAAACTTTAGTGTACTTATTTGCGTACTCTAATTAAAGTTGCTTTCCCCACTATCCACAATCCTACGAAAGTAAGAAAACCATTGAGCATGAGCAACTCATAGCCGAACTTATAGCCTAAAAGACGACTACATAGCGTATCAACGACAAAACACAATAAGGGAGCTAAGACTGCAATATACGGTACCAAGCGGTCATTGGTCGGTCTACGAGTCAATAATCCGAAGGCAAACAGCCCTAATAACGGACCATAAGTATAGGAACAAAGCACATAGATGGCATCCAATACGCTGGTAGAGTTTAATGCTCGGAATATCAGGATGAACACCACAAACACCAATGCCAACACCCTATGGGTGCGACGACGCAACTGTTCGTCTTCCGCTCGGTTCTTTATATCCACACAAAAACTTGTGGTCAAAGCCGTTAATGCACTATCCGCACTCGAAAAACTGGCTGCCACAATACCTATGGTAAACAAGATTGTCACCGTAATGCCCAGTCGTCCGGCAGCAGCAAACATGGGTAAGAGTTCGTCTCCCATCGCCGGGAGGGGTACACCTTGCTTTGCTGCCAACTGTGTCAACAAGACACCAAGAGACAAAAAGAGCAAGTTGGCCGGTACAAAAGCCAAGCCATAAGTACACATATCTTTCTGTGCTTCGCGCAAAGTCTTGCAAGTAAGGTTCTTCTGCATCATATCTTGATCGAGTCCGGTCATCACTATAACCACAAAGATACCACTCATGAACTGCTTCCAAAAGTTCTGCCGGCTTACCCAATCATCGAAAACAAACACTCTACTATGCGTATCTGTCGCAATGGCATGTACGGCTTGCGGTAACGTGAAACCCAGTTCACCCATCACATTATATATAATAAGGAGCAAAGCAGCAAACATACAAGTGGTTTGGAAAGTGTCTGTCCACACCAACGTTTTGATTCCACCACGATGAGTATAAAGCCATATCAATCCTACCATGATGACTACGGTTACCGGGAAAGGTATTCTGAGGTCGTCGAGCACGAACCGTTGTAGGATAATACAAACCACATAAAAGCGAACGGCAGCCCCCGTCATTTTCGACAAGAGGAAGAATGACGCACTCGTCAGGTAAGACCGATTGCCCAATCGCTGCTGCAAATACGAATAAATAGTGGGCTTTCGCAATTGATAATACACTGGCAAAAGCAGGAAAGCCACTGCTAAATAGCCGAAGATAAAGCCCACGCACATCTGTAAATAGGTCATATCGGTCTTCAACATCATTCCCGGAACCGACACAAAAGTCACTCCCGAAATAGAAGCACCGACCATTCCAAATGCCACCATATACCAAGGCGACCTGCGCTCGGCACTGAAAAAGATGGAATTGGTGGACTTGCGAGCTGTCAATCTGCTGAATACCAGCAGACAACAGAAGTATATCAAAACAGTGAAAAGTATCATCATGGATGCAAAGATAGCTTGTTTTAAATAAGCAGACAAATCCATGCACATTTAAAAACACACTTTTTTACTTACAATCCTTACTTTCTTTCTGTAATAGAAAAGTTCAGAGAAAAGCCTTGTTAACTGTCAAAAAAGCAGTATATTTGCAATGATTTATAAACAAGGTAGAGATGAAACAGAAGAAATTCCTCCTTCAAGAGAAGGAAATCCCCACACAGTGGTACAATATACAGGCCGATATGCCTACCAAACCATTGCCTCCATTGAATCCCAAAACGCGCGAACCACTCAGCGCGGAAGACTTGTCGCACATCTTTAGTGCCGAATGTTCCAAGCAAGAACTGGATTGTACGCATGCTTGGATAGACATTCCCGAAGAGGTACGCGATAAGTATAGCTACTATCGTTCGACTCCGTTGGTACGCGCTTATGCCTTGGAAGAGGCGCTAGATACCCCTGCTCATATCTATTTTAAAAACGAAAGTACCAACCCACTAGGCTCTCACAAGATTAATTCTGCCATTCCTCAGTGCTATTACTGTAAGCAAGAGGGCGACACCAACGTCACTACAGAGACCGGAGCAGGCCAATGGGGTGCCGCATTGTCGTATGCCGCGAGCATTTACGGGCTGAGTGCAGCTGTCTATCAAGTAAAGATTAGCATGCAACAGAAGCCTTATCGCTCTAGCATCATGCGTACCTTCGGTGCCACAGTAGAGGGCTCTCCCTCCATGTCTACCCGTGCCGGAAAGGACATTATCACTCGCGAACCTAACCATCTCGGCTCATTGGGTACTGCCATATCCGAGGCTATTGAGTTGGCAACGACTACTCCGCATTGCAAATATACGCTGGGCTCGGTGCTCAACCACGTTGCTTTACATCAAACTGTCATAGGCCTAGAGGCTGAAAAGCAGATGGAAATGGCTGGAGAATACCCCGATAAAGTGATTGCATGCTTCGGTGGAGGTAGCAATTTCGGCGGTCTTGCTTTCCCATTCATGCGTCATAACATCCTCAATGGCAAGAAAACAGAGTTTATCGCAGCCGAACCGGAGAGCTGTCCGAAGCTAACTCGCGGTAAGTTTGAATACGATTTCGGAGACGAAGCTGGCTATACTCCACTGTTACCTATGTACACTTTGGGGCACGACTTCAAACCCGCGAACATCCATGCAGGTGGTTTACGCTACCATGGAGCCGGTATGATCATCAGTCAATTGATTCGTGACAACTATATGCACGGCGTAGATATCCCCCAATTGGAAAGCTTTGAATCCGGTATGTTGTTCGCTCGAACCGAAGGTATCATCCCCGCACCGGAGAGTTGTCATGCTATTGCCGCTACCATCCGAGAGGCTCTACGAGCTAAGGAAGCCGGAAAACAAGAAAACATCCTATTCTGTTTGTCCGGTCATGGGCTTATTGATATGACTGCTTACGACTCTTATATCAACGGAGACTTGCACAATTACAGTGTTTCCGACGCTGAGATTAAGAGCAACCTAGTCAACGTTCCCAACGTAAAGATTTAATTCTATATCCCTATATGCTCCCTAATATCTCACCAAACAGGTATTAGGGAGTTTTCGTTATACTTCTTTTCCAACTTAACCTCTTACAGCATGAAAGAGAAAACACTGCTCATATTGATTTTACTCATCAGTTTTTTACTACGCATAGACGCTCGTCGCCCCATCAAGGTGGCATGTGTGGGCAATAGCATCACGTACGGTGCCGGCCTCAAAGACCGTGAACATACGAGCTATCCGGTGCAACTTCAGGCGTTGCTAGGAAAAGATTACGAGGTTAGGAACTTCGGACGGTCGGGTGCAACACTCATCAATAGAGCCTATCGACCCTATACTGCGCAACCGGAATACCGACAAGCGCTCGACTTTAAGGCCGATAGAGTCATCATACATTTAGGAGTAAACGATACCGACCCGCGTGCATGGCCTAATTATTCGGACGATTTTATCAAGGATTACCGTGCACTTATCGACTCATTTAAGGTGGCTAATCCAAAATGTAAAGTATGGATTTGTCGACTAACACCCATCTCAGACCGCCATCGTCGATTCAAATCGGGTACTCGCGACTGGCATCATCAGATACAACAGAGAATAGAACGCATTGCACGGACAACCAATGTAGGACTCATTGACCTGCACGAAGCACTTTACAATCGGCCTGATGTATTTCCAGACGGACTTCATCCCAACGCCGAAGGAGCTGGATTGATAGCCCGAAAAGTATATAGCGCCCTCACCGGAGACATGGGTGGGCTACACGTTTCACGCCTTTATACCGACGGAATGGTGCTCCAACGCTCCGTTCCCATCCACATGGAAGGAACGGCAAACAGTCATGACGAGGTGACCATAGAGTTGGGAAAACAGACCATTCACACCCTTTCTAATGCAGAAGGACATTGGAGTACCACTCTCCTACCCATGCAGGCTGCAAAGAATTTGACACTCACCATCAAGACAAAGAAAGAAAAACTGCAATTCAACGATGTAGCCATCGGTGAAGTATGGTTGTGCTCCGGACAATCAAACATGGCTTTCCGTACCGCCCAACTAGCTCCAGATGAGAAACAAGACATGCTCCACTATAGTAGTCAAAAACCTGATATACGACTATTTAACATGACAGAGAAATGGGCAACGACAAATTCCGAGTGGTCCATATCGGCTCTCGACTCAGTCAACCGACTGCAATATTACACCGATAAAGGTTGGCAAGCCTGCAACGAAAACACAGCCCCGGCTTTCTCTGCCATTGGTTTGGCCTTTGCACGAACACTGGCCGACACTCTTGGAGTGACCATCGGAGTAATCTGTAACGCCATCGGCGGTTCCCCGACAGAGTCTTGGATACCCCGACAGACACTTGAAAACGACTTTCCCGACATTCTAAGAGAGCCTACTAAAAACGATTTCATCCAACCATGGGTACGTGAACGCATGTCGAAAAATATCAACTTGAAGACCAACCCACTGCAACGACACCCTTATCAGCCCTGTTATCTCTTCGAAGCCGGCATCGAACCACTCGCCCACTACACCATCCGAGGCGTGGCATGGTATCAAGGAGAGTCTAATGCACACAATATGGAAGCCTACGACAGCCTCTTTAAGCTCATGGTAGGCAGTTGGCGAAGCTATTGGAACGCCAATCTTCCTTTCTATTATGTGCAGTTATCAAGTTTGGACAGACCTAGTTGGCCATGGTTCCGCGATGTACAACGCCGACAACTGCGAACGATTCCCAACACGGGAATGGCTGTCAGCAGCGACATAGGCGACTCGCTCGACGTACACCCTAAACATAAAATGGCCATCGGACAACGTTTGGCTCGTTGGGCTTTGGCCAAGACTTACGGGCATCGGCTTGTCCCTTCAGGTCCATTCATGAATCATGTGGACTATCACGATGGTGCCGCTTACGTGTCATTCGACTTTGCCGATGGTCTCAGAACATCGGATGGTAAAGCTATTCGCAGCTTTGAAATTGCCGGAGAAGACGGTTTATACCATCCTGCACAAGCCAAAATCGAAGGTAATCAAGTAAAGGTTTGGAGTCAACAAGTAGTCAAACCTGTGAATGTACGCTATGGTTGGCAACCTTATACAAGGGCAAATCTAGTGAATTCCAGCCTTCTTCCCACCTCCACCTTTAGGGATAAGGACTTCTAACCACATTTCTATAATCAATAATAAGCCCTTTACAGCGTATGCTGTAAAGGGCTTATTATTAAGACAGAATGCTATCTAAAGAAATCACCAATAATTGATTTCTGAATATTTTTATCTACCATAATTGCATTATTGTTTCGTGTATAGCACAGAAATAGCACCTTTTTGTTTCATCGACAAAACAATCATGATATCTTTTAGAAGTTTCTTTTAACTTCGATACCGTCCGGTATGTTAATCTATACAGCCCTGCTTCCTATTTCAAGTTCTCACCCTCAACTTGCTGCCCCGGCTTCGCAACAATACTGAACCGTTCTCGCAGCATTGCTGACTGGCCCTCTCAGCAATACTGAAAAGCCCTTGCTCAAGCCTGAAAGGCTCCCCCTTATGATTCTATCTATTATATGAAGTCTGACAAGACTGCCCATATCCTCCTTTAATGATAGATATTACACGGAAAGGGGGAGCCTTTCAGGCTCGGTTATAGTTGCTTTTTTTGCCGTAAGCCTAAAAGACTTACGGCTATGAATGGGCTGTCCTTCGGACAGAAATGCTTCTGTATTACACCTCCACCTCTTACCTTTTACCTTGTGAGACGGAAAACTTTCCGTCTCTACCATCACTTCTTTATTCGTCTATGTACCAACTTTAAACTATCACTCTCCCCCTTATGGGGGAGTCGGAGGGAGCTTCTTTTTATAAGCCGGTTGATATATACCTTTATTATATATACATATTCACCTTTAGGGAAAATCCCCTACCACATAGGGAAAAACCTTTTTCATCCTCGTATATTCTTCGTTTCTTTGCATCAGATAAATAAACGAATAGAACAATTAAAGAGATAAGATTATGAAAAAGTTGATATTAGCCCTTGTAGTTCTGCTGACTACAGCAGTTTCTGTCAACGCAATGAGCTATCAGCAAGCTCGCGAACAGGCGCTTTTCCTGACAGACAAGATGGCATATGAGCTTAATCTGACCGATGAGCAGTACGAAGCTGCCTATGAAATAAATCTTGACTACCTGCTAGGAGTAACCGACTATAACAGCCTTTATGGAAGTTATTGGACTCAGCGTAATCTGGATTTAAGCTACATTTTGCTCGATTGGCAATATCAAGCTTATTGTGCAGCTAACTATTTCTACCGTCCGCTCTACTGGGATGGAGGCTATTGGCACTTCGGAGTCTACGCTCGCTACCCGCGACGTGACTACTTCTACTTCGGTCGGCCAACTTTCTATACCGTCTATCGTGGCGGACACAGCTGGCGAATGAATGGCGGTCGGTCATGGTACAGAGAACGTACATGGGGCGGCCCAAGTTCTAGAAGATTCGGAATGCGCGATGGTTTCAACGGTGGAGACTTCGGTCGTAGCCACAATTTCGGCAACCGCAGTTTTGGAGGACGTAGCTATGGCGACCGCAACTATAACTATGGACAGCGCCGGATGGACACAGACCGCTCGCGGATGAACAATGGTGAACGCAGCATCTTTAACAGTTCAAACATAGAACGTGGTGATATGCAGCAAAATGGAAATCGCTCTTTTGGTAGCCGTAGCGATATGCAGTCTAGACCAACACGCTCTTTCGGAAGCCGAAATAGAATGCAACAAGATCCGACACGCTCTTTTGGCGGTCGCAATGAGATGAGTCGCCCTGAAAGTAGCACTCGTACGACGGTACGTCAAGGTGGTTTTGGCAGCATGCGCAACAATTTCAACAGCAGCTCCAGTGCTCCTAGTCGCATGTTTAGTCCACGTTCCGGTTCTGCAGGACAATCAGCCCCCAGCCGTTCATTCGGCAACTTCGGTGGCGGTGGACATTTCGGACACAAATAATCAATAAGAGAATTCAGACATAACTATATGCTCAATAGAGTGACTTTTTAAGTAAAAAGAATTCAGGAATAAAAATTAGAGAGTAAAAAAGAGGGCTTCTTGCTGTGCAGCAAGAGGCCCTCAATCTATTTATGAGTAATGTATCGAAACCTATTACAATACTAAGACGCGCACTTCGGCATTTCCCATCTTCTGAATTTCATTCATGGGACGATGAAAATATACACTTTGGATAGCCTTGTTAATCAATCCGTGTCCTACGGCCAAGACTGTCTTATCAGGATAAGTGAACTTTAAATAAGTGATAAAGTTCTGGGCACGCGATTTCATCTGCTCCAAAGTCTCTATATCGTCGGGCCATTCCACATCTTTTAATGTTGGAATAAACCGACCGGTAAAACTCCCCCAATCGCGCTCGCGCAATAAAACCGTCGTCTCAATCGGCAATCCGTGCGGCTCGGCTATGATGCGACAAGTATCTATAGCACGCCTCAAATCGCTGGCAACAAATACGTCTATTTGTTCACCAACCATTTTATCGCGCACCTCACGAGCCTGTTCCAGTCCGCGTTCATTCAGTTGTCCGTGACCTTGTCCTTGTAAAATCTGCGCCACATTGTCCACCGTCTCACCATGGCGCACCAAATATAGTTTCGTCATACTTCCTTTTTACTACGGCAAAAGTACACATTAATATGCCAAATCATCTACCTTTGGTATAAAAGGATAATTTTTTCAAATTATATTCCCCTTATTTCTCTCAACACCTTCACGGCATCTCCGACGGTAGGAACCTGCGAGATATGCATAAGTCGGCGACCTTTTATCTCTTTCAAGTCACAGCGTCGGGCATGCAAACCGATGTAGTCTAGTATCTTACCAAACGTAGAACTCTTGTAATAAACACTTTCCGGATTGCTCACAAATTGCATGTTCATACGACCTTGACGTAGCATTATCTTCTCGCAACCAAGCGATTTGCCGAGTTGACGAAGCGCTACCACCTGCATCAATTCCTCCCCTTCGGGCGGAACTGGACCAAAGCGGTCTACCAATCGCTGCTTGTAAACCTCCAGAGCATCATCATCTTCGATGTTATCAAGTTCGCGATAGAGCAACATTCGTTCGCTGCTTCCCGGCACATAATTATCGGGGAAATACATCTCCAAGTCACTCTCGATAGCACAATCTTCCACAAATTCCCCACCGGATATTTCCTCTCCACGCGCAATCTCTTCGGCATAGAGGTCGCCAAACTCCTCATTTTTGAGTTCGGTAACGGCTTGATTCAATATCTTCTGATAGGTTTCGTAGCCTAAATCTTCCATGAATCCGCTTTGTTCAGCACCTAATAAATTGCCGGCACCACGAATATCCAAATCTTGCATGGCCAAATTGAAACCACTACCCAGTTCTGAGAAGTTCTCCAAAGCCTCTAGTCGACGTCGTGCTTCAGGCGTTAACACACTCTTGGGAGGCGAAAGCAAATAGCAGAAAGCCTTACGATTGCTTCGTCCAACACGTCCACGCATCTGGTGGAGGTCGGATAATCCGAACCTATGAGCATCGTTGATAATGATGGTATTGGCATTCCCAACGTCTATACCGTTCTCTACAATAGATGTAGAGAGCAAAACATCGTAGTCATAGTTCATGAATCCCATCACTATTTGCTCCAGTTCTTCAGGTTTCATCTGTCCGTGCCCGATGGCAATACGGCAGTCGGGCACATGTTTCTTGATGAGATTAGCTATCTCCGGCAGGTTGGAAATACGGTCGTTGATGAAATACACTTGTCCGTTCCTACTCATCTCAAAGTTGATAGCATCGGCTATGACCTCGTGACCATAAGTAGATAGCTCAGTATGGATGGGATAACGGTTGGGTGGTGGGGTACGGATGATGCTCATATCGCGTGCTCCCATGAGTGAGAATTGCAGGGTACGCGGGATAGGAGTAGCCGACATGGTGAGCGTATCAACGTTAGTCTTGAGCTTACGCAACTTCTCTTTGGTCGAAACACCGAATTTCTGCTCCTCGTCTATAATCAGTAATCCGAGGTCGTGCCATTTCACCGACTTGCTAATCAACTTGTGTGTACCTATCAAAATGTCCACACGCCCGGCCTCTAAATCTTCTAATACTGCCTTGGTTTGCTTAGCTGTGCGAGCACGCGAGAGGTAGTCTACACGTACAGGGAAGTCTTTCAGGCGGTCGCGGAAAGTCTGATAATGCTGGAAAGCAAGCACCGTTGTCGGCACAAGTACAGCCACCTGCTTATTGTCTACGGCTGCTTTGAAGGCCGCACGTACCGCCACTTCGGTCTTACCAAAACCCACGTCGCCACAAACGAGCCTATCCATGGGACGATTGCTCTCCATATCAGCCTTCACATCTACCGTAGCCTTATTCTGATCGGGCGTATCTTCGTAGAGGAAACTGGCTTCCAACTCATGTTGCATGAACGAATCGGCACTGAACGAGAAGCCTTTTTCCTGTCTGCGCTTGGCATAGAGCTTTATCAAATCACGCGCTATATCCTTGATACGCTTCTTGGTTTTCTCCTTCAAACGATCCCAAGCACCCGTTCCAAGGGTACTCAGACGAGGCGGTTCGCCTGTATCTTGCCGGCGATATTTGCTGATTTTATAGAGCGAATGGATGGAAACATCCACCTTATCATTATTCTGATAGATGATACGAATGACTTCTTGATACGAATTCCCGGCCGGAACACGCACCAGACCGCCAAACTTTCCGATACCCAAATCCACATGAACGATGTAATCTCCCGGCTCCATCTCTTGCAATTCCTTCATGGTAAGTGCCATCTTTCCGGCTCTCGCACCATCCGATTTCAGGTTGTATTTATGGAAACGGTCAAAGATTTGATGGTCGGTAAAGAAGCAAACACGCATGTTATTATCGGCAAATCCCTCGTGAAGTGTCTTGTTGACCGGCTCGAAATGAATGTCGTATTTCTGCAACTCTTCGCTACCGAAAATGTCTTTCAGGCGTTTTTGCTGCTTTTCACTATCGGCTAATATATATAAGGTGTAACATTTGAGACGATAATCTTCCAGCGTCTGCGACAACAAATCGAAATTCTTGTGGAACAACGGTTGCGGTGTAATGTCAAAACGAAGCACCGACGACCGCTTTGCATCTTTACGATGCGACTTGTCCAAGTCGCTATTAGCCCCGAACTCCACTCGTTTGAAACCGGATATATCTTCTTTAAAAGCCGTAGCCGTAAGCAGATTTTGCTCTCGTTGCATGCTGCGAACGATCTCACGTTGCTCCACTTCTGTGGCTCCCTCCATACGTTCGGTCATTACCTGCGACGAGAATCCCTCTTTATAAATGCGTTCTATAGTGTCGTGAATGTACAGAATATCTTTGTAGACAATCACCGATTGGGCAGGTAAGAACTTCAAGAAGGATATTTTATCGGTGGCCTGCATCGCCAATTCAGGCACTATCTCTACTTGATCACGTCTATCTTTAGACAATTGGTCTTGCACTTCAAAAGTGCGGATGGAGTCTATTTCGTCACCAAAGAAGTCGATACGAAACGGAATCTCGCACGAATAGGAGTAGACATCTAATATACTTCCACGCACAGCAAACTGTCCCGGCTCGTACACATAGTCCACTTCGTTGAATCCATATTCCCTTAATGTGGCTTCAACATCGGTAATATCAATACGTTGACCAACCGATAATCGCAGCAAACGTTCGTCCATGAACGACTTGGAAACAACGAGTTCGCTCAGCGCTTCAGGATGAGTAACGATGAAAAGATGGTGAGGATTGCTGCTCAAACGAGCCAACACATCGGTACGAAGTATCTCATTAGCATCGTCACGCTGCCCATATTTCACAGCTCGACGATAGGAAGAAGGGAAAAATAAGACTTGTTCAGTGCCCAGCAACTGCGTTAGGTCGTGATAAAAATAGCCTGCTTCGTCGGCATCTTGCATAATAAAAAGCACCGGATGAGATAATTTCTCGGCTAAAGAAGCAAAGAACAAGGGGGCAGCAGAAGCCATTAAACCTTGCAAGGAAATAGGTTCTGCCGTTCCATCTCCGAGTAATTGAAGCATAGCACCCGCCTGTGGCTGGGTGCTATAATGTTTTCTTACGTCTTGTATATCCATTTATGCACGTGGCAACGGCGGATATTTGCGGAACATACCGTCCATTCGGAGCCGCATCACGCCAAAGAAGGCTTCGCCAAAGATACCTCCGTTCATCTTGCTAACGCCCTCCCGGCGGTTCACAAAGATTACAGGTACCTCCTTAATCTTAAAGCCTATCTTGTATGCCGTATATTTCATTTCTATCTGGAAAGCATATCCCTTGAATCGAATCTTATCAAGTGGAATGGTCTCCAGCACACATCGACGATAGCATTTGAATCCTGCTGTAGTGTCGTGCACCTTAAATCCGGTGATGATACGTACGTATTTGCTGGCAAAATAACTCATCAACACACGACCAATAGGCCAATTTACCACGTTCACACCACTCACATAGCGCGACCCGATAGCCACATCATAACCCTCATCGTGGCATGCTGCATAGAGCCGAGGAAGATCTTTGGGATCGTGACTGAAGTCGGCATCCATCTCAAAAATGTATTCATAATCGTGCTCCAACGCCCATTTAAAACCCTTGATGTAAGCTGTACCAAGACCTAACTTGCCACTACGCTCCAAGATAAACAGTCTATCGGAGAACTCTGTATCAATGAGTTGATGCACTATCCGGGCTGTTCCGTCGGGACTTCCATCATCAATAACAAGTATATGGAAGCACTTGTCCAAGCCGAAAACGGCACGGATAATCTTCTCTATATTCTCCTTCTCATTGTAAGTAGGAATAATGACGATGCTATCACTGCTATTCATGAGGCTTATTTTTATTCTATTGAGTATTTGCAAAGTTACAAAAAAGCCATCAAATGATTGTATTATTGGTCAGGATTTTCCACATATCCTTGATAATCAGGCGTTAATCCACCTATCACCGCACGATAGGCCTCGTCCATCATGGCACGTTCTTGTTCCACACCGCGTCCTTTCGGCATAATGGGACGATGGATGGTGAGGCGTAATGGATGCCACAACACCCACTTCATATCGCGTGTTCGCGGCATCACATCAAACGAACCATTGATGGTTAACGGCACCACCGGTAACTGTAATTCATCTGCTAGCATGAAAGCACCACGCTTAAAACTCCCCATATGACCTGTAAACGTGCGTGCACCTTCGGGAAATACCACCATCGACATGCCTCCCTTCAATGTCTCGCGAGCCTTTTCGTAGGTCTCTTTTACCTTAGCTGGCCCTCGCTTATCAACAAAGATATGATGGGCAGCAGCGCATGCCATACCAACAAAAGGAAGTTTACGAAGCTGTCGTTTCATCATCCATTTGAAGTTACGATGCAAGTATCCGTAAATCAAAAAGATGTCAAAAGCTCCTTGATGATTACTTACAAATATATAGGATTGCCCCCTTTCCAAGTTCTCACGTCCCTCTACGCGCACCGGAAGCAGCAATATCTTCGGGATAAGCCACGACCAATATCTTCCGGGATAGTATCCCCAGAAATGTCCATTGCCCACAATGCACCCAATAGTGGTAACGAGTGCCGTTAGTATTGTAGCTATCAGAATCACCGGTAGCGCAATACATAATTGATAGATGCGATATAACAATGTAACCATCTTCCTTTTCTTCTTGATGAATTTATAATTTCTTACTACTTTCCAAACGGTGTAATGTGATGACGACAAGCTCGGCCGAAGCACCGAAACGGAAAGGAACAACGCCTCCCAAGCCTGCCGTTACATAGAGATAACTCCCTGCCTGCTCGTAAAGCCCATAGTCTTGGGTATACGAAAGGCGCGTTGGCCGGAAACCTAGCAGGCTCACTTGCCCGGCATGTGTATGTCCGCTTAGGGTCAATCGAGCCGATGTGAGGGGCAATACATGCCTGTCCCACGCCGAGGGATCGTGTTGCAGCATGATGACAAAAGCTTTCTTCCCCACTCCACGCATGGCTTTGACATAGTCAGCTCGCTGTGGAAAAGGCGCACGCCCATCATTTTCTGTACCGACAACAACGATACTGTCTTGTCCACGACGCACTACGACATGCTCATTCAGCAACAGTTGCCAACCAAACTGCCGTTGTCGGGCAATGATTTCTTTTTCATTGGCCGCTTTAATTGCCGCATCGGCATTGATATATTGGCTATAGTCGTGGTTTCCAAGCACCGAATACACACCATCGGGAGCTTTAATACTGCTCAAAACATCCATAAACGGATAGAGTTCCGAGGGCTGCATGTTCTGCAAATCTCCTGTAAAAGCCACCAAGTCGGCCCTTTGTGCATTGATGCTATCAATATCTCGCTTTAGCAAGTCGGCCTTATCCCCCTCAAACATGCCCACATGTGCATCGCTGAAATGCACGATACGATATCCCTCAAAGGCTTTCGGAAGTTCTTCTACATACAAGTCGATACGCTTAACCGTTAATCGGCGCACGCCAAAGGTTACGCTATAGACGAACATCAATATCAACAAGATGCCTAAAAAGAAGCCTATAAGATTACCCCAATTATTCCTTCGATGCGTCAGACGACAAATACCAAGTCCCATAACCGAGCAAACGGTGAACATAGCCTTCGGTACGACAAAGATACCAAGCAATATTAAATAGACTTCTATCCATGTTAAGTTATCCGGAACGAAGTTCTGAACCCTTGCCAACCCCACCGTATAGCCCACCATACCGATACATGGAAGCCACCACAGGAGGCGCTTCCAACCGCCAAGGTGCAGCTTCCGCCGCAGATAATGTATGTCGATATACAAGTCGGACAATACAATCATCAGCAAGATGGGGATATATATGCGTGCAATCATCTTCTTTCCAAACTGCTATAGGATCTTAACTTCTGAACGTCAACGCTTCTCCTCTTGCATCAGCATCAAATTTTCCACCGTCAAAAATCAGTCGACCATTACACAATGTCTGCTCCACACGCCAATGGAAATGATGTCCTAAGAGCGGACTCCAGCCACATTTGCTTTGGATAATATCTTCCGTCACCGTCCAATCTACATTTGGACGAACAATAGCTACATCTGCTTTATACCCTTCACGTAAATATCCACGCTCACTAATCTCAAATAGTTGAGCCGGGTGATGGCACATTAATGCCACCAATCGGGCTATATCCAAAACGCCTTCATCGACCAATTGCAACATAGAGACAAGCGAGAACTGCACCATAGGCATACCCGAAGCGGCCTTCCGACAGCCTCCTTTCTTGTCGACCAACAAATGTGGAGCGTGGTCGGTACCCACTATCGTAATGCGACCATCGGTCAATGCGCGACGCAAAGCATCTCTATCAGCCGCTGTTTTCACTGCCGGATTACACTTGATGAGCGTCCCTAACGTCTGATAATCAGCATCCGAAAACATCAGATGAGCAATAACAGCCTCTGCCGTGATGTTGCTGTCAACCCCAAAGAACTCCAATTCGCGTGCAGTAGTAAGATGTGCCACATGCAAACGAGTACCATAGCGACGTGCCAACTGCACAGCCAGTTCGGTAGATGTATAACATGCCTGCTCACTACGTATCTGTGAGTGCAGCAAGATAGACGGATCGTCATCCTTCTTTCGCGCTTCAGCCATGTTCGCAGTAATGGTAGCCGTGTCTTCACAATGCGTCATCAACGGCAAATCCAGTCGCTTTGCCTCTTCAAAGATACCGACCAAGGCTTGCTCCTTATCCACCAACATGCCTCCGGTGCTGCTTCCCATGAAGAGTTTAATACCGGGAATGCGGCGGCGATCGAGCTTCTCAAAAAGATGTGTATTATGATTAGTGGCTCCAAAAAAGAAGCTATAATTCACATGACTCTTCTCACCGGCCAAAGCAAACTTATCTTCCAAAGCCTCCAACGAAGTGGTTTGCGGATTGGTATTGGGCATCTCAAAATACGACGTGACCCCACCAAAGGCGGCAGCACGGCTTTCTGACTCAATATCGGCCTTGGTTGTAAGACCCGGTTCGCGGAAATGTACATGATCGTCTATAATACCCGGCAACACAAAACACCCCGTGGCATCTATCTCTTTGTCGTAGATACCACGGGATGTATGCTCCCCTTCCATGATTGATTCGATACGATCATCAACAATAGACAGCGTCCCCGGAAAGACATGTCCTTCATTGACGATTCTACCACCAGTGATAAGAATTCTCATAACACCTTATTTTATAGACAAGGACAGACTCAGAGCCTGTCCTTGATATTGTATATACATATTGAAGTTACTTATTCTGCGGCTCTGCCGGTTTGGCCAAATCATTGGGAGTAGGCGCTGGAACCGCATTGGTAGCTGCACCGGGAGGAGGCAGAGGCGTCGTTTGAGGCTCCTGTGGAGCCACCGTGACGCCACTAGGTTCTTTCAATCCCGTCATTATCTGTTGATTTTCCTGCGCCTTTTGATAGTACATCTTCACGTAAGGATCATTCTTAAAATGGTCTGTAGCCTTACTCATGATGTCTTCAATCCATGGAGTCAGCTCCGGATATTGATTACCTATGGTCACCAAGAAGAACACCCCCGGCCCCAGCGCATTGTCAAAATTCTCGGTCACGAAACTTGTTACTAAGTGGTCTTCTTGCTCAGAGAGACGTGTAGCCTCGCTATTCAAATGCGAATTAACAAGGTTCATGTCCTTTCCGTCCATGATGGCACGGTCGTGCTTATGCACCAATTCGGCCTCATCGTTCTTCAGTTGATTGTACTTTTTGAAGAATTTCATCAGCTTATCGTTAAGCGGCGTGCCACTAACGGTGAGCTGTGTATCGTTGATTTGCACCTTTATATCGCCATCTTCTAGTATCAATGGCATCACACTTTCGTCGTCCATGAAGATATTAGCCATTCTCACAGAGTCTACAGGCCCCGTGAAATGGAATTGTCCATGAACTACTTCGCAGGAATCTAATTTCTTGAATTCGTTGTTTTTCAGTACTTTCAAGTACAACATCCGACCATCAAGCGTAGACATATTCGATGTTCCGTCCACACTGTATGAATTCATACAGGAGGTGAAAGCCATGATAGTCAGAAATGCGTATAAGACTTTATTCATAAACGGTTTTCTTGTTCTATAGCAAAGGTAATGTGTATTCGTGATGTAAGAAAACAAATTCATTGTATTTAATTGATTCTACATCGGTTTTATATTTTTTTCATAAATTGCACAGCGAGCAATCCTGTGCATCCGAAATCGGTATTATCGGCTCCCGCCCTCTTCTTTCTTTAATTCCGAAGAGATGCGATGCATGGCGTACATCTCCAACAATGCTGCCACTAACAACATGACTACCCACTTGTTATACATATAGTTTACGTAGTCTAGGATGTTGGAGAACAAAGGTCTAAAGATGCCGTAAACATCGTTCAGCATCAACATTCCGGCCAAAATAAAAAGAATATCAGCCAACGTCAACATCTTTTTAAGGCGGCGAACTATAAAACTTTTCCCCTCATAGGTTTGCATCATTTGCATCACAGCAAACAACACTGCCCCCAAAAGGAACACCCAACAGAATATTTGCTGTTGGAACATAAACACAAAACACCCTGCACCGATGACCATCAGTGCACCGCCTACCATGAATAGGACACTTTGCAATCTACTCAGTTGTTTCATCTTTGGTTTCTACAGGCACTTCTTCGTCGCTCAACACATAAATATCTTCATCATCGGCTTTCATGAAATAACGCTCGCGTGCAATCTTTTCAATATGTTTAGGATTCCGACGAAGATCTTTCAATTGCTTTGTATCAGCTTCGTACTGTTGTGTGTACTTCTCTATTTCACTCTTCAAGTCGTCTATTTGGAGTTCAAGTTCCATGCGTTTACGAAAGCTATTCTCGTCTAAAAAGCCCACAATGGCTACACCCACCACCACTACGATGAGATATTTATAGTGAGCTGCCAAACTCCAAATAACGTTTAAGCGACGATTCATTATATTACTTTCGTGCAAAAGTAAGCATTTATCATTAATAAAGAGAAAAAATGAAAATGTTTTTTATTTGGCATCACATCCCTAATTTACTCAAAAAGTGACTCACACCCATCACTCATCAACTCAAAAACTAACAAACTTAAAAACTCACTAACCAACTCATGAACTCAAAAAGTTAAAAGCCCAAATCGCTGCATAGTCGAGTCAACATCGCTGCCAAGCCAATGCAGCATCGCTGAAGAGGCGAGACAGCAATGCTGGGAAGACGTTGCAATGAGGTAGTTGACAAGTTTACCAGTAGACAAGTAGACGAGTTCAGGTTTCAGTTTTTAAGTTATTGAGTTGATGAGTTTTTTAGTTTTGGAACGAAAAAGGTTCTTTTCTTTCTCCTTCTCCTTTTGGGGAGGGCTGGAGTGGGGCTATAGAGGGATAGGGGAGATTACTTGTATTCACCCTATTCAGTGGCTTTTTTCAATGCTTTACGTTTCAACATAGCAGCTATCGCTATCGCCTTCTTATTGACATCATTGATATTATTCTTGCGATAATAACCACGACTGATGCCGTCACTACTCAATACCAAGGAGTCGTTTTGCAAATAGTCGATATTACAAGTGTCGCAAATAACCTGCTCACCATTCTTCCCCGGATTGGTACCAAAAGAATGTGCCAATCTGGCTACCACCAGTTTGCCGTTCCACATGCGCCAACCGGTGAAATAACCTAACTGCGGATAGACTACCGGACTTTCATCCTCTAGCGAACTCTTCTCCCCTACATAGCCTATACTCTGCGCCACCCAGTTGCGACGGAGCCAAAAACCGTATTCACGCGGGATGAGATAAGTGGCTTTAACTGAATCGGGCATGTTGCGCATCATCGTTTGTTGTAGGTGTTTACTCATCTTATTATAGTCGCGCATTTGTGGCATGACCACGTAACACCAAATACCTCGTAATTCATCCAAGTCGACTACCGACTTCGCCACTTTCTTATTCTGCTCATCCAACACGACCGTTATCCAGTCGCCAATCTTCACTTTACCATATATTTGGTGGTTGCGAGTGGCCTCAATGATATTATATGTGACGGGATCGCTGCCATCGGGCGGAAGCAATACCACCACAGAATCGGTGCAACCCTCGCAAGCCAGTCCGTAGACAGCTTTGTCCTGATGTAACAATTCAGCCCCGGCCAACAAGCCATTAGGCTTTTTTTCCTTCACGTCTTTCTTTCCCCCACAAGCCATCAAAGCCAATGAGACGATGCCTAAAACAAACAATGTGCGGAATTTCATAACCTTTTTATTTTGTATGGCAAAGTTAATGCAATAATTGTAAAAAATATATTAGATGGTGGGATATTTGATTTTTTTTATCTAATTTTGCACCTCAACGTATGAGGGAAATTTATCCGCTTCCCTTGAAAGAAAAGGACTCAACGAATATGAAGAAGAAAATACAGTTTAGTCTCGTCTATCGAGATATGTGGCAGAGTTCAGGTAAGTTCCAGCCACTAAAAGAAGAGTTGGCTCGCATAGCTCCCGTCATCATTGAGATGGGATGTTTTGCACGTGTAGAAACCAACGGTGGTGCTTTCGAACAGGTAAATCTGCTCGCAGGCGAAAATCCTAACGAAGCTGTACGCGCATTCTGTAAGCCTTTCAATGAGGCCGGCATCAAGACTCACATGCTTGACCGTGGCTTGAATGGACTACGTATGTACACCGTACCCGACGATGTTCGTGCCATGATGTATCGTGTTAAGGCTAAGCAAGGAACCAATATTACCCGCATCTTCGACGGTTTGAACGATGTTCGTAACATCATCCCTTCTATCAAATGGGCCAAAGAAGGCGGTATGACTCCGCAAGCTGCCCTGTGTATCACAAATTCTCCCGTACACACACTGGAGTATTATACAGCCATTGCAGAGCAACTTATCGAAGCCGGAGCAGAAGAAATCTGCTTGAAAGATATGGCCGGTATCGGTCAGCCAGCCTTATTAGGTCAGCTCACTAAAGCTATCAAGGATAAGCATCCTGAAATTATCATCGAATATCACGGCCACTCTGGTCCCGGACTTTCTATGGCATCTATCCTCGAAGTCTGCAACAATGGTGCCGACATCATTGATACTGCCATCGAACCACTGTCTTGGGGTAAGGTTCATCCGGACGTTATTTCAGTACAAAGCATGCTGAAAAACGAAGGATTCGATGTGCCCGAAATCAACATGAACGCCTATATGAAAGCGCGTGCATTGACTCAAAGCTTCATCGATGAGTGGTTGGGATACTTCATCAACCCACAAAACAAACTGATGAGTTCACTGCTTTTGGGTTGTGGTTTGCCCGGTGGTATGATGGGAAGCATGATGGCCGACCTCACAGGTATCCGCCAAACCATCAACAATCTGCGCAAGAAGAAAGGCGACGAGGAACTGTCTGTAGACGATATGCTCGTAAAACTCTTCGACGAAGTGGCTTACGTATGGCCACGCGTAGGTTATCCTCCATTAGTAACCCCATTCTCACAATATGTTAAGAACATCGCTTTGATGAACTTGCTGACGCTCGAACAGGGCAAGGGAAGATTCGTAATGATGGATGATTCTATGTGGGGTATGATTCTTGGAAGAAGTGGTAAGATACCCGGAACTATCGACCCGGAACTCGTAGAGTTGGCTAAGGCCAAAGGATTAGAGTTCACCGACGCCGATCCACACACACTGTTGAAGAACAATCTCGAAGATTTCAGAAAGGAAATGGACGAGAACGGTTGGGACTACGGACAGGATGAAGAAGAGCTTTTCGAGCTTGCTATGCACCCGGAACAGTATCGCAACTATAAGAGTGGACAGGCTAAGAAGAACTTCTTGGCCGATCTGCAGGCTGCAAAAGATGCAAAACTCGGCGCAAAGGTTTCTCCCGAAGAGGCTGCTGCATTCAAACATGCGAAAGCAGATGCTATCGTTTCACCCGTCAAGGGACAGATTTTCTGGGAATTCCAAGGCGAAGGTGAGGCTGCACCGGCAGTAGAACCATTCATCGGAAAAGAATACCAAGAGGGCGATGCTTTCTGTTACATCATGACTCCATGGGGAGAATTCGAGACTGTTCCGGCTGCACTCGGAGGCAAACTCGTTGAAATCAACGCCAAGCAAGGTGCTAAGATTAGTAAGGGAGACGTGATTGCATACATCGAAAGACCTACAGCTGAATAAGCATATCAATCTATATACAGAAGGCACAACCCCATCTAAGGAGTTGTGCCTTTTTAAATAGGAACTAAAGAACTCATGGATTACCAAACCATCATTGACAAATATTATCCCGAGAACAATGAGTTACGCCATATATTAATGGTACATAGCCGTAGCGTAGCGGATAAAGCCTTGGCTATTATCGACCGCCATCCGGAGCTAAACATCGACCGACAATTCGTAGAAGAAGCTGCCATGCTCCACGACATAGGTATCATGAAATGCCATGCACCGGGTATTTACTGCACAGGAACAGAGCCTTATATCTGTCACGGACGCTTAGGAGCCGAGCTCATGCGGCAAGAAGGCTTCAACAAACATGCTCGTGTATGCGAAAGACATACCGGTGCGGGCATCTCGGCTATAGCTATAAAAGAACAAAAGTTACCTCTACCCTGTCGCGATTTCCTACCCGAAACGATAGAAGAGCAACTCATCTGCTACGCTGACAAGTTTTACAGTAAAACTCATTTGGACAGAGAGAAAACCATAGAGCAAGCTCGTAAGAGTCTTGAAAAGTTTGGAAGCGACGGCTTAACTCGCTTTGACACATGGTGTAAATTGTTCGAGTAAAACGTTAAATATACTATGTGCAGGGACTGAATCTGCACTTTTTTCTTACCTTTGTACGAATTATGAGAAGATGTTCGTTCATAGTACTGTTGTTATTTGCCTTCATCTTTGTGTTGGCAAATTCCAATATGCAATTCTTTAAAAGGAAACATAAGACCGCTACCAAAGACTCTACAGCGGTGAACGACACCATTTTGCGAGATTCACTCGGCAGAATCATCCCCGACACCTTGCGTATGGACTCCATGCAATTGGCTATCTATCATCATAACAAAGCGATAGACGACTCCATCAAGTTAGACTCCATCAACCGTACAAAAAAGAATGGAATCGACGCTCCCGTCACTTATACAGCTACAGATTCATTGGTCTACGATGCCACATCAAAGGTGGCACATCTCTATGGAAACGCTAACGTGAAGTATGAGACCATGGATTTGACGAGCGACAAAATTTATATGAATCTTGACAGTAGCTTGGTACACGCCACCGGAGCCTATAAAGACTCCACACAAAAGGAACTTACCGGCACTCCTTTATTCAAAATGGGGAATGATTCGTACGAAAGCGATACCATGGCCTTCAATTTTAAGACCAAAAAGGGGCTCATCAGAAACACATACACAAAGCAACAAGACGGCTTCTTGACCAGTGAACTGTCGAAACGAAATGACAATGGCGAGATATTCTTGAAGCATGGGCGTTATACAACATGCGATGAAGAACACCCAGACTTTTATATTGCGCTGTCAAGAGCAAAGGTTCGCCCCGGCAAGGATGTCGTTTTTGGGCCGGCATACTTGGTTGTTGCCGATGTGCCACTGCCTTTTGCGATTCCTTACGGCTTCTTCCCATTCACCAAAAGTTACTCCAGTGGCTTCATCATGCCAACGTATGGTGATGAGAGTACACGTGGTTTCTACTTGAGAGATGGTGGATATTACTTTGCCATAAACGATAAATGGGATCTAAAACTCTTAGGAGAAATCTACACAAAAGGGTCGTGGGGACTGAGTGCGGCAAGCAATTATCGCAAGCGTTATAGATACAGTGGCAGTTTCTTATTGAGTTACCAAGATACCAGAACAGGCGATAAAGGACTGCCGGATTACTCCAAACAGAAGAGTTTTAAGATTCAGTGGAGTCACCGGCAAGACTCTAAAGCCAATCCTTATAGCTCGCTTTCGGCTAGCGTAAACTTCGCTACATCGAGCTATGAGCGCAATAATCTGAACAGTCTATACAATCCCTACACGCTCACACAAAGCACTCGAACCTCTTCGGTAAGCTGGAGTACGACATTTTCCAGTATCGGATTGACCTTGAGCAGTACTGCCAACTTAGCGCAGAACATGCAAGATTCAACCATTGAAATGACCTTGCCCGACCTCAATGCCAGCTTGAGTCGCTTCTATCCGTTCCGCCGTAAGAGCGTAGCGGGAAAACTACGGTGGTACGAAAAAATCTCGGTAAGCTATACAGGACAGTTCTCTAACACCATTAGAACTAAAGAAGACCACCTACTCCACGCCAATCTGATTAAGGAATGGAAGAACGGTATGTCGCACAACATCCCCATTACAGGAAGCTTCTCGCTCTTTAATGTAGTGAACGTGGCACCCTCTTTCAACTTCCAAGACCGTATGACGGCTCGCAAGGTAATGCGCTCATGGGACACAGCAACACAAAAAGAGGTGGCCGATACGACTTACGGATTCCACAATCTCTACAATTGGAACCTCAGCGTAAGTGCAAGTACCAAGCTATATGGTATGTTTATTCCCTCTCGTAAGCTCTTCGGCGACAAGGTACAAGCCATCCGTCATGTCATCACACCAACCATCAACTTCAGCTATGCGCCCGACTTCGGTGCACGTCGTTATGGATATTGGGATTCATATCAAAAGACCGATGCCAATGGAAACGTCACTTGGGAGCAGTATTCTCCTTATTCCGACTCTAGATATGGAGTTCCATCAATAGGTCAAACCAAAAGTATCAGCTTCGCCATCGACAATAATATCGAGATGAAAGTGAAATCGGACAAAGATTCTACGGGCGTTAAGAAGATTAGTATCATTGATAATTTAGGCCTCAACATGTCTTACAATGCTGCCGAAAAGGAACGTCCTTGGAGTGATTTGAGTATGAATATCCGTCTGAAATGGTGGAAGAGCTACACCTTTAATATGAATGCTGTCTTCGCAACTTACGCTTATGAGCTTGGCGCAGATGGCAAGCCATTCGTCGGCACACACACGGAATGGGGACGAGGACGCTTCGGTCGATTCCAAGGAATGTCGCAAAACCTCTCTTTCACACTCAATCCTGAAAAGATAAAGAAATGGTTTGGCGGTGGAAGTGACGACGATGCAGACGACAAAAAGCGAAAGAAGAACGATCCTGATGCCGAAGGTGTGGACACAGACATAGAGAGTAACGTTGATGACGAAATGATAGAAGGCCAGCGAGGTGCTAAATCTAAGCAGAAAAGAGGTAAAGCCGAGACCGACGACGATGGCTATATGACTTTCTCAATGCCTTGGTCTTTGACTTTCGGATATGGTATTACGATGCGCGAAAACACTGGCGGTACGTTCAATACAAAGACAATGCGCTATCCATATAAGTTCTCTCAAACTCTCAACGTGAGTGGCAATCTGCGCATCAGCGACGGTTGGAATATCAGTTTCTCCAGTGGTTACGACTTCGACTATCACAAACTGAGTATGACGACGGCCTCTCTCCAGCGCGACCTACACTGCTTCAACATGAGTTGCTCAGTAGTTTTAGCCCCTTATACAAGCTATAACTTCACGTTCCGCTGCAATGCCAGCACGCTGACCGACGCCTTGAAATACGATAAACGAAGCGGTGTTAATAGTGCCGTTCAATGGTATTAAATAAAAAGCGAGACCGTCTGGCCTCGCTTTCTTCTTTTTATTATTTGCTTATTTCGTATTAAATCGGATACCGGCTTTTAGTTCAAAAGTTATTGGTCGGTCGTTATAAATCGTCTGAACATCTGATTTATTGTCAAAATGATAGGCAGCTCCCGGTTCAACATAGAGTCCTAGTTTATGTGATAATTTATATTCCACACCCATACGACTGCTTAGCGACCACTGCAATCGTTCCATCTTAACCTTACTGTAAGTCGACTTCCCATTACTATCCTCCCCGTTTTCTTGGCGACCAGAGAGTAGTTTTTCAGCTCGTCCACCCGCTGCGACATAAACATTCAACTTGTTATTCTGCCATAAGGAGTAGTTCATTTCCAACGGAATACCCACGAAGTGAAGCTGTTGCTTACTACTATACGATGTAGAACCAACGACATTGGCCATATCAGAACTGTGATAGCTGTACATCAAACCAGTCTCAAGGCTCAAACGATGCATTAATGGGATTGACAACGTTACTCCTACAGTCACCGGTTGATGATGATGTACCTTCTTTTTTACTTCATTTTGTCCCACAGGTATGATATAGGTAGTCTTTTCGGGCAACATTTCATAGTCATTACTCACAGCAAGTGCCGCATAATCGGAGTTACTCAAATTAGCCGATTTAGGTAATCCTCCTAGCGATAAGCCAAATTTCAACCCTTCATGGGTTTTCTTTTGATTATGTACCAAAGCCAATAATCCATTATCACGAGACCGTGTAGACGAGGTTTTGTTTTGTTTCTTCTCTGTTATAGGCTTCTCTTCTGTCTTTTTAGATGGCAACACCTGTTGGTCAGGCGATACCACTGTGCTATCCTGATTCAATACTTGAGCTATCATTCCCCCACTATTATCCGTCTCCAAACGACGCACAACCGGTGGTAATATACTCTCGACAGCCTTCTTAACTTGGGCTACCAAATCTTGATTAGTTTCACTTATATACTGTTTTGTAGGAGTTTCGTGTTCATGAAAATCTGCCATTGGGGCATTTATTTTCACCCCTTGGTTCACCTGATTTACCGAAGTATTGGTCAATAGAACCAATCCCACAGCCGCAGCACCAAGCAATAAAGCAACTACAATGCCCTTGCCTCGCACCTTATCAGGTACCTTTTCCTCTTCTATTGAGATTGGAGCATACTCTTGATCGAGAACTTCCAGACGTCCCATTACATCGTCTAGCAACCCTTGTGGAGCTGTTTCCTCGTAATTTTCCATCTTGCTACGCAATGTCTTTAGCCAATCATTGCTCATACCCGTCCTCCTTTCTTATATTCAATTATCTTCTTTTTCAATATCGTTTTCGCCCTATTCAGCTGCGATGCCGATGATTTTTCTTTGATACCTAGTATATTTCCTATTTCTTTATGGCTTTTATCTTCAAATACATAGAGGTTGAATACCGTTCGATACCCATCGGGCAGCTCTCGAATCATCTCTTGTAACACCTTCGGTGGCACCTCGTCTACCGGCATATCATCATCGTCTGCCACCTCCGGTAAGTTTTCATCGAACAACAATGGTACAGTCTTCGACTTCCTGAGGAAGCTCAATGCTTCATTTACTACAATCCTTTTACCCCATGCCAATAATGACCCTGCAGCCCGATATTCAAAGTTTTCGGCATTCATAAACACCTTAATCAGAGCTTCCTGAAGAACATCTTTCACATCGGCATCGCTTTGTATATAACGCGAACAAACGGCGGTGAGTCTTCCGGCATATAGAGCATAGAAGTCCCTCATCGCCGTTTTATTCCGTTGGCGAAGTCCCTGAGCAATGCGCAGTTCTTGCTGTGTCTCTGTTAGTTGCACTTATTTCTTTAATAAGTCGTCCCTCACACGATAGTCAAACGTAACGCTCTCCTGACCGAAAAACGACTTCCACTTCAACTTCAATGTTACTTTCTTCTTCCCTTGCGCTTTAGCTAAACTATCTATTTTAGCCAATCGGAATGCTATAAAAGCCGGTCTCAGTACACCAGTAACATCTCCATGCGCATGATGACGGAATTCTAACTCGTATGGGTCTTTAGGATTCGTATCCATAACAAGGTTAAAGACATGCTTCTTATTATTATTTACTCCCCACATCGTGTGGAATCCTAATGTCAGATAGCCATCTTCAGCCACCGTAGGAAACGCTCTGATAACATCCACAGGGTCATTCCCGTACGTTGCTATATCTTGCTTTTCGCCCAATGTCTTCACAGCGGGCTTCGTTCTAATGCTATCCATCCAATTGACATAGAACTGCAAGACACCATTTTTATCCTTTCCTTCTTCCCGAAGATTGGCAAGCGCACGTACTTCTTTGTCTCCAAAAGGTGATTTTGCATAATTTTTGGCATGTCCAACTTTATCTTCTGACATCCAAATATAGAACTTCTTTCCATCCTTCATAGGTTTTACCGTTACCACAGCATTGGCCAATGGCTTACCTCGAAACCCATTATTATCACCATCCGAGTTACATGAAGTAATCAAAATTGATGTTACCATCATCATCAATACCGATAGAAAACCGGTAATTTTTATTCCTTTAGTCTGTCTTATCAGTTGGGAAACTGCATTATTCGTTTTCATTTCAGTTCTGTTTTTTGCGTTAATACTAATTTTGTAGGTGAGTACTCAAACAGTAAATACACAAATAAAAGAATCTTGCATTGATAAACTTTAAAGCATGTTAAATAGATATTACATCGCTAGGAATAGGAATTCTTTATCCCAATTTCATCAAATCTTGTAATGAAGACTCCTCGCCTACCACCCAAACCACATCTCCCACCTCAAACACATGGGTAGGATTGATGAGCGTGAGCGTCTGTTGCCCCTGCTCGGCACCCACAACCATGCAATTATAACGGTCGCGGATACCACTTTCTTTCAATGTTTTTCCGGCCAAACAGCTATCTTTCCCGATTACCAGTTGCCGCAATTTCATCTCTCGCTTCTCTATTTCTGCATCTTCAGGCACCAATGCTCCTTTCATAGCCGCAGAAAAATGATGCAACTGTTCATCGTTTCCTATCACCTGAATTGTATCGCCGGGAAAGATTATCGTATCACCATTGGGGATGTTCAGCCGCTGTCTGCCACGCAAGATACTACTCACATGCACCCCAAAACGATTGCGGAATTGCAATTGCCGTAGCGACTGACCGGCCCACACCGAATCTTCGGGCACGTCCACATCGCTGATATGGATGTCACGATCAAGCAGATGTCCCTCAAAGAGCGGTCGTTTACGCCCATGCACACGTGCTTCTATGTCGCGCGACTGCAAGTTTTGAATGAACAAACGTTCCAATCTGATACTCCGATGTTTCAACGACCGTGACAGTATCATGAGGATTATCATAGCCACAGCTATCGTTATCATCAGCGCATTGGTAAACCTTGTCAAGTAATTACAGATATAGAAGATGAAGGCCGATGCTATAATCACCCTCACCAAGCTTGTGAAAAGCAGTGGCAGACGGTTGATACGATTCTCTGTCCATAACTGTTTAAACTCTTCACTGTGGAAATGTCGCATCACCAACGCACGCAGGAAAGGTGAAATCAAAGCCACCGTCAACACGCCACACACGCCGTTTGCCCACCAATGAGGCAGCAAATGGCGCACAAAAGGTAGGAAGAAAGTGAGCATCATAGCAGTCACAGCAGCCGACAAAATACCATAGATGGCCGTGCTGACAAGTAACTTCCGCAGTAACATTCTCCATGTTCCGGCCTCGTTAGACATGTGATTGTCCACACTCAAATGGTTCAAACGCCTCAACCAGCGCTTGGGAAGGCGCCTCTCCACCAACAGATAGCATGGTTCGGCAGCCCGCATCATATACGGAGTGAGGAAGGTTGTAATAACCGAAACGGCCACTACCACCGGATAAAGGAATTTACTGATTACGCCAAGCGACAACCCCAACGAGGCTATGATGAAAGCAAACTCACCTATTTGCGCCATAGAGAAACCACAACGCATAGCTGTCTTCAGCGACTGCCCGCTGAGTAAAAAGCCCAATGTACCAAATACTCCCTGCCCGACGAGGATGGTCAACACCAACACAACGATGGGTGCGGCATACTTCATCATCACAACAGGGTCTACCAACATACCCACTGAGACGAAGAAGATGGCTCCAAAAAGATTCTTAATAGGTTCCACCACACGGATAATCTTATCGGCTTCCACCGTCTCGGCTAAAATACTGCCCATCACAAATGCACCAAAGGCACTGCTAAAACCTACCTGTGTAGAGATGACAGCCATCAGACAGCAGAGTCCCAACGCCACGATGACCAGCGTCTCACTATTCATCAACTTACGTGTCTTGCGCAAAAAGCTTGGTATAACAAACAATCCTACGACGAACCAAAGCACCAAGAAGTAACCAATACGGAACAATGAGCCGAATAATTGTCCCCCATCCGGACTACTCCCACCAGCCAATGTACTTAGCATTACCATCAAAACAATAGCCAATACATCCTCTAATATAAGCACACTCATCACCAATCCGGCAAACTTCTGCTGCCGAAGTCCAAGGTTGTCGAGCGCTTTATATATAATAGTGGTGGACGACATAGCCAGCATACCACCCAAGAAGATACAGTCCATCTTACCCCATCCGAACGCATGACCGACATTAATGCCCAACAACATCATGCAGAAAATGATAGTAAGCGAAGCTATCACCGGTGCCAACCCCATCTTCAAGATCTTCTTAACCGAGAAGTCCAGTCCCAAAGCAAACAAGAGGAACAGCACACCTATATCGGCCCACGTCTGTATATCGGCCTTATCGACCACCGACATGGTATAAGGCATGTGGGGCGAAACAAGGAATCCGGCAAGAATATAGCCCAACACGAGAGGTTGGCACAACTTTTTGAACAATAAGATAACGATACCTGCCACAACCAATATCAAGGCAAGATCGGCTATAAGATGGGGTAATTCGGCCATAAATTGTTTGATATGAAAAGGAGCTGAATGAGCGTACACCGTTCATTCAGCTCCTTGCTTATTTATGAATAGTTCTTTTGGTTAATCTTCATAGTTCCCGGTAATCTCGCATATCTTCACGATGACATCCACAGCTTTCTCCATTACCTGCACAGAGACAAACTCATAAGGCCCGTGGAAGTTGACACCGCCAGCAAAAATATTGGGACAAGGCAAGCCCTTGAAGCTGAGCTGCGCACCATCCGTACCGCCACGGATAGGAGCAACCTTCGGTGCTACACCGCTTTCCTGCATAGCTTTCAGTACAATATCGATAACATGCATGTTCGGATCTATCTTTTCCTTCATGTTGTAATACTGATCTTTCAGTTCAATACGTACTGTTCCTTCACCGTATTTCTCGTTCATACACTTCACACAGTCTTCCATGAAGTCTTTGCGATCCTCGAATTTCTCTCGATCGTGGTCGCGAATAATATAACTCAACTTCGCTTCTTCCGTACGACTCTCAATACCTAGCAGATGGTAAAAGCCTTGATAACCCTCCGTAGTCTCCGGTAAATCGGTCTCCGGAATCATGTTATTAAACTCGCAAGCCAATCGATTGGCATTAATCATCTTACCTTTGGCATATCCGGTATGCACACTCACACCCTTGATAAACACCTTGGCACTGGCAGCATTGAAGTTTTCGTATTCCAAATCGCCCAAATCGCCGCCATCCATGGTATATGCCCAATCACAACCAAACTTCTCTACATCGAAATGATGAGCCCCCATACCAATCTCTTCATCGGGATTGAAGCCCACACGAATGTCTCCATGCTTTATCTCATCGTGGTCGCGTAGGTAGCACATTGCCTGTACTATCTCAGCTATACCGGCTTTGTCGTCGGCTCCGAGCAGTGTTGTACCATCGGTAACGATGATGTCTTCGCCCTTATGGTCTTTGAGTTCAGGAAACTTGTCAGTACTAGAGATGATGCCCGGCGACAATTCTATATCGTTACCATCATAGTTTTCGATAACGCGTGCCTTTACTCCGTAGCCACTGGCATCGGGACTTGTATCGTAATGAGAGATGAAACCGATGGTCGGTAACTTCTTCTTGGTGTTAGCTTTCAGTGTGGCATAGATGTAACCCATATCATCCATCTTCACATCGCTCAATCCTTCGTTCTCTAATTCCTTAACCAGATATTTGGCAAATTCCAATTGTTTCGCCGTACTCGGCACGGTCTCAGAGTCTTCAGCCGACTGTGTGTCGAACTTGGTGTAGTTGATAAATCGTTCGGTTATTTCCATTTTACAATTTTGTCTTTATAAATATAGTACTGCAAACATACATAAAAATCCCGTAATTTCAAAACTTAGAAATATAAAAAACATAAGTGGGAGACGGAAATAAAATTCTTATCCAATCTAAAAATATCTTTGTCATAACGCAACTATAGCAGAATGATTATATCTTAGGAATCGTAGGAGGGTGTGTCAAAATTGATACCCCCTCTT
>NZ_KQ960654.1 GCF_001553265.1 Prevotella sp. DNF00663 | reverse complement strand
CATTATTTTAACCTTACTGGGTCTAAAATACTCGCCAGCGTGGGGCAAATTAGTGTGGCTTTTCCAACAGGTAAAGTAGAGGGAATAAACAACAAGATAAAAGTAATGAAACGCAATGCATACGGATTCAAAGATGAAAGATATTTTACTCTCAGGCTTTATGCACTACACGATTGTCGTATCACTCGAAATGTCGGATGAACCGAAAAATAGTCTTTTTCCAAATATTCATAACAGGAAAAAGACTATTCTGTACAAGCAAGGAATGCTATCAGCCTACTCTCTTCATTTTGAGCTTTGCTGATTTTACATCAAACTTTTCTGTCAATTTATAATCTGTCATCATTTCTTCTACAAGTTTAGGCACATTAAATATGCAAGAATTTTGCTTCATAGAGAGTATTTCCATAGACATGATATGCGACGATGTTGATGTCATGGTAAGCACATCATTCTTGATATCGTATGTGGATTTTTCTTCGCCTGCCTTCCAACCACCATCATATTCATAATCTATCACTTTGTGGTCTTTATCAAACTGTAGCCTTTGTACAGGAAAATCATCTACAGTCAGTTTAAGGCCAAGCTCCTTCAGCTTTTTCTCGTCAAGTTCCATGTCGTTCATGTACATTTTTGAACCTCTTATGGCATCAAGTTTTACCTCAACGTCATATTTCGCTGATGTTTTCTTGTCAGCAAGAGAGATAGACCAGCTTTCCATTTCCCATGTGCCAACAATGTTTTTAGCATAGTCGGCTACCTTTACTTTATCTTTATCATTACCATCATCACTCTTACTACATCCCGTGAAAACAATCGCTGACGTCAAAAACAAGAATAGTGAAAAATACTTCAAAATGTTCATTTTGTTCATTGTAATATTCTTTATGGTTTATATGGTTTGCAAAAGTAAGTATTTTCTTTTTCGTTTTTATGGCAAGTTACAAATATTAACACCTATAAAGGCTTTTTCTTATAACGCAAACACTTCAGCAGGCGGCACATTCCCAAAATCAAGGCTATTTTCTTGTAAATATTTGCTCATCTTTCTTACGTGTTGACAATATACTTTTTTCATTCTTTTGTCAACATTTCTAATACTTTTTATGGGTCTCCAAAAGTGCTAAAATAGAAAAGAACAGACGGTTTTTTATCAAGTTTTAAGCCTTATAAACAGTAAAAATCTTTGCCGAAGACAAAAAACAGGCCGCACGCTTGGAACTATCGGACAATTTTCGTATCTTTGCCCTCGATATATCAACTCCGTGGCTCGCGCCACGTCATAACCGATGTGCAGCGTGTGTAAAATTCGAAACTTTTTTGATGACAGCGTAATTTTTCCGACAGATTATTTGGTAGTTCCGAATAATTTGCTAACACACAGGCTAACCGCCGGTCAACTCTCTTTTTAAATATACGTATACGCGCGCGAGGAGCGGGTATGGAAACAATAGACATTTCTCAAGTATAATTATCAGTTAAAGAACAATATCAAAAAAACGAGCAAAATGAAAAAGAAAAAGTACATTACACCCAATGTTGAAACCGTTCCCACGGAAATGGAACAGAGCCTGCTCGCCGGCAGCGGAATAAGAGGTTCGATGGACAGTGATGAAAGCGACTGGGAGGAGGTAGACGACAGCGCCCCATCAGGTTCAGAATGAAACTCGACTAGGTTGAGCAAGTCCTTCAACAGCGACTGGAAAACCGGGTGGTAGGCGGAAGCAGCTTACAGGAAAGCGACTACGAAACAAAAGCATCAAACGACAAAAATGATTAAGAAAGACTGTATGAAAGCAATCAAAGCAATGAGACAGGCAGCGGTGACCGTAACGGCCGCCGTGGCGCTTGCACTGACCGGGTGCTCCGGACAGGAAGACTTCATCGACGGTGGCGATACACCAGCAAAGGGCGTAATGCTCACCATGACCGCCTCGACCGGCGTGGCGGGCCCCGACGGCACGCGCGCCTACCTCACCGAGGGCGACGACAAGAATCCGTGGCTGTGGGAGGACAAGGACGAACTACTTGTGGTGAACGATGCCGGCAAAGCCATCGGTACCCTCACGATCAAGAAAGGCATAGGCAAGGAGAAGGGCGTGTTCGAAGGCCCCGTAGACGGGTTGACAGCCGGACAAAAGGTCCGCATATTCTACCTCGGCCCCAACACGAATACATCCCGCATCGTGAACGGCAAGATCATGTTCGACTTCTCTAAGCTCAACGGCACGCGCGAATCGCTGAAAAGCCTCTGCGCCCTTAACGCAGAAGGAACGGTGAAGATGAACGGCGACAAGGCCGGCATACTGGAAGACGTGACACTCAAGAACGCCTTCGCCGCAGCCCACTTCAGCGTCAAGGGCAAATACAACCCGCTCCTGGGCAACACATACAAAGCCCTCGTGGTACACGGCGACGTACCCCTGCAGGCCACCGTCGACGCGGCAAGCGGAAACATTGAGAGCACCGTCATGGCGGGAAGGGAGAGCAACGTGCGTGAGGGATTTGTGTTCACGACGGCGGCGAGCCCTGATGCACCCTATGACATCTACCTCCCTCTGGTGCCCAACAAGGTAGCGACCGACAAGGCCACGCTCTCCTTCGACATCTACACCGACAAGCAAACCTCCAAAAAAATCGTCTCCGCCGGAGCCCAACCGGCGACCGTAGGCAACAGCGCCGACGCCTTTGTGCGCACCGCCGATGGCACCCCATCCGTGTTCACCGTGAGCAAGGATGGCAAGAAGGTCAACTTCACCGACGGCAACCTGCAGTACATGATGCCCAAGCAGGTATATTCGCTCACCGTGCGCAAGCACATCGATCCCAACATCCTCTACCGCAAGGGCAAGGACAAACCACAAGAGCTGGAAGCCAAGTACAACGTGCTGAAGGGATACTACCGACTCGCCCCCGAGCAGTGGATCATGGTGCCTCCCACCAGCTACGCTAACAACTACTACTTCGGCATCTACACCTGTGTGCAGGACAACAACGACGCATGGAACGTGAGCTGCACCACCAACCCCGTGTTCGACATGTTCTTCTTCGGAAAACCAGAACACCCCACCCTCGTCGACAAGAGCACGGGCAAATATTTCCTGCCCACGAAAAACACCGAGTACCAGGGCACAGACAAAGACTGGACCAACTACGCGAAGCTGAGCGACAGCACCGACCCACTAGTAACCCTCAGTCTGAGCGAGTGGCAGTACCTGATCGATACGCGCAAATTTCCTGACGACGCCAGCACGTTTGCCTACGCCCTCGCGTTCCTCGACCTCAACGGCAACGGTACCGTGGAGAGTGAAGTGGACCAGGCTGGACTCGTGATATTCCCCGATGGAATGAAAAAGTCGACTGCAATGTCGCTCTTCACCGCAGCGAATATCTCTACTTTCGGCAAGAACCGTACCCTCGAGGGTAAGACGGCGGACGGCTATCTGGGCAAGATCCTCAAGAAGGAAGCCGTCACCGAGAAGGGCTGCCTCTTCTTGCCCTTTCCTGGATGGAACTCAGGCTTTAATGGTAAGAACTGCAAGATAGAGCAGATAAGCCGCCACTTCAACTACTGGACCTCCACGTCCGACGGTGCTTTGATACCGGGGAACGTGACAATGACCCACTACAACATCTCGATAAGCGGGGCAGTCAGTTCGTACGGCGGAGTCAGCGGCAACGCCGTGCGCTTGGTGCGCTTCGTAAAATGACACCGCCGTGAAACGCAATCCGCGCCTGCGGACGGGGCAAGACAACACTAAGTATTAACATTTAACAAACAGAAATCATGGGTAGATATATCAAGATAGAGCCGGGCCAGCCGGGCGGACTGGCCGTGGAGCGGATCAAGTAGATTCTCTCAGCTTTATTCCCCCAAAAGGAAAATGA
>NZ_KQ960653.1:83102-85666 GCF_001553265.1 Prevotella sp. DNF00663 | reverse complement strand
AGTCAAGATATTCCAAGAGTTTGCAGACAAGAAGGTTTCCATAGCAAGAGAGAAACGTGGAGTTGTCAAGGACTTCTTCATATCGAACAATGTCTATGCGTTCGACTCCTCAACAATATCATTGTGCCTTTCTGTATATTGGTGGACAGTAGTGTTCCAAAAGATACAATTCCATCGTTAGGTGCAGAGGTATTATAGGTTTCTAATATTGCCATACTTTTATCTGTTTTTTACATACTTGTCATAATCTACACCTGCAATCATTCGTTTTTTTGGAACGTAATGTGGACTTATCAGGTCTCTATCTGCTTTATACCATTTTGTTTTCATTCCTACAATGTGGAATAAAATCTGACAAACATTGTCAGTCATGAATGGTTTATCTTTTGATTCTCTTATGCTTTTAACCAAATTTGGGTATTTTTCCATAAACGGAGTTGAGAACCAAATGACAAAAGGCACTTCGTATTGATACTTTACTAAGTTGTGGGTAACTCCGCTACTTCCTGCGTTTTTTCTTCCTTTTGAATCCCTGTAATCGTATATTTCTTCTCCGTGGTCTGAGAAATAAATCATGACGGTGGTTTTGTCGGCATATCTTTCTGCTATCTTCTTAATGACATAATCGTTATATAAAGTTGCGTTATCATATTCTGCGATTTCTTGCTTTTTATCTTTTGTCATGTAGCTTTCATCGCGATTTATATCCTTGTAAGAGAATTTTGAGAAATATTTGGTATGCGGATATCTGTCGCTCGCACTAATATGTTGCCCTAAAAGATGGAAAATCAAAAGGTTTTTCTTTTCTAATCTGCTTGCTTTGCTCTTAAAGAAATCATCTACTAAATCGCCATCGTACAAGAAACTTTTATCAGACGTATAAGAGTATGCGTACTTTTTTATTTCTTTATTGTAGATGAAAGAATTAACCGAGAATGTAAAGAGAGCATATTTGGAAAAATCTCTTTGAATATCCCACATTGTAACCTGATAACCTGCTTTTTTAAATAGAATGGGGAAGTAAGGTGTTTGATACCATTCCTCGCCATCACTCAAACTATTACAACAAAATGTATTTTTCTCTACTAAGGTCGTCAAATTAAATGGTGCAACGACATCACTAAAAGCCACAAGGTTTCCTTTTTTCTGCTCTGCATCCATAAAAGGAGTTGTTTTCAGTTTGTATCCGTAAAGTGACGCGTGTGATTTTATAAAAGATTCTCCAAGTATATAAATAATATTTATAGAATCGTTTACTTCATCAGTTACAGGCTGACGATAAGTATCTTTGGCTAAATTTGCAGCTATTTTTATTTTATTATTAGTTGCGTTGAAAGCATGAATGGAATAAACAATCGATGTAAACGAATCCATGGGAAATGGAAGGTTTTTTGTTAGCCATTTTTCTAAATCCGTATAAGTCTGACATTTATACAACGTATAATATAATTTAGTGTTGTATAATCCTGTTAGAAGCAAGAAAGCTGAAAGACAGCCAAGTATGGCGGTTGTATATCTTTTTTGTAACCATTCCTTTTCTTTTATCTTTTTCCATTTCTTTTCAATAAATACGATAAAGGCTGTGAGGAGTATAACAGAAATATAAGTTATGAAAGCTCCTTTGGAAAATGCGAAAGCATTGATAAATTCGGCAGATTCTCTTCCGTTGGTTTCTGCAACAAGTTGGAAGATAAGAGGAGATATTGTTGTTCCAAAAACCAGCCAAAGGAACATGTTAACCGCAAATATAAAAATTATTATTAAATAAAACAGGATTTTTAAAACTTTACGTTTTCTTGCTATATAAGAAAATATGACTGATAGCAAGATAGCCAGGCTGTAATATTTTAAATTAGAAGCCCCCCCCAATTAAATAACGAATCTTTCAGCGTGTTAAAGACTAAACACAAAGTGAAAATAACAATAAATGGAAAGTCATCAAGTATGAAGTTTCCGAATTTAAGAATGGCTCGTAAAATTTTTTCTTTCATTGATTGTAATGAGGATGACCTTAATTCCGCAACACTATTATAAATTAAACTTTTTAAGTACCTGAGCAACAAAAAGCTCTTGCTTTGGCAAGCGGCAGAGCCGAGCGGCTCAGGATTTTGCCATGTCAGAATTTTCACTTATCTTAGTGTTGCAAAAAAAAAACAAGAGAATCCGACGATAGACATGGCGAAGATACAAATTAAATCTGAGAGACTCACTCCTTTTGGGGATTATTTTCAATCATGGAGTTCATGATTAAAGACTGAAGGGTAACAAAACCCTCACTACTACTTGTGTAATTCGAAAGAATTTCCGAAATTTGCGAATATGTAAGTTCCATTGTTTTTTCTTTTTTATAGTTTACAAATACAAAGATAAGAAAAAAGGAGCTTACACACTTTTATAGGACAGTACCTCTCTTCTACATGGATAGAATATGTTGGAATAGAAAGACAGACACAAACAGAAAGCTATATGTCGCGAAACGACTAAAGACGAATAACCGGTGGTTTATTACCACTGGGAAATAGTATCGACAAAGAAAATGAGTGCCGAGAGGTACTCAATACGGA
>NZ_KQ960653.1:29051-83002 GCF_001553265.1 Prevotella sp. DNF00663 | reverse complement strand
AAAATGAGTGCCGAGAGGTACTCAATACGGATGACTTCCGCACCCTCCTTACACGATATTCATATTCAGTACCTTCGGCACTGACTCTTGAGCATTATACGTTTTCCACGGACTTCGTCCGCGGTTATTCATCTATAGTCGCTCCGCGACAAAGACAAAAATCAGCTTACAGATGCTACTTAAGAGTTTTCTTGTTCAAAGGGTATCTGTTACATAGTCGCACATCGGCTACTCTCTATACTAGCCGATACATTAGGCAGAAACACCAATCATCGGAAAGCGAGACCACACAAACGAAGAATACTAACAAGTACTCCACTTATGAAGCTGTTCCACATCACTACCTATGAAGAACAGGAAGTATATGAAAAGAAAAAATCTTCAGAATAGTTCTATAAACCCAAGGCACAAACAAACAAAAGGTTGGCAGATTGTTACCAAATCAGAATATTATCATTAAATTTGCAATATATTTAACGAAAACATAAACATGTCTGAAGAAAGAGTAAACTTTGGTAGTAAGCTGGGCGTTATCCTTGCTACAGCCGGCTCGGCAGTAGGTTTGGGCAATGTATGGCGCTTTCCCTATATGACCGGACAGAATGGTGGCGCAGCCTTTATCATCATTTATCTAGGTTGTATCTTGCTGCTCGGCATTCCTTGTATGTTGTCGGAATTCATCATTGGTAGGCACAGTGCCTCAAATATGGCACGTGCTTACACCAAGCTTGGTAATGGTACAGCGTGGCGATTGGTGGGGTATATGGGCGTCATCACGGGCTTTCTGATTACCGGTTACTATGCTGTGGTGTCGGGATGGTGCCTGCAATACATCTACGCCTCTATCATGGGAGAATTGAAAGGTGATCCTACGATGGTGGCACAATATTTCTCTGATTTCGAACAATCGCCTATCCGTCCTATCTTTTGGACCGTCGCTATCCTGCTCATGACTCATGGCGTCATCATTCATGGGGTGCGAGGCGGTATTGAGAAGGTTTCGAAGCTCTTCATGCCGGTGCTGTTTATCTTGCTATTGGTCATCGTTGTGGCCTCTTGTCTGTTGCCCGATGCCGGTAAAGGAATCAACTATTTGTTGAATCTCGACTTCTCCAAGGTAGATCAAAACGTATTTCTTGGCGCCCTCGGACAGTCGTTCTACTCGCTCAGTATCGGCATGGGTTGCATCTGTACCTATGCCTCTTACTTCAGTCGACGAACCAATCTACTGCGCTCATCGGTGCAAGTGGCAGCGGTAGACACACTCGTTGCCATCCTAGCCGGGCTCATGATATTCCCCGCAGCATTCTCTGTCGGTGTGAATCCCGATAGTGGTCCGGCTCTCATCTTCATCACCCTACCCAACGTCTTCAACCAAGCTTTTGTCGGATTTCCTGCATTAGGTTGGCTTGTATCACTTTTCTTCTATGCCTTGTTGGCGTTGGCTGCATTGACAAGCCTCATCTCCCTGCACGAAGTAAGTACGGCTTTCTGCTTCGAGGAGATGCACATCAGTCGTAAAAAAGGTGCTACCATCGTGACTATAGCCACCATCATCGTGGGCAGTTTCTGCTCGTTGTCGCTAGGCGGAGTAGATTTCTTGAGGATAGGAAGCATGTCGATATTCGACATCTTCGACTTTGTGACGGGACAGATATTCCTCCCTGTCATCGGATTTTTTACTTGTATATTCCTCGGATGGTATGTCCCACGCACGCTGATATACGACGAATTCACCAATTGGGGAACGGTAAGCACACGCTTCTTCGGCATCTATCTCTTTGCCGTTCGGTTTGTTTGTCCGCTCTGTATATTGGCTATTTTTCTCCATCAGTTGGGCTTTATTTGATGAACTATGCGCTGGCGAGAGTTTTTCTATTTCCAAAAATCCGACCGAAAGGTGTTTCTTACGATTCTCACCATCGTGGTGATGGCATTCGGCGCATACCTGTTGATGGATAAAGAGGAACCCCTTCAACCTATAGTCAAGGCTCACAAAGAAGTAAAAACGGAGCAGTCTACATCGGCAAAGTATTATACCCAGCCTCATCAAGTTCCCGAACGATTTGCCTTCGATCCCAATACGGCCGACAGCACACAGCTGCTTCGACTTGGATTGCAGCCATGGCAAGTGCGTGCCATTTATCGTTATCGTGCCAAAGGCGGTGTCTATCGGCAGCCGGAAGACTTTGCTCGGCTCTATGGTTTGACCAAAGGACAATATGAATCGCTACGTCCTTATATTATAATAGGTGAAGATTATCAGCCTGCCGACAAGTTTTATGGGAAGCCACTATTAGTAGGCAAATCGACCAATCGCGACACTTTACTCCATGATTACCCCATGAAACTAAAACCGGGAGAACACGTGATACTTAACATAGCAGACACATTGATGCTGAAACGAGTACCGGGAGTGGGGAGTTATTATGCTCGCCAAATCATGAACTACGGGCGGAGACTGGGCGGTTTTGCACATACAGAACAACTTAGAGAGATAGAAGGATTCCCCGAAGAGGCCATAAGTTATTTCAAAGTGGACGACAGCGCAGTAGAAAAACTCAATCTGAACACGCTCACATTGAACCAAATGCGACGCCATCCATATATCAACTTCTACCAAGCACGCGAGATTATGGACTTCCGACGGTTGAAAGGGGCACTGAAAAGCATCGACGATTTGCACCATCTGCGCTCGTTCAGTTCTACAACCATAGAACGATTGCGCCCTTACGTAACTTTCTAAACTGAATAGGTGTGATATGTTTTCGGCATGTCGGGCACGATTATCACTTATTTTGTGTATTTTTGCAACTTGACAAAATAAATGGTGAGCGTTTCACATAGCATGGGCTCGCTTGGTATATAACTCAAAACAAGTAGCAAATTATGAATCATACTCATTGGAAGTCGGCTTGGCTGACACTCTTTCTAGCGATATTTACTCTTGCCATACATGCTCAGATACAAGAGCCGGTACACTTCTCGGTGCAACAGAAACAAGTTTCGCCCACAGAGGTAGACCTTGTCTTCACCGGAAAGATAGATGCCGGTTGGCACGTCTATTCCACCGGTTTGCCATCAGACGGCCCCATATCGGCCTCATTGGCAGTGGATAAAGCCGTCGGTGTACAAAAGATAGGAAAGCTACAGGCGCGTGGTAAGGAAATCAGTACGTTCGACAAGTTGTTTGAAATGAACCTGCGTTACTTTGAACACGCTGTGACTTTCGTTCAGAAATTTAAGATTACAGGCAAGACCTACGAGGTAAAAGGCTCGTTGGAATACGGCGCTTGCAACGACCAAAACTGTCTGCCACCAACCCAAGTAGACTATCATATTAAAGGAAACGGGCCGGCCGATGCACCGGAAACAGCCGATGTAGCAGCCTTAGTGCCTGCCAATCAACCGAAAGCCGACTCTACAAGCAAGGTACAGGTAGCTGAATTGACTAAAGCAGACAGCATCGTGGTGGCTGCACCTGTATCAAACGTGAAAGCCGACTTGTGGAAACCGGTTATCAAAGAACTGAAGAAACTAAATGGAGATACCGCTCATCAATCATGGTTCTATATCTTCTTCATGGGGTTTGTAGGCGGATTGTTGGCACTGTTTACACCCTGTGTGTGGCCCATCATCCCCATGACGGTGAGTTTCTTCCTCAAGCGTGCAGGCGACAAAAGCCGTGGTGTGCGCGATGCCGTACTCTATGGTATATCCATTATTGTGATTTATCTGTCGCTCGGCCTCATTGTGACAGGCTTGTTTGGAGCCTCATCACTCAACGCACTGGCCACCGATGCAGGATTCAACATCTTCTTCTTCTTGATGCTCGTGGTGTTTGCGCTGTCGTTCTTCGGCTGGTTTGAACTCACGTTGCCCTCATCTTGGACCAATAGTGTAGACTCCAAGGCCAGCAACACCAGCGGAATACTAAGCATTTTCTTGATGGCTTTCACGCTGGCATTGGTGTCGTTCTCGTGCACCGGACCGATTATCGGCTTCTTGTTGGTGGAAGTTTCTAACGCGAAAAACATCCTTGGACCGGCTATCGGCATGTTCGGATTTGCCTTGGCTTTGGCACTTCCGTTCACACTCTTCGCCCTTTTCCCCACTTGGTTGAATAAAGCACCGAAATCGGGCGGATGGATGAACATCATCAAAGTGACATTGGGATTCATCGAACTAGCCTTCTCGCTGAAGTTCTTCTCGGTAGCCGACATGGCTTACGGATGGCATCTGCTCGACCGCGAAGTGTTCCTCTCGCTGTGGATAGTCATCTTTGGATTGCTGGGATTGTACTTGATAGGCAAACTGAAGTTCCCTCACGACGACCAAACGAGCACAGCTATGCCCGTTCCCTGCATCATGCTGGGACTTGTTTCGCTCTCTTTCGCCGTGTATATGGTACCCGGTCTGTGGGGCGCACCATTGAAGGCTGTGAGCGCTTTTGCCCCTCCTATGTTCACACAAGACTTCAATCTGTACCATAACGAGGTGCGCGCGCAATATACCGACTACGAAGAAGGCATGGCAGCAGCGGCAGCTCAGGGCAAACCGGTGATGATAGACTTTACCGGATTCGGCTGTACAAACTGCCGAAATATGGAATTGGCCGTATGGACAGACCCTGTGGTGGCCGACAAACTCAAGAAAGATTACATCCTCATCTCGCTCTATGTAGACGATAGAAAGCCGTTGGCCGAACCGATGGAAGTGGTAGAAAACGGAAAAAAGCGTACTCTGCGCAATGTAGGAGAGAAGTGGAGTTATCTGCAACGCAGTAAGTTCGGCGCCAATACGCAGCCTTTCTATGTGTTGCTCGATGCTAAAGGAATGCCTCTGACGCGCTCTTATAGCTACGACAAGGATATATCCCACTACTTGGATTTCCTGAACAAGGGATTGGAAAAGGCTCGGAAGAAATCTAAATAAAGTGTGACAGGCCTCTTATAAAGAACAGCCACCTTCTTGATGTAAGTCAAGAAAGTGGCTGTTATCGCAAACAATTGTAATGATTACTTTGTTTTTTAGGGGTTTACCCCTATCTTTGCACCGTGTTTTTCATAGTATTAGATTTAAGGTTAACAAAGGTTTGGACTCGGCGGAGTCCTTTTTTTATGCCCTTACGTTTGGTGCAGTCTCGTGGAAAATGATTAATTTTGGCAGACGATATGAGTAAAACAATGGAAAATCCCTATATCAGACAATATCCCGACTTGATGGTTGGTAAGAAGATTTTGTATGTGCATGGCTTCGGGTCGTCGGCACAATCGGGTACGGTGAAGCGCATTCAAGAGGCGTTACCACAGTCTACGGTGTTGGCATACGACCTGCCTATCCACCCACAAGAGGCGATGGAACTATTGAGAAAGGTGTGCGAAGAACAGCAGCCCGACTTGATTATCGGTACATCAATGGGTGGTATGTATGCCGAAATGCTCACTGGCTATGACCGTATCTTGGTAAATCCGGCCTTCGAAATGGGACAGACCATGCACGACCACAACATGATGGGGAAGCAAATATTCCAAAATCCGCGCCAAGACGGGGTACAGGAGTTCTTCGTAGACAAGCCTTTGGTGAAAGAATATCGCGAAGTGACGGGGCAATGTTTTACCCATGTATCGCCCGAAGAACAGGAACGTGTCTACGGGTTGTTCGGTGATGAAGATCCGGTGGTGCATACGTTCGACCTCTTTCGCAGTCATTATCGACATGCCATCCACTTCCATGGCGAACATCGCATGACGGATAGAAGTTTTATGCGTGGCGTGTTGCCCGTGATAAGATGGATAGATGACCGGCAGGAAAAACGCGAACGCAATATTATATATATAGGTGAGGAATGTCTGAAGGATTCGTATGGCAAACCGAAGTCGAGTTTTAACAAGGCATACGACTTCCTAATAGAGCATTATACGGTGTATATTGTGGCCTCGGCGCCTACTAACGACCATGAAGCTATCACACAAATGCAGGACTGGACAGAGCAATATATCTCTACACCAGCCCACGATCGCGTCGTATTCACCAATCAACGACAACTGCTTTATGGCGATTATTTCATTGCGACAGAGCCGTTGGATGACTTCATGGGAACGGTGATACCTTTCGCTACCGACGAGTTTAAGACGTGGGAGGAAGTGATTGTTTACTTTGAACGGTTGGGCGGACAGTAACTATACGTACTCGTTGCCTTTTTTCATCTGCACTTCGCTGACGTATTTACGGATGAGTGCCGATGAATCTTCTTTCTTACAAATTAATAAAACATTGTCTTGTTCGGCTACGATGAAGCCGTCGAGCCCGTTGATGACAGCAAGTTTACCTTCTGGCAGCTTGATGATATTACCGTGACTTTCGTCTAATAACACGTCGGAAGAAATGACTACATTATCGTCTTGACTCTTCTGCATCGCCTCATAGATACCATGCCACGTGCCAAGATCGGCCCAACCGAAGTCGCACATCATCACACAAACTCGGTCGGATTTCTCCAAAATGCCGTAATCAATAGATATATTAGGATACGACGGGAAGTTCTCGTTGATAAATTCGTTTTCTTCTTCGATGGTGAAATTGGGTTTTGCTTCGTCTAACGTACTCAACACAGCAGGCAGAAATTTATAAAAACATACGCTCAGATATTGCAAATTGCAAAGAAAAAGACCAGTGTTCCAATACCATTCGCCACTCTCCATGAACATACGAGCAAACTCGCGGTCGGGCTTTTCGGTAAAAGTCTTCACTTCGTAGACATCCTCCATATCGGCAGGATTACCCACTTGGATGTAGCCATAACCCGGTTCGGGACGCGTAGGACGAATACCCATGGTGAGCAAACTATTGTTTTTGCTCACAAAATCCAATCCTTCCAAGATATTCTTACGGTACAACTCTTCGCGAAAGACAATCTGGTCGGACGGCGTAACCAGCAAGTTGGCATTGGGATTAATGTGAGCTATGCGATGTGCAGCCCACGCTACACTGGGCGCAGTATTACGCCATATAGGTTCAGCCATGAGATTATCAGGAGGCAATTGAGGCAATTGTTCTCTGACAAAGTCGACATATTCTATATTCGTATTGACAAAAATATGGTCTAAAGGGAATATATGGGATATGCGTTCGTATGTTTGTTGTAATTGGGTTTGTCCGGTTCCAAAGAAATCAATGAATTGTTTGGGAAGTTTCTCACGACTGCAAGGCCACAGTCTTCGACCTTTCCCACCGGCTAGAATGACGCAGTAATTGTTTCTAAGGTCATTATCCATGTTTGTACGATTATCGTTCTTGCCACGAAAGTAACGAATAAAAATCACTCCAACAAGGCTTTTTCACTTTTTTATTAAACAATAAGCATTTTGTAACTTGCACTTTGATGAAAGGAGTTTTGTTTTCTTTTAGATATTTTACGGCTTCGTACCCATAATAATCCATATCCTCAGCTACAATATCGAAGTCGCCTAGCCCTTGTTTATCCCAGCGTTTGGTTTGTGCATAGGCTGGAAGAATGAAAGCTATATCTCCCGGATGCAGAAATATGGCTTTCGGAGAAAATCTCTTCGGACTTTTTGCTTTTGCAGGGGTGGTAAAAGTGAAAGCCATGATTGTAATGATGAAGGTTAATAAAGCTGCTCTCATATCATTAAGTTTTAAAGGTTTTACTCTAAAGAAGAGTGCTGTTGGGAGGGTTGAATGTCCATAATACGAGTGTAAGACTGGACGAAATCTACGGTCGAAACGACTTTGTAGCCTTTGCTTGAACACAAGATAGCGATGCCGCCGGCATCCGCTGGCAGGAAGTCTACAACCTCTTCTTGGTCACCGTTGACATAGATGAATTTTTTGTTGCTGGTCTCTTTGGTACTCGCAATGCCTTGAGCGTCGAGGTATTTGGTGGCTTCGTTCACGTAATAACGCATGTCGCGGATAGTCTCCCGGTCGTCGGCATTACCTACAGCCATCCAATGATTGAGCTGGGCACGCGTGGGTTGGATGAAAACAATATTGCCCGGACGTAGGTAAACGGTGTTGGATGAAACCTTTTTAGGTGTTGTTGCATGGACTGAACTAGCGAATATAAAGGTTATGAGGGTTAGAATAACGGAAAACATCCATGTGTTAATATTGTTCCTCAAGATGTGTAGATGAATCATTTTAAGTAGTGGAATACGGATAGAGAGGATGTATAAAAACAAAAGTGTACCTATCTCCACGGTGCGGATGATGGGTACACTCCTATAATGTTACTTCACTGTGATGAGGAAGTAGTTCTTTTTACCTTTTTGTACGAGCAAGTATTTGCCGTCGATAAGGTCGTCGGTGCTGACAACTTGGTCGAAAGCTGTGAGCTTTTCTTTGTTCAGCGATACACCGCCACCTTTAACGAGCTTGCGCATCTCGCCCTTGCTGGGGAAGATATTCATACCTTCTTGGCAGAAGATTTCGATAGCCGGCTGTCCCAGTACGCTGCTGTCGATGGTATAGGTGGGCACACCACTGAACACATCGAGGAACGTTGCTTCGTCGAGCTTCACCAAACTGTCTTTCGTTGCCTTGCCAAAGAGGATGTTACTTGCCTCGATAGCCATTTCCAAATCTTCGCGAGAGTGAACCATGGTGGTTACTTCTTCGGCCAAACGACGCTGCAATATGCGACGACCGGGGTCTTGCTTGTGCTCTTCTACGAGCGCGTCGATGGTCTCTTTATCAAGACTTGTGAAGATTTTGATGTACTTTTCAGCATCGTCATCGCTCACGTTGAGCCAGAATTGATAGAATGCGTAAGGTGTCGTACGGTTGCGATCGAGCCAAATATTACCGCTCTCGGTCTTACCAAACTTCTTTCCGTCGGCTTTGGTGATGAGCGGACAGGTGAGGCAGAAAGCTTCTGCTTCGTTGCCAAGGGTACGGCGAATAAGCTCGGTACCCGTAGTCATGTTGCCCCATTGGTCGTTTCCACCGAGCTGAAGTTTCACTCCATGCTTCTCATAGAGGTGCAGGAAGTCGTAACCTTGCAGCAATTGGTAAGTAAACTCGGTGAAAGAAAGACCGTCGTTAGCTTCTCCGCTGAGGCGTTTCTTCACACTATCCTTGGCCATCATGTAGTTGACAGTGATGTGTTTGCCCACTTCGCGAGCGAAATCAAGGAAAGTGAAGTCTTTCATCCAGTCGTAGTTGTTCACCATTTCGGCACGATTCTCATCGGCAGAATCGAAGTCAAGGAATTTAGCTACCTGTGCTTTAATAGCCTCTTGGTTGTGATAGAGGGTTTTGGCATCAAGCAAATTGCGCTCCTGACTTTTGCCTGAAGGGTCTCCAATCATACCCGTGGCGCCACCGACGAGGATATATGGCTTGTGGCCGCAGCGTTGCAAGTGGCGCAACATCATGATACCACAGAGGTGGCCGATGTGTAATGAGTCGGCAGTGGGGTCGGTTCCCAAATATGCCGAAACTGTTCCTTTCATCAAAAACTCCTCGGTACCCGGCATCATCTGTGCCAACATACCGCGCCATTTCAGTTCTTCTACGAAGTTCTTTGTCATAGTTGATAGTTGATAATTGACAATTGGTAAGAATGATAACCTTTTGTCTCTTATTGATTGTAAACGTTAATATTTTGTTTGAATGTTATTTCTTCCAGTCTTACGAGTCGTTTTCAGATTGTCAATTTATAATTTTAAATTATCCATTGTCAATTCTTCATTTAGTATTTCAGGGTACCGGGTCGTATCCACTGCCTCCCCATGGGGTGCAACGCAGAATACGCCAAATGGCCAAGGCGACTCCTTTGAAAGGACCATGCTTCAAGATGGCTTGCCGGGCATACTCGGAACAGGTAGGCGTGAAGCGACATGAGGGTGGTGTGTAGGGGCTGATAGCCGCTTGATAGAAACGGATGGGTAGTATCAGAAGCCAACCCAAAACGTGCAACAGTGTGTGAAAGATGTCTTTGATGGTACTCATAACTTCTCTGCCACACGCGTCAATAGGTTGCATACACGCAGTTCTACCAACTTACTTTCGGCTAATGTGTCGCTTAACCAAATGAAAGCCAGACTCACACGACGATTGGGCTGCCCGGCTAAACGGTCTATAACAGTGTATTTATTGCGCCTGTATACTTCGCGAACTTGTCTTTTGACGCGGTTGCGTTTGACTGCTCGCTTAAAGCAACGCTTTGGTACGCTTACCAAAATGGCTACTTGTGCGTCCTCAACAGGTTCTTCCAGTTCCTCAACCATATAGACTACCCGTAGTGGGTAGGCCGACATAGAGCGGCTCTGCCCACCCAAAAAGAGCTTGTCTATCTGTTTTTTACTGGATAGTCGCTCTGCCTTCGTCAACGTCTGAGGACGGCATTCGGCCATAAGGGTAGGAATTTAATCCGGTTTATTTATTCTTTTTCAGGAAAGCCTGAAGTGCACTAGTCATGGAAGGATACTCTTTTGACGGAGCCATGAAGTCAAGATTGTAGCCCTCTTCCTTCACTGCTGCAGCGGTAGCAGGACCGAACGCACCTACATGGATACCACGATTTTTGAAGTCGGGCATGCTAGTAGCGAGTGATTTCACGCCGGTAGGACTCACAAAGATGACCATACTGTAGTCGAAGTTCTTTACTTCTTCTTCGGTCAAGTCGTCGCTTACGGTGCGATACATTACACATTCAGTATGCTTGAGATTCTTTGCATCGAGCAATTTCTGTATCGTGTCGGTGTGTACATCGCTCATCGGAACGAGGTATTTCTCGTTTTTATGCTTCACCATCGTAGGGATGAGGTCGTCAATTTTGCCCGTAGAGCCGAAGAATATCTTGCGTTTGCGATACTGGGTGTACTTCTGTATGTAGAGTGCAATGGTCTCTGTGACGCAGAAATACTTCATTTCTTCGGGGATGGTAACACGGAGTTCTTTGGCCAATTGGAAATAATTGTCTATGGCATGACGTGATGTGAACACCACAGCAGTATAATCTAAGATGCTAATCTTTTGTTGACGGAACTCACGGCTGGATATTCCCTCGACCCTGACAAATGGACGGAACACGAGTTCTACGCCATATTCTTTCGCAATATCATAATAAGGAGACTTCTCGCTGGAAGGCTTGGGCTGAGAGATTAATATCTTCTTCATCGTTCTGTGTCCTAAAAATTAATTTTCAAATATCCATTCATTGTCACCAATGCTCCCCAGATGGCAAGCAGTGGTAGGATTTCAAGGGCACAAAAGTACAAAAAAAATTGCACAAAAACGGCTCTTTTTCTAAAAAAGATAATGTAGGACTTATAGAATAGTAACAATTTCAATAAAGCCAACACGACTATTACATAAATTGAAATTGTAGATACCGACAAGTTGAAGAATGCCAAGAGCATGATGGCAGGGAATAATAAGACTCCTTCCATGGCTCCGATGAAGAGGCAGGAATGTATCCATTGTATGTTTCGTCGGCGGTCGAAGAACACCCAATTGATAAATGAATAGAGGATGATTTTGAGCAGAAAGTATCCCGCTATAGAACCTGTGTAAATGCCTATGACTTGGTATTGCTCAATGACGAACGTGTCGTTGAGTTGCGCTTTGGAATAGAAGAAGTAGAGTAAGGATATGAGCAAGCAGGTCTGGAGGATGAGAAAGATTTGGAATCGCATCTCTCCACCGGTCTCGGTGAGAGCTGTCGGCCGGTCGCTATGCTGCACATAGAAGAAATTTCTGGTTTGTCTGAAGATGAAACGGCGCGATTGTGAGAACGCTAACATCGTCAAGATAAAACATCCAAGAAGGATGCTGGTAATGAGATTGTCGCCGGCTATGGTGTAAGGAACGGGGTCGCCAGCTACTCCGGGACGCCCTCCTTGCAGTTCGGGATGGAACAATGAGTCTTTTGAAAAGAACGACTCCTTGTAATATTTTGGCAGACTTACATCGCGAAAACTTCGTCCAACAGGATGCCCCGGTAGATGTAAGGTGTCGGGTTCATTGCTCCAATGAATCTCAGAGGGTTTGATATGGGCTTGAATGGCAGAGTCTTGCTGTTCGGGTGTGGCGTTTTTTGGCAACCAACTCAACACCTGAGCCGGTGTGAGTTGTTTGTGCTGTCGCGCAGTGGTGGGTACCGACTGCGCTTCTTGTTCCACTAATGCGGTAGAATCTGCCTGTTGCCACATGACGAGATAGACTTAGAGATTGAACACGCGTTTGATGTCGGCCACGCGGTCGAGTTTCTCCCATGTGAAAAGTTCCACGTCGATGGTGCGTGTTTCGTGATAACGACTGCTGAAAGTCTTCTTTACCATCTCGTTCTTGCGACCCATGTGGCCGTAAGCAGCGGTCTCCAAATACATGGGTTGGCGCAGTTTGAGATTGCGTTCAATGGCTTTCGGACGCAGGTCGAACAATTCCTCTATTTTCTTGGCAATCTCTCCGTCGCTCATGTTTACATGACTGCGACCGTAGGTGTTGACGTAGATGTTCACCGGCTTAGCCACACCGATGGCGTAACTTACCTGTACCAACATCTCATCGGCAACGCCTGCTGCCACCATGTTCTTCGCGATGTGGCGTACGGCATAGGCTGCCGAGCGGTCCACCTTGCTGGAATCCTTGCCAGAGAAAGCTCCACCGCCGTGTGCACCCTTGCCTCCGTAAGTGTCAACGATAATCTTTCGGCCGGTCAAGCCGGTGTCTCCGTGGGGACCACCGATAACGAATTTACCCGTAGGATTGACGAAATACTTGATGTTGTCATTGAATAATGCCAGTACTTTCTCGCCACAACGAGCCTTTACACGGGGTATAAGGATGTTCTTTACATCCTCTCGTATCTTGGCCAACATGGCTTCATCGTCGTCTGTTCCGTCGGCTTTCTTGATAAAATCGTCGTGTTGTGTGCTCACCACAATCGTGTCTATGCGCTGTGGGATGTTGTCGTCGCTGTACTCGATGGTCACTTGGCTCTTTGAGTCGGGGCGCAGATAGGTCATCAGCTTGCCTTCCTTGCGAATCTCGGCAAGCTCAATCATCAGCAAGTGAGCCAAGTCGAGCGATACAGGCATGTAGTTTTCGGTCTCGTTGACAGCATATCCGAACATCATACCTTGGTCGCCGGCACCCTGTTCTTCCTCGTTTTGGCGGTCGACACCACGGTTGATGTCGTCGCTCTGTTCGTGGATGGCCGAGAGAATACCGCAAGAATTGTAGTCGAACTGGTATTCGGCTTTGCTATAACCAATCTTCTCGATGGTTCGGCGTGTGATGGTTGGCAGATCGACATAAGCCTCTGAACGTACCTCGCCCATGATAACTACCTGACCAGTGGTGCAGAACGACTCGATGGCACAGCGTGCTTGAGGGTCGTAAGCCAAGAATTGGTCGAGCAGAGCATCGGATATTTGGTCGGACACCTTGTCAGGATGTCCCTCTGAAACTGATTCTGAAGAGAATAAATAAGACATGTTATAACTTCCTTTCTAAATATGCATACACCTGAAGTATGCGTTACATAACTTTGAATGTGCAAAGTTACGACAATTCGTTGACACGGACAAAGAATTTAAAAGAATCGTTGATGGGGAGGGAGGTCTCTTGTTGTTAATTCATAGCAAGTTTTATCGCTCTATAATTGTTAAATCTGTCAAAAAGAGACAGAATCGTATATATATGCATCGAAAAGTTTAAAATATCTTGTAAATGCTAGGAATAATGTTTATTTTTGCAAAATTGAATAAAGTAATCAAGGAGCCATCAGTGATTGATGACATGGTGTTTATCTATCACTCCGTGGACATATTTCTAAGATTGTATATATAATATGGTAAAAAGGAGACTTTTATTTAGTATGTTACTCATGTGCTTGATGTTGATTCAGGTGCATGCGGCCGACGTATTCGTCATTAAAGGTACGGTAGTTGATACAAGCAACGAGCCGTTACCGGGCGTTACGGTGAGTGTAGTGAATGGAACCAAGAAGGCATTGACCAATGTCGATGGTGAATTCTCGCTGCAAGTAAGTAAGAAACCTACCCAACTTCGCTTCACATATGTAGGTATGGAAGATTTGATAACGAAGTGGAGTGGGGAGAAGAATTTCAAGGTGACATTGAAGGAATCAGCATATTCTTTGGAGAATGTGGTGGTAACCGGTTATCAACAGATAGACAAGCGCAAGTTGTCGAGTGCCATCACCAGCATGAATATGAAAGAATTGGCAACTCCATCGACCAACTCTATCGACCAAATGTTGCAAGGACGCGTGGCCGGAGTATCGGTTATGAACAGTTCGGCAACCGTAGGTGTAGCACCTAAGATTCGTATTCGTGGTTCATCGTCTATTACCGGTAACCGTGAACCGGTATGGGTGGTTGACGGTATCGTGCTTGATGAGCCTGTCAACGTGACGACCGAAGAGTTGAACAATATTGATAATGTAAACTTCATCGGTAATGCTATTTCGGGATTGAACCCTGATGACATTGAGCGTATTGACATTTTGAAAGACGTAAGTGCTACGGCTATCTATGGTGTGAAAGCTGCTAATGGTGTCATCGTGGTGACTACGAAGCGCGGTAGAGGCGAACGTCCTACCATATCATATAAGACCAACTTCGGACTGACGCTGGCTCCGAGCTACAGTATCCTCAATCTGATGAATTCGAAAGAGCGCGTGGAGATGTCGGAAGAAATGGTGGCACGTGGCTTGGAGTTCTCTACTTTCCGTCCAACCAACATTGGTTACGAAGGCGAATTGCAGAAGCTTTGGAACAAGGAAATTGACTATGATACCTTCCGTAACAATGTGAAGGCGCTGAAAGAGTTGAATACCGATTGGATGGACATGCTTTTCCGCAACGCATTTTCGCAGCAGCACTCTGTTTCTGTGTCGGGTTCGGGTAAGAAGATGGACTACTATGTGTCGTTGAGTTATCTGAATCAGCAAGGTACGAATAGTTATGAAAAGATGAATCGTCTCACAGGATTGGCCAAGTTCAACATCCAGTTGACTCATAACTTGGATGCTACGGTGAATTTCAATGCAAGTTCCAGCAATTCAGACTATCCACATAACAGTGTCTCACTGCTCGACTACGCCTACCGTACATCAAGAGCCATACCGGCATACGATGCCAATGGCGATTATCTGTACTATAACCAAGAGAAGACAAACTATGCCTCATTGCCCTTTAATATCTTCAATGAGTTGGAGACTACGGGACAGAACATCAAGAAGCATACCACCTCGCTGACTGCACAATTGGTATATCGTCCTTGGGAATGGTTGAAGTTGAGTTCTTTGGCAGGTATTAGTCACAACTCAAGCGACCAAGAGAATTGGGCTGACGAACATAGCTTCTATATCTCAAGATTCCGTTTAGTGCCATTTGGAACTATCATTAGGGGCAATGAAACCTATTATGATGATGCGATTATCCCATTAGGAGGAGAGTTGAAGTATACCAATACATCCTCTACTCGCTACACATTCCGTAACGAAGCCGCTTTTAATAAGACTTTTAATAAAGTTCATCAACTCTATGCTTTGGTTGGTAACGAAATCATTTCGGTGAAAAATAATAGTCATTCTGGACGTTATTTGGGTTACATGCCATTCCGTGGAAAGACTTTTGCTGATATAGATGTAACTACATATAAAGGATATGCTAAGGCTTTGCAAAACAATCCGATGACTATTATTGACAACACGAATAATGTGGTGTCTATGTATGGTGTGGCTACTTATACCTACGACAATCGTTATATCGCCAATTTCAATATACGTGCCGATGGCTCCAATCGTTTCGGACAGGACAAGAGCGTACGCTTCTTGCCAGTGTGGTCGGCTTCGGCTCGTTGGAATATGCACAACGAAAAGTTCTTAAAGAATCAGAATTTGTTAAATGAATTTGCCGTACGTGCTTCGTATGGTGTTCAAGGAAACGTGCATCCGAGTCAGACTCCCTACTTGATTGTAAGACAAGAAAACTACAATGGTACCCTCGGTGAATATGTGTCTACACTGAAACAGTTGCCTAACGACCATCTACATTGGGAGAAGACGGTTTCTTATAACCTTGGTCTCGATTTCTCATTCTTCGACTATCGCGTATCTGGTACGTTGGATATATACCGCAAGAAAGGTTACGACCAAATTGTGTTGCGCAATATTGCTCCCTCTAATGGAGCCAGTGCTGTGGCTATGAACGAGGGCGATATAGAGAACAAAGGATGGGAATTAGCTTTGAATGTGATTCCTGTTCGCACCAAAAATGTCACATGGAGTTTGTCGTTCAATACGGGTAAGAACTATAATAAGATTACGAATGAGGGCGACGTAGAACCAACTTGGCAAGATTATATCAATGGAACGTTGGTTAAGAATGGCTATGCCGTAAACAGTTTGTTCTCATATCGCTTCAAAGGATTGGATCCAAAAACAGGCTTACCCACTTTCTATGGTGAGTCGGAAGTTGATACAGATGGTAAACGAACCATCAATAGTCTACAGGAAGCATACGATGCTGCTTTCGTATATTCGGGTAAACGTGAGGCCGACTTGACCGGTGGATTCTCTTCTTCCATCCGTTATAAGAGCTTTACACTGAATGCTTTGTTCTCATTTGGATTCGGTAATAAGATTCGTCTCAACGATTTGTATGCTTCTAATGGTCAGGGTTTACCCTTCCCGCAGCAGAATATGTCGAAAGAATTCGTAGATCGCTGGCAGCAGGCGGGTGATGAAGCCAAGACGAATATACCTGTTTTGTCTGATAATCCAATGCGTTTTGCTCCTTACGAGCGTAAGTATTCTATAGCGGATAACCGTTGGGATATGTACAACAAGAGCGACATTCGTGTGGCTTCGGGTAGTTTCTTGCGCTGTCGTTCTATTAGCTTACGCTATGAGATTCCTACTAATATCCTCTCGCGCATCCATGTGAGGAGTGGAAACATTACATTCGAGACCAGCAACCTGTTCGTTATCAAGGATAGCAAGTTGAAAGGTCGTGACCCCGAACAGTTATCATTGACTTCAGGAACCATCCCTCCACGTACGGGATATTCTTGCCAGTTGAGTCTTACATTCTAATAAAAAGTACATACAATGAATATCAAACATATCATATATAGCACGGCTCTCCTCGTTTATGGAGCACTGATGTTGACCTCTTGTGATAAGTTGCTCGATGAAAAATCACAAGATTTATATATCCCTAAGACTGTTGGTGACTACCGTGAGTTTATTGCCGGTGAGGCATTGAACCAAGGTAAGAGCAATGGCGTGATGCTTGGGGAGTATTTGGATATGATGACCGACGACATAGGTGAGAAAGTTAATGTACGTCGCAAGGACACACAGGATACGCGTGAGCAGACTTGGGGCTACTATACATGGCAAGAAGATCCTGAGATAGACTTCAATAATACAATCAGAGATGATAATATGTGGAGTGTATGTTACCATCGTATCTTGATTACGAATATCGTGTTGGATCGCTTGAATGAGATGTCAGGCACGCAAAACGAAAAAGATGATTTGGAAGCTGAGGCTCGTTTTATCCGTGCGTGGTCGTATTATATGTTAGCAAACACCTATGCTAAGCCGTATGAAAGTGCTGAACAAGCAAGTAAGACTGCTGGTGTGCCAATCAATACTGCTATCAGTGTAGAGAATAAGAAACTGCAACGTGCCACTCTACAGGAGGTTTATGTCCTCATGAAAAGTGACTTGACTGAAGCCGTCAAGCTATTTAAGTCGTCGGGTATGTCTAAAACAATCTTCCGCCCCAACCTTAGTGCTGTCCAATTGCTGCTCTCTCGTGTATTATTATATGGTAAAGAATTTCAAGAAGTGGTTAATGTGACAAGTGACTTGATAGGAAAGAATGGGATAGAATTGCACGACTTAAGTACACTTACGGACAGGACTAAACGATTCTACGATGGTTCTAATAAAGAGATTTTCTTTTCATACGGTTCTCAGGCAGCTTATAAATTAGCCAATTATATTTCTGCCACTAATGGTACTCGTGGGACCTTCAAGGTTAACATGGAACTTCTTAACATGTATGATAAGAAGGATAAGCGTCGTATGAGTTTCTTTAGTAGCCCTACATCCAAAGATGTAAAGCCGTTCAAATACTATAATCTTGGTTCAAAGAATATTAATCCGGGCAACTTCCATCTCTCTGAAGTTTACTTGAATCGTGCTGAAGCTTATGCCGAATTGGGACAAGGAGCCAAAGCTATGGATGATGTGAATGCCGTACGAGCTAAGCGTATTGAAGGATATACGGCCGAAACCATAACCGAAAAAGACAAGGTAGTAGAGGCAGTTCGTACTGAACGTCGGAAAGAATTGTGCTTCGAGGGCTTGCGTTGGTTCGACCTTCGCCGTTGGGGGTGCCCTGAATTGAAACATACATACTCTTCTAGCACCGTCTCAGGACAAAAAACAGAGTACGTATTAAAGCAAGGTGACGCACGCTACACATTGCCTGTACCACGTGCCGAACGCGAACTCAATAACATCTAAAACAATAGTAACGTATGAATACAAAATATATCTTATCGGCTCTTTGCGTCGCTTTGACTCTGGGAACGGTCTCTTGTTCTAACGACGACAATGTGACGGCCGAAATAGAAGAGCCTATCTACAATGTAGAAGATAACACTTCTGATCCTATTCAACACCGTAAGTTCGAGATGTATCGCGATTATAAGACGTATCTGATTACCAATCCTATTACTCGCGACTACAAATATAACTTCCAAAAGAAGAATAATCTGCTCATCACGGCTCCTGAACAAAGCCCCGAACTCATCAAGAAGGGTATCAAGATGCTTGATGATATGTTCTTGAATCACTATTCCGAGGAATTCAAGAAGAAGTATATGCCATTCTCGATCTTGCTGGCCGACAGCATATTCTTCCTTGGTCAAGAGACCGGCAGACCTTATTATCACTCCTATGTTGCCAATCGTTTCCTCGCATTAGGAGGTGTTCGCAAAGAAATGGGCAGCTATACAGAGGCTCAAAAGCGCGACTTCGAGGGTGATATTAACTCTCGCTATTGGATGGATTACTTGTGGGAAGTGAAATCTGCATTCTCTATTCCGGAGGCATTCTCGGATGTAAACCGAGAATATTTTAAGAAAGAAGCAGGTGAATCAAAAGCCTTTGGTAAGGTTACAGAAGAGACACAGCCCGATGACTTGGACTATCATACATTGGGATTTATCAGCTATAACCATCGTACAACATTCTATGATAAAGAGTGGTCGTCGTGGTGGATAGAGCTTCCTGATGAAGATACCGATCGCAGACAGTGGGTAGCATTCATCTTCAGTACGCCCAAGGCAGAGCGAGATGCACTCATTGCCAAGTATTCCAAGATGAAAGAGAAGTATGACATCTTGAAAGAGGCATTCTTGAAATGCGATGGTTACGACATTGAAAAATTACCCTAAATAGAATAAAATGAATATTTTATGGAGAGGAGCAGGCATAGCATTGTGTGCAATGTTATGCGTGGCTCCTGCAAACAGTAAGAAGAAAACTAATAAGAAAGACGCTTCCGAGAAGCAAGAGATGACTTCTGTCAGCGGTTATAGCAAGGCTGTAGCCGGCTATAAAGCGCATCCCGGACTCATTACCGCCTATGAGAAAGAGGGTGAATATCTATTTGCCATTCCCAAATCGTTGTTGGGGAAAGACTTGTTGCTCACTTCGCGTGTATCGACGACAAGCAATAACTCTAGCACGGTGGCCGGAGAGATGCCTCATTCGCCTGTCCTCATTACGCTTTCTACCCAAGGCAAAAGACTCTATATCCATAAGAAGTCGTCTAAAAACATCTGCGATCCCAACTCATCTTTGCAAGCTTCGTTTGATAGGAACTTCATTGCGCCCATCTGGAAGTCGTATAAAATCAAGGAAACCAATGATTCTACTCTTCTAGTAGATATGGAATCGCTCTTTACTTCAAGCATAGAAGAACTCAATCCTTTTAAGACCGGAGTTCCTCAAGCCACACAGATGGGCAGTCCGATTAGCGACCTTTGCGTGATTATTGGGGCTAAATCGTTCCCCAAGAATTTGCAGGTGAAGTCGCAAATGGGCTACACTTCGCGCAACGAACCGTTCACTGTGACCATGACGCGCAACATTATTCTCTTACCAGAGAAGCCTATGCGCCCACGTTTGGCAGACCCTCGAATCGGTTATTTCGATGAGAAAAAGGAGTATTTCAGCGACCGTAACGATGGTGTTGTGCCTGTTTCGTATATCAAACGTTGGAACTTGGAACCTGTAGATAGTGCTGCTTTTGCTCAAGGAAAGCTCACCGAAGTCAAGAACCCCATCGTGTTTTACATCGATACAGCCATCCCTCGCAAGTGGGCACCCTATATTAAAGAAGGTGTATTGGAATGGAATAAGGCTTTCGAAAAGATTGGATACAAGAACGTGATGCAAGTACGTGACTATCCAAAAGACGATCCTAACTTCGATCCCGATGATATTCGATACAATTGTTATCGTATGATTACGACCAATGTTGAGAACTCTGTGGGGCCATGCGCATCCGATCCACGTTCCGGAGAGATTATTCAAGGAGACGTACTCTTTTACTTCAATAGTGTAAAACTGCTGCATAACTGGCGCTTTGTACAAACTGCTGCGGTCGATCCTAAGGTGAGAAAGCGTGTTCTCGACGACGAGTTGACAGGTAGTTCTCTACGGTATGTGGCTACTCATGAAGTGGGTCACACCCTTGGACTCTTGCACAATTTCCGAGCTTCTGCCACCATTCCGGTCGACTCTTTGCGCTCTGCTACATTCACACAGAAGTATGGTACCACCCCGTCTATCATGGATTATGCCCGCTATAATTATGTGGCGCAGCCCGGAGATAAGGGAGTCAACCTGCTGCCTCCGCCATTAGGAGTATACGATTCATATGCCATTGCATGGGGATATAAGCCTATTCCCGGTGCAGTGACGCCTGAAGACGAATTGCCAACACTTAATAAATGGATTAGAGAGAAGGAAAACAATCCGATGTATCTCTATGGTCAACAGTATTTCTTCAACTCTGTAGACCCCAGTTGTCAGTCAGAAGACTTGGGCGATGACGCTGTCAAGGCTGGTGAATATGGCATTAAGAATCTCAAGTATATCGTGAAACATCTTGCAGAATGGTGTGTAGAGGATGGCAAAGATTACAAGCGTTTGCAGGAAGCACACAACGAAGTGGCCGAACAACTACAACGCGAGATCTATCATGCAGTGATGTATGTGGGCAGTATCTATATGGATGAGCCTGTCGCAGGAGATGGTAAGCCCAACTTCCGTTTTACCGATCGCAACACACAGAAGCGTGCATTGCAATTTGTTTTGCGCAACATAGCCGACCTACCTAACTGGTATAACGACAAGAGTATTGTTGAAAAGACCGGTCGCATACAGTCGGTCAGCAACATGCAAGCCCGTTTCTTGAAGAGTTTGTTTGCCGGTCCGGTGGCCACAGCGCTCTCGCTGTTTGAGCAGATGGAGCCAACCAAGGCCTATACCTATCAAGAAATGATGGACGAAGTGTATCGTTTCGTGTGGGCTAAGAGCTTACGCAATGCTGTACCTAATCTCTACGAGCGTCAGTTGCAAATCGTTTATGTCAATAGTTTGCTGCGTGCACTCTCTGCCAAGCAAGAAAAGAAGTCGCTATCAGGTTCTGCTTTCTTTGCTTCTCAGCCCCATGTATGCGGTATACACGACAATCTCGACCGCGGTTCTAAGTCATTCTTCGAGTTCGACCCATTGGAAGACTTCCGCATGATTCGCACTCCGGTAACCCAAGGGCTTGCGCTCGACCTCAAGAAACTGCTGGGGCGTTTGCGTGTTTCAGCCTCTAGCAAGATGCTTCGTGCCCATTACGACGCCCTTTATAGCGATGTCAATGCAGCATTAAAATAAGATTTTATGAATGTAAAAAGCCCGACTCTTCATGGAGCCGGGCTTTTTTTATATTCTGATTGAATCTCATCCCCATTCGGAGGGATACATTCTTCTTACAACTTCCAAGTCACTCCGTCCTTGGTATCTTTTATTTCAAAGCCGGCAGCAGCAAGTGCATCGCGTATTTGGTCGCTTGTTGACCAGTCTTTATTGTCCTTAGCTTTCTTGCGAAGTTCCAATACCATGTCTACCACCTTGCCGAAAGCAGCCTCTCGTACATCGTTGTTAGAAGCGTGCTCATTCTTCAATCCTAGCAGTTCAAAGGCAAAGAGATTCATCGTGTCGGCCAATTCCGTAAGGTCTTCACCGCTGATTTGCGCTTTATGGTCGAGCAGAATGTTAATCAAATGACATGCTTCGAACAGATGACTGATAACCACTGGTGTCTGTAAATCGTCGTTCATGGCATCGTAGCACTGTTGGCGAAATCCTGCAACAAAGGCTTTTGTTGATGCATCACTCTCGTTTCCGGCCTGTACACGACTCAAATCTGCGATACCATTCATCAACTTATTGAGTCCTTTCTCACTGGCAATGAGCGCTTCGTTAGAGAAGTCTACCGTGCCACGATAGTGGGCTGAGAGGATGAAGAAGCGTATAGTCATGGGCGAGAAAGCCTTCTCCAGACTCTCATGATTGCCCGTGAAGAACTGTTCGAGCGTAATGAAGTTACCTAGACTCTTACCCATCTTCTGTCCATTGATGGTTATCATGTTGTTGTGCATCCAGTAATGTACCATTTGGTCGCCCTGACTAGCCACCGCTTGAGCAATCTCGCACTCGTGATGTGGGAATACCAAGTCCATTCCACCACCGTGAATATCGAAGTGTTCGCCTAGATATTTACGTCCCATAGCCGTACATTCGCAGTGCCAACCGGGGAAACCGTCGCCCCACGGACTCGGCCAACGCATGATATGTTCGGGTTGTGCTTTCTTCCACAAAGCAAAGTCCACCTGATTACGCTTCTCTCCCACGCCGTCAAGTTCGCGACTGTTGTTGATGACATCATCGAGGTTGCGCCCTGAAAGAATACCGTATTTATGGTCTTTGTTGTATTTCTCTATATCGAAATAGATAGAACCATTGCTTTCATAAGCATATCCATTGTTCAAAATCTCTTTTACCAGTTCTTCCTGTTCGATGATATGCCCAGTGGCATGCGGCTCGATACTGGGCGGAAGCACGTTGAGTGCATCCATCGCTTGGTGATAACGATTGGTATAATGCTGCGCTATCTCCATTGGTTCGAGCTGTTCCAGACGTGCTTTCTTCTCAATCTTGTCATCGCCTTCGTCGGCATCGTGTTCCAAGTGTCCCACATCGGTGATGTTACGCACGTAGCGTACCTTATAGCCGAGGTGCTTCAGATAGCGGAAAAGCAGGTCGAACGTGATGGCAGGACGGGCATGTCCCAAATGTGGGTCGCCATAAACGGTCGGTCCACACACATACATTCCCACGTTAGGAGCATGCAATGGCTTGAAAATCTCTTTCCTCCGAGAAAGAGTATTATAGATAAAAAACTTCTGTTCCATATTGTAATATTTAGCTTTTACAAAGGTAATGCAAATGAGCGCAATGAAAGTTCACTTTTAAATTGCCGAGTGTCGCTTAGCTTCTACAAAGGTAATGCAAACGCTAGAAATAGGAAAATAAAACACAAACGTTTTTCACAATTGTCCCGCCTCAACCTGTCTGACGATTCGTTCGGTCACTCTGTCCACGCCATCGCCATCGTATTGCTTCATCAGACTAGCACCGAAAGCCCACGCAAAAGCTTGCCAAAAGCCGGCACGAATAGGACCGAGAAAGGCTTGGATAAGGTTGTACGACGAGCTGTTGCATTCGCGATAGACTAGTTTTATCAAGAGTTTACCCTGTGTATACGAGAGTTTCTTCATGCGTGGCCCGTACTCTTCCTTCAAACTTTTCTCTACTATCTTCATGTGCGCGTCGCGGGCACGCTTGTTAGGGAGTGTTTCCAGATAGTCGCCTGTTTCGATAATGATACGGTTCACTTCCTTGGCTATGGGCAAAACCTTTTTCACATTGGCCACCAAGCGGTTGTAAGCTACGCGTTGACGTGCATTTGTAAACACCGGCACAGGGTACACATAGATATTGTTCAACTCTACATACTGGATGGAATCACCATCTTTCATCACCTTACCCACTTTCACCATCGGCACGAAAGTGGGATTGTCCATATCCACCACTCGATCTTCGGGATTGACACGAACTGCTCCATCGTTCTGTGCCAACGCCGAAATGTGGCACAAACAGATGAATATGCACAGTATGTTGATACGTAGTTTCATCGCAAAGCAAAAGTAGTTATATTTTCGGAATCGGTGAAATTTAGCAGGCTAAATTTCCTTTTACGCGCCATACAGCCCGGTTCTACAGTTGCATTTTAGGGAAAATCCTCTGCCAAATAGGCTTTTCTCCCTGTTCACTTTGCCCATGATTACGTACATTTGCCTTAGAAACCAATCAATTAGAGACTTATGAAACATTACATTCTTTTATCATTATCGGCCCTCTTGTTATTGTGCACCATGCCGGTCAAGGCACAGTATTACCCTGACGGACGCCCCATTCCGCCACGTAAGCGTGCTGCTTATCCTAGCTTCAGTGAGGATTACAACGACAACTTCAATCGTTTCGATGGTGGTATCAAGGTAGGATGCGGACTTGGATTCCAAATGCTTTATTTAGAAGCGAGCTACGATGTCGGGTTAGCTAACGTCGGTAAAGACGACTTCGAAGATACGCATACCGGTACATTCAATCTTACCTTCGGTGTCAACTTCTAACGGTAAGCTTTTATTCTTACCTATTTCTTGTTTCCAGAAAGGAAGGGTGACTACACTAATTCATCACCTTTCCTTTCCATATACTCCTTCCTCTCCTTGGGAGAGGGGTGGGGTGAGGTTGCTGCAAGCTATTGGCAGCATTGCTGTCTGGGCTCAGCAATTTTGTTGCCACGTTGATGCAGCGATGCTGAAAAGACCTTGCAGTCGGTTAATAGACTGATAGATGGGTAAACAAGTAGACTTATTAGGAGTGAAGAATAGTGAGTTTTCAAGATTGATAGGAGCTTTTTGGGATTCTGACAGTCGTTTTTTCGTTGATAATGTGTACCTTCGTAGATTGTAAGTCGGTAAGACTTGTCAATCAAAAGAATCTATCATGTTCAGTAAAAATCGACAAACTAGTATTTCGCTCTTATATCTTGTTACGATACATGTGTTGGGATTGCTGTGTCTAAGTGCTTTCAGACTCATCGAGTTTTTGTTCTTACGCCATCTCTGTATGGGCGAAGCCAACCCGATGATAGCCTTTGTTCGCGGCCTATGGTTCGACAATGTCATCCTTTGTTATATCTCTTTGTTGCCTATTGTCTTCTTGTTGGGCAGTGCCATTGTGGGTTTTCGTCGTCGATGGACGTATCGGTCGGTCACCATTTGGTACGGTGTGTTGATGACATTGGCATTGGCTGTGTCAGCTGCCAATACTCCTTATTTCCAGTATTTCTCTAAGAATATCAACTCGTCTATTTTTGAATGGTTCTCTTATACGGGCACTACGGCCGGTATGTTGGTCGAAGAGAAGAGTTATCTCGTCCATATTGCGTTATTCTTTGTCGTTGCTGGTCTGTTTTGGTGGGCAGGGTTGAAGCTGGAGAAGTATTGGTATCAACGGTTACAAACGCTTCCTGTTTCGCGTATAGGCATCGTCTCATGCAGTTTACGTACCGTTGTGCTGCTGTTGGTCGGTGGACTTTGTGTTTTTGGCATACGTGGCCGGATAGGGTATAACCCTATTAAAATCAGTCAGGCTTATTACTGTAACGATGCTTTCCTCAATCAGTTGGGCATCAATCCGGCGTTTAATTTGCTTACAAGTGCACTGGACGACATGAGAAGTGAGAACCGAGAGTTGCATTTGATGCCTTATAATAAGGCCATTACGATAGCTCGTAACAGTTTGGGAATCGAAGGTAAGGTGGATAGTACGCACGTTTTGCGTCGGTATGTCAAGGCTGATGGTGTTGTCAAGAAATACAATGTGGTTATTATTCTGATGGAGTCGATGTCGGCACCACTACTTGAATCGTTCGGTAACGGCCAACATCTCACACCCACGCTAGACTCGCTCTATCATCATTCGTTGACATTCAACCGCTTCTATAGTGCCGGAATCCACACGAACCACGGTATGACGGCAACGCTATATTCCTTTCCTGCGCTGATGTTTAGGAACCTGATGAAGGGTACGGTGACTCCCCGGCGCGACGGAATTCCCACGGTACTGAAGCGAGAGGGTTACCATAATATGTTTTTTATGACTCATGAGGCGCAGTACGACAACATGAAAGCCTTCTTCTCTACCAACGGATATGATGAAATTTATTCGCAAGAGAACTATCCGAAGAGCGAGGTGGTGAACAGTTTCGGCGTGTCCGACCACTATTTGTTCCAGTATGCGCTGCCCGTTATCAACCGTCAGGCGGCTACAGGCAAACCCTTTATGGCGACGCTTCTCACTATTAGCAACCATCCACCTTATATTATTCCACCGTTCTTCAAGCCGCATACCAGCGAACCGGAGTCGCAAATAGTGGAGTATGCCGACTGGGCTGTTGGCGATTTCTTGCGTAAAGCGAGCCGGGAGGCATGGTATAAGAACACAATATTCGTCGTTTTGGCCGATCACGGTAAGATGGTTGGCATGGATAATAGTGAATTGCCAGAAAGCTACAATCATATTCCACTGATGATTTTCGGTGCGGACGTAAAGCCGCAAGTATATGATGGGCTAGGTATGCAAGTTGATGTAATGCCGACTTTGCTTGGTATGCTGAACATGAGTTATGCTTATGATGGCTTTGGTGTCAATCTTTTAAAGACGAAAAGAGACCATGTGTTCTATTCTGCCGATAACCAAATCGTGGGGAGAGATGCTTCGCGACGTTATGTCTATGCCCCGAAGATTCAGAAAAGTTTTTGTTATGACAGTCAGCAAAAGGCTGTGGCAAAGACCAAAGCCTATGAATCGCTCGAAGAATATGCCAAGGCTATGATTCAAACGGCGGAATATATCTACCGCCGAGGTGATGGTCGAAGATAACAAAAATCCCCCAATGCAGTGGGCAAAGGGGGATATGGGTGGAGCTTGATAGGCTTTCTTGTAAGTTGATGTCTATTTATAGGAATCCAAGATGAGGTGGCGGGCAAACTCCCAAACGACGATACCGGTAGTCACACTCACGTTGAGCGAATGCTTGGTACCAAACTGTGGAATCTCCAGACAGCTGTCGCAACGGTCGATAACAGCCTGAGCGACGCCCTTAACCTCGTTTCCGAAGACTACGGCATATTTGCCTTGACGGTCTAACGATAGGTCTTGTAATTTTACAGAACCCTCAACTTGCTCGATACCATATATATAATAGCCATCGCAGTGGAGGGCTTCGACGGCCTCAATCGCGCTAGGGAAGTATTTCCAATCCACACTGTCTTCACCGCCAAGAGCCGTTTTGTGAATCTCGGCATTGGGAGGTGTGGCCGTGATACCGCACAGATAGACTGCCTCTACACGGAAAGCGTCGCATGAACGAAACACACTTCCTACATTATACAGCGATCGTACGTCATCGAGAACCACTATCAGAGGCAGCTTTTCGGCCTCTTTGAACTCGTCGACCGTGAGTCGTTGCATCTCTATCGTCTTGAGCTTGCGCATTTTACTGCTGTTCCTCCTTAGTTTTATAAGCCAATGCGTACATGCGAATCTGCTTAATCATTGAGAGCAAACCATTGCTACGGGTGGGCGAGAGATGCTCACGCAGCCCGATACGGTCGATGAAATACAGGTCGGCATCGAGTATCTCGGTTGGTGTATGACTGCTTAATACGCGAATCAACAGGGCTATGATGCCTTTGACGATGAGCGCATCGCTGTCTGCTGTGAGCTTGATGAGCCCGTCTGTATAGTCGCATTGCACCCACACACGGCTTTGACAACCATTGATAAGGTTGCTTTCTGTTTTATATTGATTGTCTAATACTTCCAAATCATTGCCTAGGTCGATGAGCATTTGGTATCGATCCATCCAGTCGGTGAAGTCTTCAAACTCCGCAATGACTTCGTCTTGCAATTCGTTGATAGTCATATTTGTTTGCTAATATCCTTATTCTGTATATTTTATATGGCTCTTTTATGATGTTTTAGAGCATATAGAGTCACCCTTCTACCAGCTTAAACAGCTTGTCATTGGGGCGCACTTTGTCGGGTACGGGGATGGAAATACGCCATCCCTGTTCTGCTTTCTCTACGGGTTTCAGGTCATAACGTATCTCTGTAGCATCAAGATACATGGCTCCGGTAGTCGGTCCGGTGATGAGTAACTTGTCTCCTACGTTGAATGTAGTGGCTTCCACGGCAATCTCGGCTACCCCTATCTTTGCGAAGTGCTTGGTTACTTTGCCTACAAGTATTTTCTTCTGTGTGGCCTTGTTACCGTAATTCTTGGTCCATTCACCCATTGTCTGGCCTTGATAATAGCCATCCCAGAAGCCGCGGTTGAACACGGTTGCGAGTCGTTTGTCCCATTCGTCCTTCTTCTCTTCGGTGAAAGTGCCATCAAGAACGCTCTGTATGGCCTCTTTATAGCATTTTACTACGGTGTACACATATTCGGGGCCACGCGCACGTCCTTCGATTTTGAACACCCGAACACCCGCATCCATCATCTTATCTACGAAGCGTACGGTTTTCAAGTCCTTTGGACTCATGATGTATTTATTGTCTATCTCCAGCTGTTTTCCCGTTTCGTTGTCGGTTACAGTATACGAACGGCGGCATATTTGTACGCATTGGCCGCGGTTGGCTGAGCGATTTGCATCGTGAAGACTCATGTAACATTTGCCCGAAACAGCCATACATAGTGCACCATGACAGAACATTTCGATACGAACGGGCTTGCCTAGCGGACCGCAAATATTCTGTTCGACTATTTGTTCGTGGATGTATTTCACCTGTTCCATTTTCAGTTCGCGAGCCAATACCGATACGTCTGCAAACCGAGCATAGAACTTTAAAGCCTCCGTATTCGATATATTGAGTTGCGTAGACAGGTGAACTTCCTCGCCAATTTCATTACAATAGGCCATTACTGCTACGTCTGAAGCGATAACAGCCGATATTCCGGCCTCCTTGGCAGCGTCTATTATCTCGTGCATTGTGGCTATATCCTCGTCGTAGATGACTGTGTTTACCGTGAGATAGGTTTTGATACCGTGCTCATTACACGTTGCTGCAATCTCTCGTAAGTCGTCTATGGTGAAGTGATTGGCCGAATGTGAGCGCATGTTCAGCTGTCCGATGCCGAAGTAAACGGAGTCTGTACCGGCCTGAATAGCTGCTGCGAGCGATTCTCGCGAGCCCACCGGAGCCATTATTTCATAATCTGATATATTCTTATCCATGCTGCAAAGGTACTGTAAATCAATGATAAATGAGCATTAATTTGCAGATAGTTGACTGTAAGAGGGGCTTGTAAAATCACATATAGAGATTGTGTCTAGAAATAAGAAGAAATATTTGGCTCTTATAAGTCTTTTGTGTATATTTGTAATAACTAATATATAAGTTATAAAATAAGAATATTAGGTATAGTAACTAATATATAAATTGTAATATATGTATGTCTTTGAACCGATTTCAAGTGACGATATTCAGCGAAGACTATCAGAGTGTTGCAGGCTACGTAGGCTGGAAAAGAATATGTCACAAAAGGCTTTGTCCGACCTTAGTGGTGTACCTTTGTCTACCATACAGCGTTTTGAACATACCGGTGAGATCTCTTTGGGCAGTTTTGTAAAGATAGGTCGTGCCTTAGGGTATGCTCAGGAACTGATGGAAGTCATGTCTAAGCCCAAGTATAATAGCCTTGATGAGATGGTAAAGATCAACAAAAATAAAAGTAGAAAGAGAGGAACCGATGAGAAAGGTTGAATCTTTGAAAGTCCTGTACCATCATATTCTTGTGGGAAGAATGACTATGGGGACGAATGGGACATGTTTGTTCCAATATGATAGAGAATGGCTTGACACCGGATTTTCCATCTCTCCCTTGAAACTTCCGCTTATACCAGAGTTGTTTGAAGCCGAACTTACACCGTTTGGTGGTAACTTTGGCGTGTTTGAGGATAGCATACCCGGTGGCTATGGAGAGTATATGTTGACCAAAGAGCTAAGAAAGCATGGTGTCAACTACATGGAACTAGATCCATTACAGAAACTAAGTATCGTCGGTTCGTCCGGTATGGGAGCATTGTGCTATGTTCCTGACAATAAAATATCAATACCGGAAGACAGCATAGACCTTGACAAGATACAGCATGAGGCGCTAGAGGCGCTTTCTGAAAAGAGCGATAAGAATGCCGGAAGATTATATATGGCTAGTGGAAACTCCGGTGGTGTTCGCCCCAAAGTGTTGTTAAATGCAGACGGAATAAGTTGGATCGTGAAGTTTCGCCAAACATATGACCCTCTTGATGCGGGACTTATAGAATACATGTATAACAAAGCTGCGCAGAAAGCAGGAATCATTGTCCCACAATTTTGGTTATTCAATGGTCGCTACTTTGGTGAAGAACGTTTCGATATAGCCCCCAATGGAGATAGAATCCATATGGTTACGGCCAGTGGGCTTCTGAACGAGGGTATCAATCCGCCTAAAATGGATTACAATACACTTCTTGCTTTAACGGGATATATTACGCAGGATCATGTAGAAGTGGAACAACAATTCAGAAGGATGGTATTCAATTACTATTCAGAAAACTTCGATGACCATGCACGAAACTTCTCTTTCCTATATATAGATGGCAAATGGAAACTATCACCTGCTTACGATATGACTCATGATAGTCCTTTGGAGACGCATGCAACAACGGTTGGTTATACCGATAGTCCTACCGATGAAGATTTAATCAATGCAGGAATGAGAATTCAAATACCTCAAAAAGTGTGTGAATCAATTATTGATGAGGTTAGACCCATTGGCAGAGAATTGGTAAAACGAATTAAGAATAAGGATTATGAGTTTCCTTTTCCGTAATTCGGGCTATTGTTGTTGAAAGCAGTTCTAGCCTCTCAACCTCGCGAAAGGGTGAACTTAAACGCCACGCCTCCCTCTTCTAGGTTCTCTACGGTGATGGTTCCACCATGTATCATCACTGCATTTTTGACGATGGCGAGTCCCAATCCGGTGCCGCCGAGCTTTCTGCTGCGACCTTTATCCACCCTGTAGAATCGTTCAAAGATGCGAGATAGATGTTGCGGAGGGATGCCTACACCGTCGTCTTTGAATGTAAACGCATACTCATCCGGAGTTACTTCCACATGAAGCGTGATGCATTTACCCTCTCCGGCGTACGCAATGGCGTTGTCGGTGAGGTTTCGGAAGATGCTGTAGACAAGTGATTGGTCGCCACGGAAAGGCAGTTGTTGCGGTAGTTGGTTGTGGAACAGCAAGTTCTTTTCCTGTCTTTCGAGTGCTGTCTCGTCTACAATGTCGCGTACTATTGTCGCAATGTCGAAGTCAACTGGCTGTTGTGGCCTGCTGCCTATGTTGTCCATCTTGTTGAGCGTAGATATATCTACGAGCAAACTACCTAACCGTTGACTCTGCGCATAGCTTCGTTCGATGAACTGTTGTTTTATTTTTGCATCCATATCGGGGTTGGCTATGATGGTCTCCAAGTACCCTTGGATGGTGGCAGCAGGTGTTTTAAGTTCGTGCGCAATGTTCTGTGTGAGTTCCTTTCTCATGTTGGCTTGCTCCTCTTTACTACGCTGTAGCCGTTTATAAAGCTTGATGATGTACTCTGATATTTCCCCTAATTCGTCGTTGGAGAATTGTACCAAGTCTTCACTATCAAGACTTTCGTTGCGGTCGGCACGGCTTGCGAAGAGGCGTAACTTCGTCACATTGCGGCTCAATCGGTGGATAAAGCGATAGAGTACAAGCGTGATGACGATGAGTGCACAGAGCGATAGCCATAGATAGAGCATGTTATCGTCCAGTCCATCAAGCATGTTGTTGTCGTAAGGCAGTGCCGAACGAATGACAAGAGAGTCGCTTGGATAATATGTAGCCGAATAGAAATACTTGTGACCCAGCGTCTGGCTGTTGCGATTGATGTCGAAACCGCTTCCTTGGCGTAATGCTGTGGCCACCTCTCGACGATTCTTATGGTTGGGAATATGGGCATAGTCTTTCACCTCGTTGTCGAAGACTATGCGTCCCGATGGGCGTATCAATGTTACGCGCATGCCATTGATGCGGTGCGTATTGACGTATTTGGCAATGGCTGCCTCATTATTTTTCCCCGTCAACTCCAGTACTTCGTACATGCGGTCGTTGTAGTCTTGCAGTCGTAGGTTGATGAGTTCGGCTTTATGCCGGTTCTCTCCCACATGGTTCATGGATAATAAGAGCGCCACAACGAGCACAAAGACTGTGAGCACAAGTACAAACATGCGCTGCCCGATGGTTGTTCCTGTTGGTTTGTCTATGGATGGTTGCATCTTTTAATCTTCAAAACAATAACCGAATCCCTGCCGAGTGACGATGTGTTTGGCATAGATTCCAATCTTTTTACGAATACGTGTGATGTTCACATCCACCGTTCTGTCGAGCACCAATACGTCACTCGGCCATATCTTTGTGATGAGTTCTTGTCGGCTGAACACCCGTCCACGGTGCTTGAGAAGTAGGCTGAGCACGCCTAACTCGGTCTTAGTGAAAGGTATTTCCATACCGTCCAACTCCACTTTTTTGGCAGATAGATTGATGCGAAGGGTGTGATAGCTGATCAATTCGTCGGTGGGAGTCGCGGTAACGGCTGTTCGTCGTAGTACGGCTTTGACTCGAAGAATCATCTCGCGTACCGAAAAAGGTTTCGTGATGTAGTCGTCGGCACCGATGGTAAGTCCGGTTACGGCATCGTTCTCCGTGTCTTTGGCAGTGACGAAGATTATGGGTATGCGCCTCGTATCACTGTTTTGTTTGAGTCGTTTAGCCAGTGAGAAGCCCGAAATCTCTCCCATCATTACGTCTAGCATCATGAGGTCGTAGTCTGCAAGCGACTCTTTGGCCAGCACTTCTTCGGCCGAATAGGCTACATCTACGTTGAATCCCTCATTCTCAAGGTTGAATTGAAGGATTTTACATAGGTCGCGCTCGTCGTCGACCACAAGAATTCTCTGCTTCATCGTATCCATATTATATTGTATATATACCGGTTAGGAGAGGCTTGTTAGCCACTTTGCCATTTTTATTTCTTTTGTTTGTCCCCTCAATCAGCTCTACTTGTCTACTCGTTTACTTGTCTATTACTCGGCTGCAAAGCCTCTGCAACTTTGCTGCCTCGCCTTTTCAGCATTGCTGTCTGGCTTTTGCAGCGATGCTGCTGTGGCCTTGCAATAACCTCACCTCGGCTTTCTCTCAAGGAGCGGAAGATTATATTGAGTCGGCAACTTAATAAGTTGTTAGCCCAACGATGTTGCAAATATATCGAAAAATAACTGAATATGCCTTTTCTGCCGTGCTATTTATCATTTGTAACATGATTGTAATAAGGTTGCAAAGAATTGGAAACATGGGGCTACTACTTTTGCATCAAGAAATTATAAAATCGACTTATGGAATTGATTTATCTGATTATTATTGTCTTTCTGTTTTTGTTGGCATCCTTTGATTTATGGGTGGGTGTCAGCAACGATGCTGTAAACTTTCTCAATTCGGCCGTCGGTGCACGTGTGGCTCGCTATCGTACCATCATGATAGTAGCCTCGGTGGGTGTGCTGGCAGGTGCTTTGTTGAGCAATGGCATGATGGATATTGCCCGACACGGCATCATGAATCCGTCTAACTTCACCTTTCACGAGGTTATGACCATCTTATTAGCCGTGATGGTGACTGATGTTGTGATTCTCGACATGTTCAATAGTCTGGGCTTGCCCACCTCTACCACTGTGTCGATGGTGTTTGAATTGCTTGGTGGTACGTTTGTTATGGCTATCTTGAAGATGGTACATGGCAGTGAATTGCAGATATTCGACCTGTTGAATACCGAGAAAGCGCTGACCGTTATCATCGCTATCTTCGTGTCGGTGGCTGTCGCTTTTGTCTTCGGTTACATTGTTCAGTGGGTTTCGCGTTTGATATTCACCTTTAAATATCAAGAGAATCTGCGTTACACGGTGGCTATCTTTGGTGGCATTGCCGTTACGGCATTGTCGTATTTCGTGTTTGCAAAAGGATTGGGAGGGGCTTGGTTCATCGACCAACGTGTGGTGACTTTCATCGATACCCATATTCATACGCTTCTGATAGTGGTGTTTCTGGGGAGTACGGTGGTAATGGAGATATTGCATTTGTGCAAGGTCAACATCTTCAAATTCATCATCTTGGCCGGTACATTCGCGTTGGCCATGGCCTTTGCAGGCAACGACTTGGTAAACTTTATCGGTGTTCCGTTGGCTGGTCTCAGTTCGTTTCAAGACTATATGATGCATGGTGGTGGTGCCAACGATAGTTTTTTGATGGCGTCGTTACAGGGTTCGGCAAAGACTCCGATGCTCTATCTCGCAATAGCGGCGTTCATCATGATATTTTCGATGGTTACCTCGAAAAAGGCACGCAATGTGATTAAGACCAGTGTAGACCTTTCGAGACAGGACGAGGGCGATGAGATGTTCGGCACATCACGTGCTGCTCGCAGCATAGCTCGCTTGACACAGAACTATTCGGAGAACGTGGAACGCGTGATACCGCAGTCGGTCCGTCGATGGATAGATGGCAGATTTGACAATCAAGGTGTGGTGTTGGCTCCCGGAGTAGCCTTTGACGAGGTGCGTGCATCGGTGAATTTGGTGTTGGCGGCATTGCTTATCATCATCGGAACCAATCTGAAGCTACCCTTGTCTACCACTTATGTGACCTTTATGGTGGCTATGAGCTCGTCTTTGGCCGACCGTGCATGGGGACGGGAGAGTGCTGTGTTCCGTATCACGGGTATGCTTTCGGTGATTGGCGGATGGTTTGTGACGGCGGGAGTGGCCTTCCTTGGCTGTATGTTGGTGACGCTTGTGATGTTCTATGGAAGCATCGGTGCGATGATAGCCTTTATGGGATTGGTCATCTATCTGCTTATTAGAAGCAGCAAGAAGTTTAGCGACAGCGAGAAAGAGAATAAGGAAGACGAGTTGTTCAAGCTGATGATGCGCAGCAAAGACCCGGAGATAGTGTGGGATTTACTGGTGAAACATGTGAGTAGGATGCAAGCCGGTATGACCAACTTTGCCTTGGAGCAGTACACGCATATCTTTGATGGGTTGTCAAAACAAAAGATGAGCGAGCTAAGGAGTAGTCAAAGTGCACTTAAGAAAGAACAGGAAATGTTGAAAAAGTATCGAAAGAAGGAGATATTAGTGATGCATCTGGTGCCGCAGGAGTTGGCTTTGGAGCGCAATACGTGGTTCTATCTAGGTATCAATAGTGCACAGCAATACATCTATTGTCTGAAGCGTATGCTCGAACCAGTAAAGGAACATGTGGACAACAATTTCAATCCGTTGCCCCAAAGTTATATTGATGAGTTCCAACCTGTATTGAACAGCATTCATCAACTGATGAAACAAACGGCCGGTTTTATCAGTACGGGTCGATATTATGGGTATCGCGACGTGATGGAAGAGGCCGACCGATGCAAGAACGAACTCTCCGTGTTGCGCCATAAGCACATAGACCGCATGCAGAAAGATAGGAATTCAAAGAATCTGCAAATCTCTATCGTCTACCTGAATCTTATCCAAGAGACACAGGAATTGCTAAGTGTGATGCGCCATCAGTTGAGAGCGACACGCAAATTCATCGGTGCGCCCGGCACATCTTACGCTCAAAACGAGCAAATGGATTAGAATTTCCATCGCATTTGCACGTCGATATCGGTCTGTGAGTGGCTGTCTATCTGCTGCAATCCGCTGGAAATGTGGTCTCGATCGGAATAGTTGGTGTGCCCGGCTTGGGCTATCAGCTGTAGACGAGAGGTGACATCGGCTTGCACATGAGCTACATAGCGCATGCCATGTCCATAGAATGAAGGGAAAGAAAAGGTGTAGAGAAGTCCCGGTTCGTAGGTATATACGCGGCTGATATAGCCGTCGGTGTGGAACCAAGCGACTTGTATGCCAGCCTTGAAGACTCCTAATTGGTAGTTAAAGTTATCTGTCAGCATCCAGCCTTTGGCTGTTTGCTGATTTTTTATATATGTAAAATCGGTCTGGATTCTATTCCTCCAATGGGTGGAAGTATAGGTGGCTGATAGTCGGGCACGGTGTTCGGTTTGGGGAATGAGCCTCGTTTTGTCCGCATTATCATATTGCTTGCGGTGCCAACGATAGCGGGCGTTGAGGCTAAGAGAGTGATAAAGATAGGTGGCTTGCACGAGATGGTCCCACGCGTAAGATGATTTAGAAACCCGATAGCGAGCCCATGGCATGGAAACATAGTCGCTATACCACATCAAACTGAGGTTTCTAAGGGGTGTCCAAGAGGCTCCAATGTAGTATCCACTCTCGTTTTGAACGTTGCCGGTCTCGCTAAAACTTGTTGCAAAGAGATTATGATAACGGTAGGAATAGAAACGTTGCAAGGCGATAAGAGTGAGGTTATCGCGGAGCTGATAGCTTATGGTATTGAGGGTAGCAAGGGCATGACAGTCGCCTGTAGCAGTTTCTCCGCTAATCATGAGTCGATGGTTTTGATAACCATAGTCTATGCCTAAATTGTAAAAACGGCGTCCGCGCGGTCGCCAACGTCGATATGTTAGGACGGTGTCGGGTCGCAGTTGGTGGTTGAAAGAGGTGTAGACACCCGATAATCCCATGTGGAATCCCTTATCACTCCAATACAAGCGTGCGCCCAAAGTGGCTTGCATGGCATTCCGACGACGGTTCATCTCGCTCTGGGTGCGATGATATCCGGTTTCAAGAATAGTGGCAATGGTGACGCTATCCTTGTTCATGGTAGCGTCGATGGGGCGATATGAGGCGAAAGCTGTCGCATAGGTATGCTTTGTAAGAGCTAGTCTGACGGCTGCTCCTTGCAGATAGTTAGCCTCAAGGCGTGATGCATGGCCACAGATATGATCGGTGTTGCGGCCTAATGTAGCCAAAGTTCCCAGTTTACCGAAGCTGAAATCGTTGTTCATTACAAGTCCCATGCCGAATCGCAGACGGTATCTGCCCACGACAAGAGTATTGAGTAACCCCTTTGTTCTAACGAGAGCGTAGGCCGAATAGAAGTCGTAGCCACTGCTATTATGCCCTTTGAAGAAAGGTTCACCGGCATCTTTGGCGCCTATCAATCCTACCTTGAAGTACTGACCGTAGTTGAATGTATAGCGCATCCAGTGTTTGAGAGGGTCGCCTAGATACCCTTTGTCATCGCCTTTGCGTTTGTATAGTGGGATATGGGCGTATCCTACGAGTTCGTGTTTACCATATTTGAGGATATTACGGAGGGATGGGAAGCTGGTTTGCTCGATGGGTTTGACTTCTACGAAGCACTGTAGAAGCCGGCGACGGGGCGCATCCAGTGATTCAATCATGGCCAGTTCGTCCACGCTTTGCAATGGTGCGTACTGGTAAATATACGCCACTATCTCTTCAATCTGCTGTGCCGAGAGGAATGGGATACGTTCTAAATCTTGTTGAGTAGCTGTGTTGAGGTTTATTTTGTGGGTTGCCAACTCGTTCAACAGGTCGTAAGTCTCTTCCCACGAGCCCATTTCTACATCTTCTAAGGTGCCGATTTCATCGTAATAAGTCTTCCAATCATCGGCCATTTGTGCCTGTCCGGTAAGGAAATGAAGAGACAGGCATGCCATTAGAATGCCTTGTTTCCACATAGATATGAAGGTATTAGATAGTGAATATTCTGTTCTAAATATGCATGGGTGATTATTTCTGCATTCAAGTTAGAATTATCTATGAGCATCCATTCGTCTACAATGAGGTTATTCTGCTAATGTAAAGTCCAATTGTTTTTTCTCTATATTGGCCTTAGCTACCTGTATTTTGATGGCATCACCGAGTTGATACTTATGGTGACGACGCCGTCCTACGAGGCAGAAGTTGCGTTCGTCGAAGTCATAGAAGTCGTCACCGAGGTCGCGCATAGGCACCATACCCTCGCAATGGTTCTCGTCTATCTCGGCATAAATGCCGTAACTGGTGATTCCACTGATATGTGCGTCGTACACATTACCCAACTTATCGGCCATAAATTCGACCATCTTGTACTTGATGGAGTCGCGCTCAGCATTCTGGGCTATCTGTTCCATGTCCGAACAGTGCTCGCAGAACTCCTCATAATGTTTCTCGTTGGCACTTCGTCCGCCCTCGGCATAGCGCGTCAAGAGGCGATGTACCATCGTATCGGGATAACGACGGATAGGCGAAGTGAAGTGTGTGTAGTAGTCGAATGCCAATCCGAAGTGCCCGATATTGTGCACGCTGTACTTCGCTTTCATCATGGCGCGTAGAGCAACGGTCTGTATGAGCTTGCCTTCGGGTTTGCTTTCTACCTCGTCCATGAGCTTGTTTAGGCTGCGGGCAGCAGCTCCTTTGGTGCTACTACTCTTGAGACGATAGCCGAATTTTACGATAAATTCGCGCAATACCTCCAACTTCTGTGGGTCGGGATTGTCGTGGATACGATAGGGGAGCGTCTTGGCTTTGGCTCCTTTCTTTACCTTTCCGATGCTTTCGGCCACCGTCCTGTTGGCTAATAACATAAATTCTTCGATGAGTTTGTTGGCATCGTGCGAGCGTTTGAAGTAACATTTCGTAGGTGTACCCTTCTCGTCGATGTCGAAATGCAACTCCTCTCGGTCGAATTTCACGGCTCCGTTTTTGAAGCGGGCAGCCCTTAACTTCTTGGCCAATCGGTCTAACATGATGAGATTGTCGGCATTTTCGCCCTTGTATCCTCCCTTAGGTGCTTTCGGAGCAGGCTCCCCTGTGCCGTCGACCACGCCGTTGGCTTCCAGCAATTCCTGCACCTCTTCGTAGGCGTAGCGGCGATTACTGCGGATGATGGTGTGCACTACGCGATGCGTTTTCACGTCGCCTTCCTCGTCCATATTAAAGATAACGCTGTAAGCCAACTTGTCTTCATCGGGTCGAAGCGAACAGATGAAGTTGCACAGGCGTTCCGGCAACATGGGAATTGTGCGGTCTACGAGATACACGGAAGTCGCTCTCTTGTAGGCTTCCTTATCGATAATGGAGCCTTCGGTGACGTAGTGAGACACGTCGGCAATGTGTACACCTACCTGCCAAAGCCCCTTGTCTAGCTTTTTGATGCTTAGTGCGTCGTCGAAATCCTTTGCATCCTTGGGGTCAATGGTGCATGTGAATACGTCGCGGAAGTCTTCCCGCTCTCGTTCATCTTGCTCCGTTATCTCGCCGCTAATCTTCTCTGCTGCCTCTTCCACGGCTTTCGGATACTTATAGGGCAGGCCGTATTGCGAGAGAATGGTATTCATCTCCGTGTCGTTATCGCCTGATTGGCCGAGCACATCAATCACTTCGCCCACTAGATTCTTATGTTCTGCGTCGGGCCACTGTTTGATTTTAACGATGGCTTTGTCGTTGGTTTTGCCCCCTTTGAGTTTACGTTTGGGGATGATAATATCTCGAACGAAGAGGTTTTCCTGCGTTATGAGGAAAGCCAAATCTTTCTCTACGCGCAGTTTCCCCACCACGGTATCTTTCTTACGACTGATGATTTCAATCACTTGTGCTTCTTTGATGTGGTTTGCCCGACGTGCCATGATAGACACTTTTACGCGGTCTCCGTTGAGTGCCGACATGGAATTGCGCTCCGAAACAAAGATGGGGAGCGAGCCGTCATCGGGGATAAACGAGTTCTTACCATTCGATTTGCGCACGAACGTACCCTCTTGAACCTGTCCTTTGAGATTGAGTTTGTATGAATTATCCGATACACGCGTCAGATAATCTTCCCATGCCAAACTCTCCAAAATATCTATAGCAAGCATCTTCAGTGGGTGGGTATCCAACCGCAGGCTGCGAAATATCTCTTTAAAACTTAATGTCTTCTCAGGCTGAGAAGAAAACAGACCTATCAACTTTTCCGATAGTTGATTTTTTGTCATGCGTTTACCGCCTTTTTTACCTTTTCCCATATCGTGATGAGTTTTATGTTCTGATGGTAAAGTTATAAAATATTTTCGACACGGTATCGTAATATCGATGAATTAATTATGAAAAGATGAAAACACCGGGATTATCGGTTGGTATAGTGATGGTTGCTATATTGGCTTTACAAAGACGATGTGTACATCGCTTTCCATGATTGATTTGCTAATAATTTGTGCTTATTTTGCTTGTGAGCTGGAAGACTTTTCGTCTCTACTGTTCTTCTCTTTTCACTCCTAACTCATCACTTATCACCCTAAATTTGTCTACTTGTCCACTCGTTAACTCGTCTACCATCAAATTGCAAAGCCCCCGCAGCACTGCTGCCTAGGTCTTTCAGCATTGTTGTTTAGGCTTTGCAGTATCGCTGCTAAGCCATTGCAGTGGATTAAGGGTGAATAGTGAGGAATATGGAATGGTATATTTCTGAATCAATTATACCATCGAATAAGGTTCTTTGCGCGTATATTTTGTTATCTTTGTAAGTGGCTTTGTTGCCGGAAAGTGTGTTTGGTATTGAGCCAAAGACGGTTTGTAAGGCGGTGTATATACTGTCTCTACATTCCGGCATATAATAAATAGATACTTAATGACCGAAATATGGCAGGGAAAAAAGTTGCTGTGGATATTGTAAAGGCGTATGTGCGCTATCTGAAACTGGAGCGAGGGTATTCGGGAAATACCATCGCGGCTTATCAGCACGACCTTCAATGGTTGATAGACTATGCACGGGCGGAGGATTTACAATTGACGGAAATGAAGTTGGAGAATTTGGAAAACTTCACGGCTTTCCTGCACGACCGAGCCATTTCGGCCAAGTCGCAGGCGCGAATCCTTAGCGGTATCCGTTCTTTCTATCGTTTTTTGGTGCTGGACGATTATATAGATGCCGACCCTACGGAATTGTTAGAGTCACCACAGATAGGTAAACATCTGCCCGAAGTGTTGTCTACGGAAGAGGTGGATATGCTGGAAGGCAGCATCGACCTGTCGAAACTGGAAGGGCAACGCAACAAGGCTATCATCGAAGTGTTGTTCTCTTGTGGGCTGCGTGTATCGGAACTCGTCACATTGAAGTTGTCGCAACTCTACTTGGAAGAAGGGTATGTGCGCGTATTAGGTAAAGGGAATAAGGAAAGACTGGTGCCCATATCGGGTAAAGCCGTCAAAGAACTGCAGCTATGGTTTTACGACCGCAACCTGATGACGATAAAACCGGGTGAAGAAGACTATGTGTTCTTGAATCGACGAGGCGCCCATCTTACGCGAACGATGATTCTTATCATGATCAAGCGGCAAGCCGATGAGGCCGGAATCAAGAAAACCATCTCGCCACATACGCTTCGTCATAGTTTTGCCACGGCACTTTTAAAGGGTGGAGCCGACCTGCGTGCCATCCAAGCCATGCTGGGGCATGAGGATATTGGTACTACGGAGATTTACACCCATATCGACACTACCACGCTACGCGAGGAAATCTTGCATCATCATCCGCGCAATATGAAGTATCATGAAGAGTCATGAAAGAGGAATAAGACAGTAGAAGGGCAACCATCATGAAGATGATTGCCCTTCTTATTTCTTGATGAAATCTGCTGAGATTACTTGTTTACAGCATCAGCGAGTTCAGCACCAGCCTTGAACTTAGCAACTTTCTTAGCTGCGATAGTAATGTTCTGCTTGGTAGCTGGGTTGATACCCTGACGAGCAGGACGCTCGTTAACACTAAATGTACCAAAACCTACGAGCTGAATTTTATCACCTGCAACGAGTGCACCCTTGATAGTTTCTACAGTAGCTTCCAATGCTTTCTTCGCATCAACCTTTGTCAAACCAGCTTTAGCTGCAATCTGATCGATCAATTCTGTCTTATTCATAATTCAGTTTTTTATTAAATGATAATTTATAAATATTCCGTTTATACATGGCAAATATAGGAGAAACCTTTCATAAATCAAACAAAAAGGCGAAAAATATTTCGCTTTTTTTGAAAAATTGTGTAAAAAGGCCTGTTAATAGGCCTTTTCGATAATCTTTTATCCTATTTTTGACTTGTAAAGTCCACTGTTGTGAAAAGGCCGAATTACAGTTTATCTCCGTAGCAGAGGTCGCCTGCATCACCGAATCCGGGTACTATATACTTATATTCGTTCAAGCCCGGATCGATGGCTGCGCACCAAATGGTGGTTTTGTCTTCGGGGAATGTGTTGCGGATGTGCTCAATGCCTTCGGGGGTAGCTATGACACAAGCCACATGAATGCGCTTCGGTGTACCCTTGGTGAGGAATGCTTTGTAGCCCAATTCCATGCTACCACCGGTGGCAAGCATCGGGTCGGCGATGATAAGGCACTTCTCGTCGATGCTGGGAGTTGCTAGATATTCTACGTGGATGCCCACTTGTTTGTGCTCGCTGTCGGTATATTCGCGATAAGCACTGACGAAAGCATTGCCCGCATGGTCGAAGATGTTGAGGAAACCATTGTGGAACGGCAAGCCTGCACGGAATATAGTGGCCAGTACGATCTTGTCGGTGGGGACGTTGATACGTGAAATGCCGAGGGGAGTGGCAATGTCTTTAGCCTCGTAGTTCAATGTCTTGGAGATTTCAAAAGCTTCAAATTCTCCGATACGCATGATGTTGTTGCGGAAGAGCAGACGATTTTTCTGATATTCAACATCGCGAATCTCGGCCATGTACTGGTTGATGATACTGTTTTTGTCTGAAAAGTTAATAATTTCCATAAGGCTTGTGTTTTTGCTTGCAAAATTATGAAAAATCACCCGATTATGTCACGTCGGAATAGCAAAAGTAAACAGTAGGCAAAGGATTTTAGTATCTTTAACCAAATCGGCAAAAGCGGTTGACGATTTTTTGTGGCTGCAAATTGCTGTATTGGTGTTTTTTTTGTTATCTTTGCGCACGGTATTTAAGATAATTGCCACATCTGAATGCAGATATTTTTTTCAACTTAAAATACATTTTATATAATGGCAAAGTTTGACAAGAGCGTACTTGAAAAGTACGGTATTACAGGTACAACGGAAGTTGTTTACAATCCTTCTTACGAAACATTGTTCGAAGAAGAGACAAAAGAAGGTCTCGTAGGTTTTGAAAAAGGTCAGGAAACAGAGCTTGGCGCGGTTAACGTGATGACAGGTATCTATACTGGTCGCTCTCCTAAGGATAAGTTTATCGTAGATGATGAAAACTCTCACGACACTGTATGGTGGACATCTGAGGAGTACAAGAACGACAACCACCCTGCTACAAAAGAAGCATGGGCTGTGGTAAAGGAACTTGCTAAGAAAGAACTTTCTAACAAGCGTCTGTTCGTTGTAGACGGTTTCTGCGGTGCTAACAAGGATACTCGCATGAAGGTTCGTTTCATTGTTGAGGTTGCTTGGCAGGCTCACTTTGTAACAAACATGTTCATCCGTCCTGTAAATCAGGAAGAGTTGGATCAGGAACCAGACTTCATCGTTTATAACGCTTCTAAGGCTAAGGTTGAAAACTACAAGGAATTGGGTTTGAACTCAGAGACTGCTGTTGTCTTCAACGTAACAAGCAAGGAGCAGGTTATTTTGAATACATGGTACGGTGGTGAAATGAAGAAGGGTATGTTCTCTATGATGAACTACTTCTTGCCATTGAAGGGTATGGCTTCTATGCACTGCTCTGCTAACACAGATATGAACGGTGAGAACACAGCAATCTTCTTCGGTCTGTCTGGTACAGGTAAGACTACATTGTCTACCGATCCGAAGCGTCTCCTTATCGGTGATGACGAGCACGGATGGGATGACAACGGTGTATTCAACTTTGAAGGTGGTTGCTACGCTAAGGTTATCAACCTTGATAAGGAAAGCGAACCCGATATCTTCAACGCTATCCGTCGTAACGCATTGTTGGAGAACGTAACAGTAGACGCTAACGGTAAGATTGACTTCGCAGATAAGAGCACTACCGAGAATACTCGTGTATCTTATCCTATCAATCACATCAATAACATCGTTCGTCCTGTATCTTCTGCTCCTGCAGCTAAGCAAGTTATCTTCTTGTCAGCAGATGCATTCGGTGTATTGCCTCCAGTATCTATCTTGACTCCTGAGCAGACACAGTACTACTTCTTGTCTGGTTTCACAGCTAAGTTGGCAGGTACAGAGCGTGGTATCACAGAGCCTACTCCTACATTCTCTGCTTGCTTCGGTCAGGCTTTCTTGGAGTTGCATCCTACAAAGTATGCTGAAGAGTTGGTTAAGAAGATGGAGAAGAACGGTGCTAAGGCTTACCTCGTTAACACAGGTTGGAACGGTACCGGCAAGCGTATCTCTATCCGCGATACACGTGGTATCATCGATGGAATCTTGAGTGGTGCTATCAATGAGGCTCCTACAAAGCAGATTCCTTTCTTCGACTTCACTGTTCCTACACAGCTCGAAGGTGTTGACACCGGTATCCTCGATCCTCGCGATACTTACGCTGACGCAGCTCAGTGGGAAGAGAAAGCTAAGGATTTGGCTGCTCGTTTCATTAAGAACTTCAAGAAGTACGAAGGCAACGAGGCTGGTAAGGCTTTGGTTGCTGCTGGTCCTCAGCTGTAATTTCGTAATTCACGATTATAAAGAGGCGCTCTCCTGCACAGGGAGAGTGCCTCTTTCCGTAAATATGACTGCCGACCGAAACCTACGTAAAATCATCCACGTAGACATGGATGCCTTCTATGCCTCTGTGGAGCAACGCGACGACCCCTCGTTGCGTGGGAAGCCTATTGCCGTAGGATTTGATGGTGAGCGCAGTGTGTTGACTACGGCCAGTTATGAGGCTCGCCAGTTTGGCGTACATTCGGCCATGCCTACTTCTAAGGCTAAACGACTATGTCCTGAATTGATACTTGTACCAGTAAACTTTGAGAAGTATCGTGCCGTGTCGAGTAAGGTTCATGCTATTTTGCAGGATTACACAGACGTCATAGAGCCCCTTTCGCTTGATGAAGCTTTCTTGGATGTCTCTAATAATAAAATAGGTGTAGAGTTCGCTGTTGACATCGCACGTGAGATACGTCGGCGTATCAAAGAAGAACTGCATTTGACCGCTTCTGCCGGAGTTTCTTACAATAAACTGCTGGCCAAGATAGCATCCGATTATCGAAAACCCGACGGATTGACCGTGATTCATCCCAGTCGTGCACTCGATTTCTTGTCGCGTCTGCCTGTGGAAGACTTTTGGGGAGTCGGAGCTAAGACGGCTGAAAAGATGCATGGTCTCGGTATATTCACAGGTTTGCAACTACGACAATGTTCACAAGAGATGTTGATACGCCATTTTGGAAAGATGGGTGGCATCTTTTACCAGTTTACGCGGGGTGTAGATGACCGTCCGGTGGAAGCTCATTACATCAGGAAATCACTAGGCTGCGAACGTACTTTTCTAAAGGATTTGTCGCAACATTCATCGTTTGTCATTGAACTTTATCATTTGACGGAAGAATTGGTAGGCCGTATTGCGAAGGAAAATTTTAGGGGAACGACCCTAACCTTGAAGGCAAAGTATAGTGATTTTACGCAGGTAACACGCAGTGTGACGCGTCGGAAGCCTTTTATATCTAAAGATGAGATACTACCAGTGGCCAAACAGCTCATCGCACAGATAGAAGCCGAAAATCATGAAATACGTTTGTTGGGGCTGTCGGTGTCGCATTCGCATTTGGAAGATGATATGGGAAAGGCAGAATGGACAGAACTTGACATTCCATTTCCGGAGTGGATGAATGAAAAAAGATGAGTATGTAGATTTCGAGATTGATGTAAATCAAGGAAAATGGATTGAGGTTGAAGAAATATAGACAAAAATTCGAGGATGAAGAATGAGCCTTATACCTTTGCGACTTCTTTTGTAAAAGGATATTATTACGCAAAAAATAATTAGATAAGGCAGTGGATTGGTTGTCTAAAATAGGAGTAGTATTCATGGATATGGAAACGGTATCGTTGCTTGGTGGCGTGCTGTTTTTAACGATTCTCAGTGTTATTGCACTGAGACATACGAATGTACACTAGTAAATTATAAATAATTGTTACAGCGAAGATTGTATTTTATCTCTTGATATTAAACACTAAACAAACTTTAAAATAATGGACTTATTCATTATTTTACATAATAAAGAGTATAAAAGTTGGCCTAATTAAGGATTTCTACTTAAATTTGCAGCTAAAATAATATTTTCAATTTGAATGAAGGGGAAGTTATTATCCACTGCAGTGCTGTTGTTGTCGGCAATAAGTCTGCTTACTTCTTGTCTGGGCAATAATGACGAGAAAACAACTTACTATGGGGAAACGGCCATTACGTCCTTCAAGCTTGGGACATTAAAGAGAACCATACATACTAAGAATTCTGCTGGAAAAGATAGCGTTTACACTACAACGATAGATTGTAGTGGCTATTCTTTCTATATAGATCAAATCAATAATCGGATTTATAACCCGGATTCGTTGCCAAAAGGTGTCGATGTGGGTAAGGTGATATGTACGATTGCTGCGAAGAACGGTGGTGTAATTCTCTTGAAAGATAATGATTCTGACAGTTTGTTTTATTACAATACCTCGGATTCCATCAATTTTAAGCAGGCTCGTGAATTCCGTGTGATGTCTGCCGTGAACAGTTCTGAGACAGCTACACGTTCTTATCTCATTGACGTGAATGTGCATAAGGAAGTGGCTGATTCTTTCTCTTGGAACAATCTAGCAACCAATAATCCTCAGATCGCCGCATTGACAGCCATGCGCGGTTATGCGCTTGGAGGCTTCGTCTATGTGGTTGGAAACAAGGGAGCAGGCGTAGAGGTGTATCGTACAGCTGAAAGCGATGGCGCCACATGGTCTGCCGTAACACCTAATATTGCATTGTCTACTGAGGCATATAAGAATATTGCCATTCAAGATGGTACGGCTTATCTGCTCAACGATGGTGCTATCTATACATCGTCTGATTTCAAGACATGGCAGAAAGGTGCTTCGGCAGCTACAATCAAGCAATTATTGGGTTCTGGAACCAAGAAACTCTATGCGCTAACAACGACCAGTGGTTTGGCTGCGTCTGTAGATAAAGGTGCCACTTGGATTGTTGAGAAGTTGGATAATGATGCAGCGTTATTACCGACAGAAGATGTTAGCTTTGTTTGTCGACATGGGTCTGCAGGCGATGCTGTCGATTATTTGACGATTATTGGCAATCGTGCGGATTCTTATTCGAAAGATTCTACAGCGATGGTATGGGGTAAAGTAGAGGAACTCTCTGCCGGTGGCAAGACGCAGGCATGGACTTATTATCCTATAGCCCGCTCGGATAGATATAAAGCACAGCGCTTGACTAATTTGCAGGCTGTGTTCTATGGAAATGGTATGAGAGCCATTGGAGGTTCCGGTCGTGGAGCTAGTAAGGGCAAGGCTTTTGCCCAAGTGTATACAAGTGAGGACGGTGGATTGCATTGGCCTAAGGATACTGTTGTCACAATGCCTACGGGATTCTCTTCCAGCGAAACCTCGTTTGCGTTGGTGACAGACTCTCAACACCGCTTATGGATTATCTGTGGCGGTACAGGACAGGTGTGGAAGGGGTTGCTCTCCGGCTTGGCTTGGAAGAAGGAAGATACAATCTTTCAATAAAAATAAGAGCATTGCCCGTGAATAAAGGCTTTGGTGTGAATAGAAAGGTAGGTAATAGTGTGCGAATAGGATTGTTGGCATGCTTATTAGTCTTTACTGTCACACCGCTACATGCCCAAGATGATGACGAGTATCGTATGGAAATCGGTGCCGGATTAGGGCTTGATGGCTATCTTGGTGATTTCAATGGAAATCTGACGAAAGATTTACGGCCGATGATGGCGGTGATATTGCGACGCAATTTGAATCCTTATATGGGTTTACGATTGTCGGGTATGTTTGGAAAGTTAAAAGGTTCGTCGGCCGATGTAGACACCTATTATCCTGCTTATGCCAGTATTCCCCATCAATTTAGTCGTTCTTTGGTAGATATAGGCCTCACTTATGAATATAATTTCTGGTCGTATGGCACTGGGCGCGATTACCGTGGAGCCAAAAGATTGACCCCCTATGTGGGTATAGGTGTTGGCGGTACGTTCGTGTCGGGTAATGGTAACGATTTTACTTTCAATTTCCCGATAGGGCTAGGTCTTAAATATAAGGTGGCCGACCGATTGAATTTGGGGTTGGAATGGATGATGCATTTCGGTACGAGCGATATGTTGGATGGGGTGAAAGACCCTTATGCGATAGCTAGTTCCGGCTTGTTTAAGAATACTGATAGCTATTCGACGTGCATGTTGACACTGGCTTATAGTTTTATGCCGAAGTGCAAGACGTGTAATAAAGATTATTGACGATATGACAGAGCAATTAGATATGAATCGCATTCCGCAACACGTGGCTATCATCATGGATGGTAACGGGCGTTGGGCTGCAGAGCGTGGCAAGGAACGCAGCTTTGGTCATCAGGCTGGGGTGGATACGGTACGTCGTATTACATCAGAGTGTGTGCGCCTAGGTGTGAAATATTTGACGCTATATACATTCTCTACAGAAAACTGGAATCGACCTACTGATGAGATTTCTGCCTTGATGGGCTTGGTGTTGTCTTCGTTGGAAGATGAAATTTTCATGAAGAACAATGTTAGATTCCAAGTTATTGGCGATATAGAACGTCTTCCAGAGGTGGTACAAGAAAAGCTGAGAGAGACCGAAAGTCATACCTCTGATAATGATGCCATGACCATGGTGGTGGCTTTGAGTTACTCTTCGCGTTGGGAAATCACAAAAGCTTTGCGTGATATGATAAGCGAAGGTGTTAAACCGGAAGATGTGACAGAGGCGTTTGTCACTGCTCATTTGGAGACGAAAGATATGCCTGATCCCGAATTACTCATCCGTACTGGCGGTGAATTGCGCATCTCTAATTATCTGCTTTGGCAGATTGCCTATTCTGAACTCTATTTCTGTGATACCTATTGGCCCGATTTCGGTGAAGAAGATCTACGACGTGCCATTCTCAGTTATCAGAGTAGACAGCGCAGATTCGGTAAGACAGAGGAGCAAATAGAAAACGAACAGAATTCAAAATAAGAATATCTATACACCACAGAATATAAAGACGAAAGAAATTTTCCGAATGATGAATTATATAAATAAGGTGTTGATAGCCTTGGCGGTGTTTACATACAGCCTCGGTATAGAAGCGCAAGATAAAATAGTAAATCCTGATATCTCGTATGCAGGCAATCCTCGTACGTGTATTCTGGGGGGTATCAATGTCTCAGGAGTGGAGAACTATGAAGATTATATGCTGACAGGTATCTCCGGATTGAGCGTTGGACAAGAGATAAGTGTGCCGGGAAGCGAAATCACAGAGGCTGTGAAGCGTTACTGGAAACATGGTCTTTTCTCTGATGTAAAGGTGGCTGCCGACTCTATCGTTGGTCGTAAGGTGTACTTGCACTTCTATCTAAAGACTCGTCCTCGTGTTTCTACCATCAATTACTCTGGCTTGAAGAAGAGTGAGCGTGAGGATATGGAACAGAAACTCGGCTTATTGAAGGGGTCGCAGATTACACCGAATATGATTGACCGTGCCAAGATATTGGCCAAGAAATACTTTGATGATAAAGGCTTTAAGAACGCGGAGATAGAGATAAATCAGCGCGAAGACGTGGCAAACAAGAATCAAGTGATTCTTGATGTCAATGTTGATAAGAAAGAGAAGATGAAGGTTCGTAGGATTATCATCGATGGAAACGAGAAACTTTCAGACTCTAAGATAAAAGGTGGATTCCTTAAGAAAGGTGCTTTTTCGAAGATTCATGAGGCTGGAACACTTGGTGGATTTTTGAAAGCAAAGAAGTTTACGCCAGAGCGTTATGCTGAAGACAAGAAGAAGCTTATTGAGAAATATAACGAACTGGGTTATCGTGATGCCACTATTGTGAAGGATAGCGTATGGAATAATGACGATAAACATGTCAATGTATATATAAAGGTAGACGAAGGACAGAAGTATTATCTGCGCAATATCACATGGGCTGGTAACACTGTTTACTCTACTGACTATCTGAGTGCGTTGCTTGGTATGCAGAAAGGGGATGTTTACAACCAAAAGCAATTGAGCAAACGCTTGTCTGAAGATGAGGATGCTGTGGGCAATAGCTACTGGAATAATGGTTATTTGTTCTACAATTTGAATCCTACAGAGGTTAATATTGTTGGTGACTCCATTGATTTGGAGATGCGTATTGTAGAAGGACCGCAGGCTCATATCGATCATGTGCGAATCAATGGTAACGACCGTTTATATGAAAATGTAGTTCGTCGTGAGTTGCGTACCAAACCCGGAGACCTATTCTCTAAGGAAGCTTTGCAGCGTTCAGCACGTGAATTGGGCTCTATGGGACACTTCGACCCAGAAAAAGTGAATCCGGATGTGAAGCCAAACTATGAGAATGGAACGGTAGACATTAACTGGAACTTGGCTCAGAAGAGTAATGACCAGATTGAATTCTCACTCGGTTATGGACAAACGGGTGTTATTGGGCGAGTTGGATTGAAGTTGAATAACTTCTCTATAGCCAACTTATTCAATAAGAATAGAGAGCATCGTGGTATTATGCCTATCGGTGATGGTGAGACATTGTCATTGGGTGCACAGACCAATGGTACTTACTATCAATCGTATAATGCCAGTTATTCAACTAATTGGTTGGGTGGAAAGCGCCCCATTCAGTTCTCTGTGAGTGCTTATTACAGTAAGCAGACTGACGTATCAAGCAGTTATTATAATAGTGGATATATGAACAACTATTATAATTCCATCTATGGTATGGGTAACAGCTATTATAACAACTATGAGAACTACTATGATCCGGACAAGTATGTGAAGTTGTTAGGTGTCAGTGTAGGGTGGGGTAAACGTCTACGTTGGCCCGATGACTATTTCATGTTGTCTATGCAGTTGTCTTACCAGCGCTATATTTTGAAGAATTGGAATTACTTCTTGATGACGAATGGCTCTGCTAATAATATCAACTTGAACCTTTCGTTGAGTCGAGTATCTACCGATAACCAACTCTTCCCACGTCGTGGTTCTGAGTTTATGGCCTCTGTTACTTTGACTCCGCCTTGGAGTGCATGGGATGGTAAGGACTATAAGAACCTTGCAACAGATAGACAATCGGCCACTTACTCACAAGAACAACAAGAGAAGTTCCACTGGATAGAGTATCATAAGTGGAAGTTTAAGGCTAAGACCTATACGGCTCTTTCAGGTGGTCAGAAGTGTTTTGTGTTGATGACCCGTGTAGAAATGGGTATCTTAGGTAGCTATAACAAGTATAAGAAGAGTCCGTTCGAGACCTATTATATGGGTGGTGACGGTATGAGTGGATATTCTACCGGCTATGCGGAAGAGACTATTGGATTGCGTGGTTATGAGAATGGCTCGCTCACATCGCAAGGTGAGGGTTATGCTTACGACCGTTTCTCGCTGGAACTTCGCTATCCATTCCTTCTTGGTAATACCACTATCTACGGTCTTACCTTCGTAGAAGCAGGTAATGCTTGGACATCTGTGAAGAATTTCAACCCATTCGACATGAAGCGTAGTGCCGGTATTGGTGTTCGTCTCTTCTTGCCTATGGTTGGTCTGATGGGTATTGACTGGGCTTACGGATTTGATAAGGTGTTTAGAACAAAGGGTGGAAGCCAGTTCCACTTCATCTTAGGACAAGAGTTCTAGAATTAAATGATAATGAAATGAAGAAATTGTTGATGATATGCCTGATGGCTCTAGTGGGGCTTACGGCAAATGCGCAGAAGTTTGCGTTGATGGATATGGAATATGTGTTGAAGCATATTCCGGCCTATGAGCGTGCCAATGAGCAACTCAATCAAGTGAGCAAGAAGTGGCAGGCAGAAGTAGAAGCCCTGAATACGGAAGCCAGCACGATGTATAAGAATTATCAGAATGAGGTGGTCTTCCTCTCTAAGGAGCAGAAGAAAGCCAAGCAAGATCAGATCATGCAGAAAGAGAAAGCAGCTGCTGACCTCAAGAAGAAATATTTCGGACCGGAAGGTGAACTCTTTAAAAAGCGTGAGAGTTTGATGACACCTATCCAAGATGAAATCTATGCAGCTGTGAAGGAGATCTCAGAATTGCGTGGTTACAGTCTTGTCTTGGATCGTGCTAGCGATACAGCCATCATCTTTGGTAGTCCACGTATTGACATTTCTACCGAGATACTACAAAAACTGGGATATGAATAGAGTGAAGAGTTAGGAGTGAGAAGTGAGGAATTATGGGCATTTTGCTTAACTCTATCACTCCAATTTACTCCTTAACTCCCATGATAGAAATAGAATTAATAATTAAATAAACTTTAGAAACGATGAAGAAGATTATTTTGATGTTGATGCTTTTTGCACCATTGTCAATGTTTGCACAGAAGTTTGGTCACCTGAATGCTCAGGAAGTAATGGCTAGCATGCCTGAGTTTATCAAGGCTCGTGGTGAGATGGAAGCTACTGCAAAGCAGTACGAGAATGACTTGAAGGCTATGCAGGACGAGTTGACTCGCAAGTCTCAGGACTATGACAAGAATAAGAGTACGATGAATGCTACCAAACAACAGGAGACAGAGACCGAATTACAGACTATGTATCAGAAGATACAGCAGACTTATCAGGACAATCAACAGGCTCTTCAGAAAGCTCAGCAAGAGAAAATGACTCCTATCACAACCAAACTTGTCAACGCTATCAAAGCAGTTGGTAAGACCGGTGGCTATGTTTACATCATGGATGTGAGCGCAGGTATCCCTTATATCAGCGATACATTGAGCAAGGATGTTACTTCAGAGGTAAAGGCTCAGCTCTCTAAGACTAAGTAATACAAGTTGTTTATATCATATAGGTGGGGGCAGGGGAGATTCCTTGCCCCCATTTTGTTCTTTCTTAATATCCACAACTAATCTTAACGACTTATGAAAAAATATTTCCTTTTTTTAGTGCTATGCTTCGTTATGCTATCGGCTTCGGCTCAAGATATGCAGAAGTTTGGCTATTTCAGTTTCGACACGGTGCTCAAATCGATGCCGGAATATACCATTGCACAGCGCAATATGGAAAGCTTGCGCGGTAAATATGCGGCTGAAACCAAGCGAGTGGAGGATGAGTTTAATAAGAAATATGAGGAATTCCTCGAAGGACAACGTGAGTTTGAACCAACTATTTTGCAAAAGCGTCAGGCAGAATTGCAAGAGATGATGGAGAAGAATGTTGCCTTTAAAGCCAATGCCGAACGTCTTTTGAAGCAGGCTGAGGCCGATGCTTATGGACCGGTACGCGAGAAGTTGAGGACAACGGTTCGTCGTATTGGCATGGAGCGCGGTTATATGTTCGTCTTGAACACCGATAACGATGCTGTTCCCTACATCAATAGCATGATGGGAGAAGACATCAATACCTTGTTACTGGATGCAGTGAAGTAATGGAAACCTCACCCCTAACCCCTCTCCCAAGGCGAGGGGAATAAAGATAGAGTTTTATAAATGATGG
>NZ_KQ960653.1:0-28951 GCF_001553265.1 Prevotella sp. DNF00663 | reverse complement strand
GCTTCACTCCATCACTGCTTCACTCCCCCTAACTCCTTACCTCATCTCCCCTCTCCTTGGGAGAGGGGGTGGGAGAGAGGTTAATTAATTGCATTTATGAATCTTCCCCAAAATCCCGGCCCTATAGGCGTATTCGATTCCGGTTATGGCGGATTGACCATCTTACATGGTATTCGTCAGTTGCTACCGCAGTACGATTATGTCTATTTAGGTGATAATGCACGTGCGCCATACGGTACACGCTCTTTCGATATAGTGTATAAATTTACACGTCAAGCAGTCTTAAAATTGTTCTCAATGGGCTGCCATCTCGTGATATTGGGCTGTAATACCGCTTCGGCCAAAGCTCTACGCTCCATTCAGCGTCGCGATATTCCGATGTGGGATTCTGGCCGGCGTGTGCTGGGAGTAATTCGTCCTACAGCCGAGATTATTGGTAATATCACACAATCTCGCCATGTAGGTTTGCTAGCGACCGAAGGAACGGTCAAGAGTAGAAGCTATGACATGGAGATAGGTAAGCTTTGGCCTGATATCAAAGTGTCGGGTGTGGCTTGTCCTTTTTGGGTTCCTTTGGTCGAATATAATGAAGCTGATAGTCCCGGAGCCGATTATTTCGTCAAGAAGCGTGTGGATGAGTTGATGCGGAAGGATGCAAATATTGATACCATTATCTTAGGATGCACCCATTATCCCATTCTGATGCCGAAGATAGTGAAGTATGTTCCCTCCGGCGTGAGGGTCTTGCCACAAGGCGAGTACGTAGCCGATAGTCTGCAAACTTATCTAGGTGAGCATCCGGCTATTGAGAAGAAGTGTACCCAAGGTGGCAGTTGTTACTACTACACGACGGAGAATGCCGATAAATTTAAAGAGTCGGCACGTATTTTCCTGCACGAAGACGTACAGGTAACACATATTGATCTCGACGATCGTAAGTTTTTCTAATGGAGCATGGACAGTGGTTATCGTCTTTTTCGACCACTGTCCATGTTTTTTGTTAATGCCATTGTCCCAAAGAAAAATAGGATGGCCGTCACGAAACCGGCTATTGCGTCAATGGCATAATGGGCTTGGATATAGACCGTTGCCATACATAGTAATAGATAGAAAGGCAACATCAATACTAGTAATTTATAATTTCGTGCATACAGCACAAGCAGCATGCAGATGGTCGATATACCTACATGGCTGCTAGGGAAAGCTGCCGTAGGGCGTTCTCCAGCAGCTTTGGCGTCTTCTACCAATTGATAGAATATGCCGTGTGTGTATCCCGGACTAGGCAGGCAATCCGTATGCGTATTGAAATAGTCGTGTACTTGTGGAAAGATTCCTTTTACCACGTATTCCATTCCTATCGCTTTGTAATAGAATGTTGGCCCGGTTACGGGTAGGAATACATAAATTACGTAATAAGCAAAGAACGAAACCAATACAACGGTTGCAGCTCGTTCAAACTCCTGATAGCGGCATACGAAGAAGTAAAGTATGGTCAATACTATCATAGGATAATAGGAAGCATACCCCATATCCATGAGTTCGCTTACGATATGCGAAGGGAATTTGGCAGCAAAGAGCAAGGCTGGTTGACAACCAAACATCATCTGTTCCCAGCGAGCAAATAAGTGGTCGAGGTTGGGAAAGATACGATTGAGTTCGTAAGTGTCGGGATACCACCACGCCAGTAGGCCGAGTTGAACTCCCACTCTTATAAAGCGTGTCAGCCGGCAAGGCACCAGTCTATAGACAGCCCATAGTGCTATGGTGATGGCTCCAATGCGTACACGTCCCCATATCATCGCATGGGGACTCTCCATCTTTGTGTATGTAAAGAGTATAACGAGCAGTGTTAGTAGCATATAGCCCAGCACTGCCCATTCCAATACCATGAGTCCGCGATGCGGTTTCTTCTCGATGGTAACCAAGTCTTTCAGAAATTTCATTGTTTTCATTTATAGCCAACTGTTTTCTCGATACCATTGAATCGTGAGGTCTACACCTTTCTTCAAGTCGTAAAGTGCGTGGTATCCCAGTTCATCCATTGTTGGCTCTATGTTACAACGCCAGTTGCGTTGTTTCAATATATGATATTTATCGTTGTTGAGTGCCGAAGGTTGTTTGCCGGTTCTACCTACGTATTCGCCTATCCATGTGATGATGCGGAGTAGTGCTATCGGGGCTGTGAGGCGTATCCACCAAGGGCGCCCCAATGCTTCGTGTATGTAGTTGCTGAATGCGCTCGATTGATAGACATTACCATCACTCAAGAAGTATTTTCTCCCGTTCATGCCATGGTCGAAAGCAAGGAATACAGCCTGTACCACATCCTGTACATATACGAATGTAATGTCTTGTCGTGTGAATCCTACAGCAAAGTCTACATGGTTCTTAATACTCTTTGCCATGAGGAAGTAGTCGTGCTCACGTGGCCCATAGACTCCTGTGGGGCGCAGAATGATATAAGGGAAGTCGTTGCCTATGCTGTCGAGGAATTGTTCTGCTTGCAGTTTGCTCTGCCCATAAGCCGTATTCGGGCGGGGCGTATCTTCTTCGCAAATCTCTGCATAGGGCTTTTGTTCGCGTATAGCTCCATACACGCTGAGGCTGCTTAGGTAGACAAAGCGGCGTATCGGCATCTGTAATTCGAGCAAAGCATTGACTAAATTTTTTGTTCCTTCGGTATTGACGCGGAAGAAATCGTTCTTGTTCCGACATTTGGTCACGCCTGCGGCATGTACCACATAGTCGAAAGTATGGTCGCGGAGTTGTTCTTTCAATTCCTGCTTGTCATTCAGATTGAGTTCGATGAAGTGGATACGTGGGTCGGTGAGATACTGTCGAGAACTGCTCTTTCGCACAGCTGCCCACACTTCAAACCCTTTGTTCAAGGCTTCTTCTACGATAAAACTTCCGATGAATCCACTGGCACCGGTAATGAGAACGTTCATTTAAAGATACTAATAACTATTCGATACAAAAATAGTGATATTTTCTGAAATACGAGAATTCTCACAACATTTACTTCTCATTAGCCGGTGTCTTGCCTTTTTGTTTTTCTTACATCGTCTTATTTGTTCCTATAAAAATTGTCGATAAGCAGAATATATCGTATCTTCACGACCGTATTTATAGACAAATTAATTGAAAGTATTTTTATGAGTAATGTATTATTAGTAAGCGGACATCCAGATTTAAATATATCGAATGCCAATGCGACGGTTATCAGTAAGTTGAAAGAGTTGATTCCTACTATGGAAGTAAGTGATCTTGGGGCACTATATCCCAATCGCAAGATTGATGTAGCTGCCGAGCAAGCTAAGTTAGTGAAGGCAGATACCATTATTTGGCAGTTTCCTCTCTATTGGTTTGCTACTCCCAGTATCTTTAAGCAGTGGATGGATGATGTATTGCTCTATGGCTTTGCTTATGGTTCTACAGGTGATAAACTCCATGGTAAGAAGGTCATCGTATCTGTAACTGCGGGTGCGGGCATCGAGAACTATAGCGACAAAGGTCGTACGATAGAAGATTTAATGGCTCCTATCATTCGTAGTATAGATTTCTGCGGTATGGAGTTTGTTGGCTGTGTCACTGAAGCCGGGATGCTTTATATGCCGGGTGTGATGCCCGAAGAGGTGTTGGCGGGCGTAAAGACCAAGGCTGTTGCGCAAGCTGAGCGTGTGGCTGCGCTGGTAAAATAAGCCTATTGAGTTTTGCTTGTTCGCAATGATAAACGCCTGAAAATACTAGTTTGGCAAGAGGAATTTGCTATTTTGTAAATTTATAGGTAGTTATCATTCGTAGAACTCGCGTTTAATTATTACCTTTGCATACAACATAGGCCGATGTTCTGTTGCCTTGTTGTATGCTTTTGTTGGTTCCATAGTTTAATGGATAGAACGGAGGTTTCCTAAACCTTTGATCCGAGTTCGATTCTCGGTGGAATCACAATTCAAGTTAAAAGCCGCGGCTCTAGGAAAAATCCTTGAGCCGCGGCTTTTATTATATAAGAGGTATTGTTCTATGCTACCTTCTCTTCAATCTTCTTACCCATTGTCAAGTAAGCAATAGGAGATGCGATGAAGATAGACGACAGTGTACCGAATACTACACCAAGTGCCATAGCAAATGCGAATGGCTGGATACTCTCTCCACCGAGGAATAGGATACACAACAATACGAGCAATGTTGTAGACGAGGTGTTGATGGTACGAGCCAATGTTTGGTTGATACTATCGTTGAATACTGTCTGATAATCCTGCTTTGGATGCAACTTCAAATTCTCACGTATACGGTCGAATACCACCACCTTATCGTTGATAGAGTAACCGATAACGGTCAAGATAGCGCCGATGAAGGTTTGGTCTATTTCAAGAGAGAATGGTACCACGCCCTGTAATAGCGAGAACAAACCGATGACTACCAAGGCATCGAATGCCAAAGCTATAGTTGAACCTACAGAGAATGCCACGTTGCGGAAACGAATTAAGATATATACGAAGATGGCAATCAGGGCGAAGAGCACACTGATGATGGCACCGTATGTAATATCTTTAGCTACAGAAGGACCTACCTTGGTACTGCTGATGATAGAACCTCCTTGGCGGATGTCCGGATTCTTGAAGTCGGAAACGCTCTTCTGACTTACCAGTCCGTCGGCTTTCAATGCGTTGTAAAGCATGGTTTCTGCCTCGTCGTCTACTGTTGGGCTGTTGCTCTCAATCTTGTAGTTGGTCGACATACGGATGGTGCGGTTGTCGGTACCCAGTGCCAAAGCACTTGTTGTACAACCAGGGAAGGTTTTAGCCAATACACCACGCACTTCTTCAGGCTGAACAGGGTTCTCAAATTGTACTACGTAGTTACGTCCACCGGTGAAGTCGATGCTCTTACCAATACCACGAACGAAGAAGCTGGCGATGAATACAATTGTCATAATAACGACGATGCCAAAGCTGGTCTTGTAAACTCCCATGAATGGGAAGTGCACATTCTGCATCAAGTTCTCTGACAATGGAGTATGGAACTTCAACTTTGTCCAACGATCCTTGTTCAACTGATATTCATAAACGAGACGTGTGAGGAACACAGCTGTAAAGAATGAGCAGACGATACCGATAATCAAAGTGGTAGCGAAACCACGGATAGGACCTGTACCGAATACGTAGAGGATGACACCAGTGATGATAGAAGTCAAGTTAGAGTCGAAGATAGCCGAGAAAGCATTGTCGTAACCGGCTTTCAGAGCTTGTTTCATACCGAGTCCGGCACGCAACTCTTCTTTGATACGTTCATAGATAAGCACGTTGGCATCGACGGCCGTACCGAGCGATAGCACCATACCGGCAATACCTGACATGGTAAGTGCGGCTTGGAACGAGGTCAGAATACCGAGTGTAAAGAATAGGTTGACAATCAAAGCGATGTTAGCCATCATACCGGGAATGAGGTTGTACATCACAACCATGTACACCATCAACAGCACGAAAGCGATAGCAAATGATACAACGCCCTGTTCGATAGACTGTGCACCCAGTGTAGGACCTACCACTTCTTCCTGTACGATGCGTGCAGGAGCTGGCATACGACCCGACTTCAAGGTGTTGGCCAAGTCCTTGGTATCCTCAATGGTGAAGTTACCTGAGATAGAAGACTGGCCACCATCAATCTCTCCGTTTACACGAGGAGCAGAGTAAACCACGCCATCCAATACAATAGCGATAGCTTTACCAACGTTGGCTTTGGTCAATGCAGCCCAACGACGTGCACCTTCTGAGTTCATGCTCATGCTAACCTCAGGTGAACCGGTGAGGTTGTTGAACTGGTCTTTGGCGTCGGTCACTACATCGCCTTCCAGCGGAGCGCGTCCACTAGCCGATGTAACCTTCAATGCGTGCAGCTCATAGATGTTTTTGCCCTTTACCAAGTCGCTAGGCTTAGCACTCCAAAGGAGTTTCAAGTCAGAAGGCAACACCTGTTTTGCAAGTGCACTATAGATAATCTTATTGATGGCAGCGGTATCGCGAACACTGGCAAAAGCCACAAGGCTTAGCGAATTCTGACCCGATGTCTGAAGCATAGCGAGCAATGGATGCTGCTTCTTGGCTGCCTCCATCTGTGCTTCTGTATTTTCTTTTATAGTTTTGTCTGCCTTATTGTTCAGCTTAAACTTAGGCTGCTCTGCTGTTTTGGCAGCAACTTGTGCTGTATCTGCCTTTACTTGTGTGGTGTCGGCACCACCGTTTGCCAAGCGAGTATCCAATTGGCTGAGGTAAGGAATGATTTCCTCGGAATTGTAAGTCTCCCAGAATTCGAGGTTGGCACTTCCCTGCAGCAGCTTACGCATACGCTCCGGTTCGCGGATACCCGGCATTTCTACCATGATACGACCGTCTTGGCCTTCCAGTTTCTGAATGTTAGGCTGTACGACACCGAACTTGTCGATACGTGTACGAACTACGTTGAAAGAGTTGTCGATGGCGCTCTTTACTTCGGCACGTAGTACTTTCTCTACTTCTGAGTCGCTGCTTTGTGGGTTTACTTTGCCCTGTAACTGCTGAGTAGCGAAAATTTCTGCGAGGCGATGCCCCGGTGCGTTCTTCTTATAAGCCTTGATGAAGAGAGAGATGAAGTCACTCTGACTGTGCTCTTCCTCTACGCGAGCCTCTTTGATAGCCTTGGTGAAACCTGCGTCTGTCTTGTGGTCGGCGAGCATTTCCACTACATCGGGTACAGAAATCTCCAAGATGACGTTCATACCGCCCTTGAGGTCAAGGCCTAGACCGATTTGAGTCTCCAGACATTTCTGATAAGAGTAGATACCCAGATACTTCACCGAGTCCTTGTAGTCTTGCTGCGCAATAGGGTCTTTCAACTTGGCTGCCTCTGTGTCATAGTGGTGTGTAGCCACAGAGAACGACAAGTAGAAAATGCTTGCAAGCGTCAAGAGGACGGCTGTACAAATTACAATTCCTTTGTTTTGCATTTTATTGTGTTATTATTGATTATTGTTTTTCGACAATATTAACTATCCTACACCTACTATATATTAGGTGTATATAGGCTGCAAAGATAAGGTTTTTTTAGCATTTCGGAAAATTTATAGCCGTTAAATGTGCAAAAAAGCGACTATAAAGTGGGTTTCTTACTGCTCATTTGGCTACCTCTCAACTCTTAATTCCTCACTTCTCACTCCTAAATTCATAAGCTTGTTTACTCGTCCATTTGTCTATTAGAAAATTGCAAAGCTCTTTCAGCATTGTTGCCTCAACTCTTCAGCGTTTCTGAATAGGCTAGGCAGCGATGTTGCGGAGGCGGTGCAACAGCCCCACCTCAGTCCTTTACAGCCCCACCCCGCCCCTCCCCAAAAGGGAAGGGAGATGGCTTCGAGTTGATAAGTCCTTTAGTTGTGGGACGGAAAAGGTCTATTCTTTACTCCCTCTCCTTTTGGAGAGGGATGGGGAGAGGCTGCTTAAGTCCCAATCTGTTCTTCCCAAAAGGGGAAAAAGGCTATGATGAACCATCAGTACCAAAGGCTTTGAAACAAAATCTTATGATAGAACGTCGAAGGAATGCACCATGAACACACCTTATTTCGGCAGATATAGCTGAGAAGCAAAGCGTTTTCTAAGCACCGCAATGAGCCTTTCCTCGGTTAGGTCGCTCTCTTTGACCGTTAGATAATACCTCCAAGGTAAGTGCTTGAAAGTATCATCTGTAAACATATCGTCTGCTTTGACCGTCATGTCGATATGTCCGTTTAAATCAATAACAGATGTATGGAGAAACAACCATCGGCTTACAGTAAGGAACAACTTCCCATATTTATTCTTAATGGCATCAGGCGACTCCTTGGTTTGAGGAAATACGAGATAGATGTTGTTATTCCTATTATGCAAATTCACACCTCCAAGCGAATTTTCAGAAGCGCATATTTGTTCCTCATCGGGTATCAATGATTTAAAATAATAGGTAAGTGAATCTATTTGTTCCCTCTGTTGGTGAATGGCAGAAGAATTTTGTTGTTTCACAGCATGCCAAACGTTATCCATGAGAGTAGTTAGAAGCGCTGCTATACTATGCGCTTGAGGCGTCCAAATCGTCGTACCCTTTTCACACTCAAAAAAGAAATATTGTACACCGTCAAGCCCCAATCGGCCCGATAGAGGGTATTGGGCCGTATGCACGGCATACTCCATAAGCGCGGCCAATCGGAGATAAACGGTCGTGTCGCACTGCATCTTATAAGTTTGTTCTTTATCTTTCGCTTCCAAAATGTAGGACGCTCTTCCCTCCATAGGATAACGAAGATACAAAGCGTAAGGCGGGGTAAACGACGGTTTTACGATATACTGATACCAAGCACCTTCGTTGTAATATCGGTCAAATATATTCTGCCAAATTCTGTAATGCCCCCTATCGCACGGCTCCAACCTATTTTGAGCGAGCATGGGAAGGCAAACCGATAACAGTAATATGATGAGTGTAACTGGCTTATTGAGCATCTCGACATTGTTTACTGTTCTACCGGTCGTTTCTGCCAATCGTCTTTGACGTAGCTGTCAGGGTAAGTGGTACGGTCGATGACGTCGCCCTTACGCAGGCGGATATAAGTGTCGAAACTGCGTTTTCCCTCTTTAAGTACGATGATACGGGCACCATTGCTCAGATGATTGTACTCTGTGTTGCCCCCGGAGAAGCGACCGTAGGCCAGCAAAATGTTCTTATACATCACAGAATAATCGTTGTCGTGGTCGTGACCACAGAAGATTCCCATTACATCGCCACCCAAACGCATGGCTGAGAACATGCCGGTATTGATGGTCGGAGGGCATGCCGGCTCCATACGTGTGCCATAGAGAGTGGCATCTTCGATGGTTGCCGCCATTCTATATTCAATCAATGGGATGTGGAAGAAAGCCAATGCAGGCATCGGTTTACCACCATTGAGGGCTGTAAACTGTGCATTCTGCATGCGATACCAGTCTATTTGGTCGTGCGTAAGCCACGCATATCCGCCAATGGTAGAGTCTTGTGCCATGCTATGGGAGTCCATACAATAAAGTACGGCAGCATCACGATTACCCTTATGCGACTTGATTCGCAGCGTGTAATCGGGCGATAGGCCACCTTTGCGGTCGGGCATGATGTTGTTTTTCACACTGCGTGCGATGTCGTAAAGTTCTTCGTTGGTCATACCAAATTGCAGGTCGTGGTTGCCGAAGAGATAGACAAAAGGAATATTATACGAAGAAATCTTGTCCAAGACCACCCGTAATGTCTTGTCGGCTGGCGATGAATAGATCACGTCACCGGTCAATACAATCAGGTCGGGATGCTCTTTGGTCAGCACTTCGTCGATACATTTCAGTGCAATTGCCGCATGTGGATTGTTGATTTGGTAGTGTACGTCGGTGAACTGTACGATTTTAAACTCGCCATTGCTATTGAATTTCAAAGTCAGAGCATTGCTCATGGTGTAGAAACCCAACAACAATGCGAGCATCAAAGTAAACTTTCTTTTCATCATTTTTCTATTAAGGAATTTAAATCACTCATGGATATGATTATTATCTAACACCGTGGACTCTATGAAGTGCCCAGTGTCTTTCGTCCACAAAATTATATGAAACGGCCATAATTCACAAATAGCAATCCAAAAACATTGATTTTATAGCCTGTTTTTCGTTAATGACAGCCAAAAACAAGATAAACTATCAACTAAAACAGATGAAGAGGTATTGTGGTGCAATGACGTTCTAGCTATGGTAGTGTCTATTGCTGCCTATACTTTACAAAAAGCGGCAACAAAGAAAAACTTTGTTGCCGCATAAAAACCTTGACGGTTATTTCTTACGAATGAGTGTCAGCCCGTCGCGTAGAGTTAAGATGACTTTCTCTACTCGCTCATCGGCAGCCACATGGTCGTTGAACGAGCGAATGCCGATGGTCTGATGGTCGTGGTCGTAGGCCGAGTCTACCACATGACCATCCCACAATGTATTGTCGGCCAAGATGTAACCACCCGGCTTGAGTAGCTTCATCACCATCTCGTAGGTCTCTATATACGTGCGTTTATCGCCATCCACAAACGCCATGTCGAACTCAATACCCAGCTTGGGAGCCTCTATGTTGGCATCGCCAATGATAAATTCGATGCGATTGGATACTGGACTTTGTTCTATCCAAGGCCGTGTGAAGTCTTCCATCTCATCGTTGATCTCGAACGTCCATACCTTTCCACCCTCTTCCAAGCCCATCGCCATGGCAATGGCTGAGTATCCGCTGAATGTTCCTACTTCCAGAATGTTACGCGGACGAAGCATTTGTACGAGCATTTTTAGTAATTGTCCCTGTACCCGACCGCTTGCCATGCGACCGTGTATGGTATATATATTGGTGGCACGGTACAACCGATAGAGGTATTCGTGTTCTTTTTCGCTATGTTCTACTACGTAGTCGTCTAAAGAAATCATGCTCACTTCTTTTCTTCTACAAGTGCCATGACGGCAAATTCGTATGATCGCAAGCCGAACCCGGCTATTACTCCTAGACACCCAGAAGAAATCATAGAATGATGGCGGAACTCCTCTCGGCTATGTACATTACTGATATGCACTTCTATCACCGGGCATTTGAGTGAGCGGATGCAGTCGAGCAAAGCCACGGAAGTGTGCGTATAGGCACCAGCATTCAGCACGATACCATCGTAACTGAATCCAACTTCCTGCATCTTGTTGATGAGTTCACCTTCAATATTACTTTGGTAATAGGATATTTCCGCCTCCGGGAATCTATTCTGTAAACTTGGTAGATAGCTATCAAACGAATTGTTGCCATAGATACCGGGCTCGCGGACGCCCAACAGATTCAGGTTGGGACCATTCATGATCAATATTTTCTTCTTCATCTCTTTGCTATGATATATGGGCAAAGATAGTAAATTGTGGTGGGATTCAAGCAATAATAAAAGAGAATTATCCCGTGGTTTTAAGTAATGTTAGCTATGCTTTGCTATCTAAAGACAAGTTTTCTAGCCTCTATTTATATAACGTTTTCTACATCTTAGCCATCGGCTAGTTGCACTTTAGTTGGTATCATGGATAGTCATGCGATAAAACAATATAAGGTAAGAAGTCGCTTCGATGTTTGGAAACGATTTCTTACCTTTATATTTATTTCTCCACTTATATTTTCGTAAAGCAACTAAAGGAGTTTTTGGGAACCATATTAGAGGATTCTTTTTCCTCTATTTTCTATGGGAAGAGCTGCTATTCTCGCAATATATACTCGTTGAAGAGAGGTGAGATGGGCTTAATATTTAAAAGAACTACCCCCAAGGAACTCGCGAAGAAGGCTGGTGGGCGGGATGTCTCGGTTGCTAATAGGTTGGAAATAGCGCAGGAATTTCTTTAGACGATAGGCTTCGCTGTACTCCTCGCAGTCTTCTGGTACTTGCTCAAGCAATGGTTCGGCCTGTGTCTTGAGCACAGCCAGCTCGAAAAGCATGGCTGTGTTGAACATGGCATCGGCGTTCTCTTGATACGGGAATATCCATTTATTCTCGCCCGCTCTGACCGATGGCCATCGGTGGATGGTCTCCTGTGCGGTGACACCGCGGTATTTGAAGTCGCGTACAATGCGTCGTAAGAGTCGGTTATCGGTCGTGGGGATGTAGTTATGGTCGTCGAGTAAGATAGTGGTCAAGGCCGACGCGTAGACGCGGAACTTCTGTTCTTCAGGTATTTGAGCCGTCAGTTCGGGGTTAAGGGCGTGAATGCCTTCCACTATGAGTACATTATTCTCATTCATGCGTAGCTTCTTTCCCTTCATCTCACTGCGTCCTGTCTGGAAGTTATACGTTGGTAATTCTACCTCTTCTCCATTGAACAGGGCGTTGAATTGGTGGTTGATGAGTGGTAAGTTGAGGGCATAGATACTTTCATAGTCGTATTCTCCATTGGCGTCTTTGGGTGTTTGCTCGCGGTCGATAAAGTAGTCGTCGAGCGAAATTTGCAACGGTTTGATACCATTGGTCATGAGTTGGATGGACAATCGCTTGCAGGTGGTGGTCTTACCCGATGACGATGGCCCGGCGAGTAGCACGAGTTTCACCCCTTTACGGTTTGCAATCTCTTCGGCTATTTGTGCAATCTTCTTTTCTTGTAAGGCTTCCGAGACGTTGATGAGTTCCGTTGTCTTACCTTCTTTTACGGCTTCGTTGATGTCGCCTACGGTGCGAATGCCCATAATGTCTTGCCATTGGTGGTGCTCACGGAATATCTCGAACATCTTATCTTGGTCGGTCATCTCGGATAATACTGCCGGATTGTCTTGCGAAGGTATGCGCAACAGAAGCCCTTGATTGAAGAGTTCGAGGCCGAAAAGATAGAGGCCGGCCGTGTTAGTGAGTAGTGAACCGTAGAAATAATCCACGAAATCGTCGAGCTGATAATATGTGGTATAGAGACGCCCCGCACTCTTGAGTAGTTTTACTTTGGCCTCGTCGCCCTTGATTCGGAACATTTCGATGGCCTCTTCGGTAGGTACTTCGAAGCGGCGGAAGGGTATATGGGCGTCGATAATCTGTTGCATGCGTGTGCGAATACGGTCTACGTCGTCTGTCGTGATGTCTCGTCCTATTTGCAAATTCACGTAATAACCTTTGGAAACAGGAATGTCTATCACTACCTCGGCACCCGAATAGAGATCGTGGATGGCTTTACAACATACCATGAAAAGGCTTCGTGTGTAGCATCGCGAGGCCGAATTGCTGTGCATGTCCAGATATTCGATGTCCTTGTTGTGAAAGAGTCGGAAGTTCATTCCCTCCACCTTATTGTTCACTTTGGCGTTGATGGGGCCGTAAGGTAGATGCAAATTTAATTCATTAAAAACGTCAGAAAGTGTGCTTCCGATTGCGACCTTTAGAGTTTTTTTATTATTTTTGCAACGTATTTGTAATGTTTGTTTCATTCGTAAAGTCATTATAGATTGATGAGCGTAAAGGTAACAAAAAGCAGTATAAGTTCCAAATAGACAGTATGACAAAAAAATAAAAATATGGGAACAAGTGATTATGTGTTGATTTTCTTTAAGATTGTTGGTTCATTAGCATTGTTGATTTATGGTATGAAGGTGATGAGTGAGGCCTTACAGAAGATGGCCGGCTCGCAATTACGCCACATTTTAGGTGCCATGACGACCAATCGATTCACCGGAATGCTTACCGGTACATTTATCACTTGTGCAGTGCAATCGTCTTCGGCGACCACAGTGATGACGGTTTCGTTTGTTAATGCCGGCCTGTTGACTTTGGCTCAAGCTATATCGGTGATTATGGGAGCCAACATTGGTACTACGCTTACCGCTTGGATTATGTCGTTTGGCTATTCAGTTGACCTCACAGAATTTGTCTTCCCGGCTTTCCTTGTTGGTATTGTTCTCATTTATACACGCCGATTCCGTTATGCAGGCGATTTCCTCTTCGGTATCTCATTCTTATTTTTCAGTCTTGTGCTACTCAGCGGGGCAGGAAAAGACCTTGATTTAGAGCACAACCCTGCTGTCATCCATTTCTTTGAAACATTCGATACCAATAGTTATATCACCATCTTTACTTTCCTATTGATAGGTACGGTTATCACTTGCGTGGTGCAATCATCAGCCGCTGTGATGGCAATCACTATCATGTTGTGTTCCAGCGGTGTGCTGCCTATCTATCTAGGTATCGCCCTTGTGATGGGAGAGAATATCGGTACCACGGCAACGGCTAATCTTGCGGCTCTCGGAGCAAATACACAAGCACGGCGAACAGCATTGGCCCATTTGGTATTCAACGTTATAGGAGTGGTTTGGGTGCTCTGTTTGTTCTATCCGTTTGTGCGTATGGTGTGCGGATTTGTAGATTATGATCCGGACGGACATAGCCTTTCTACGCAGGAACTGACTCTTCGTCTGCCTATTGTATTGGCGGCTTTCCATACTTCCTTCAATGTGTTGAACACAGGAATATTGATTTGGTTCATCCCGCAAATAGAGAAATTGGTTTGCTGGCTTATCAAGCCGGGCAATGTAGATACCGAAGATGACTTCCGTCTACGTTTTATTCAAACTGGTATTATGCGTACACCTGAACTCTCGGTGTTGGAAGCTCAGAAAGAAATCGAGTCGTTTGCTGAGCGTATCCAGCGTATGTTCAGTATGGTTCCGGAATTGTTGAAGGAGACCGATGATGCCAAGTTTGTGAAGTTGTATAGCAGGATTGAAAAATACGAAGGTATCTCTGATAATATGGAAATAGAGATAGCGAAGTATTTGGACGAGGTGGGGCGTGCCCATTTGAGTGATGATACGAAGGTGAAGATACGTGCTATGTTGCGCGAAATATCAGAGATTGAGAGTATCGGTGATAGCTGTTTCAACATGGCTCGTACCATTAGTCGTTTGCAGCAGAGCAAGGAAGACTTCACGGAGCAGCAATATGAGCATATCCACCAGATGATGCAACTCACGAATGATGCACTTACGCAGATGAATACACTCTTTGTGGGATGTAGAGAGGAGCTGGATGCCAATCATTCTTTCAATATTGAGAATGAAATAAACAACTTCCGTAACCAGCTACGCACGCAGAATATCAATGACATTAACAATCATCTATACACTTATAGTGTAGGAACAATGTACATGGACTTGATACAGGAGTGTGAGAAATTAGGCGATTACGTGGTGAATGTGGTTGAGGCTCGTTTGGGAGTACGCCAACATGTAATCTAATAAAAAAGAGGTTGAGCAACACAGCTCAACCTCTTTCATTTAATCTTGGGCAGGTATGTGGCCTATCAGCCGTTTCATAGGGTTACTATCGTCACACATGAGTGCCGCATAACGGTCTAGAAAGGCTGTCTGACGGACTTCTTTTCGTGTACGTGCCCGGTGTACGTAGGCTCTTGGATTGCGCGGTTCGTAGACATGGAGTACTGAACAAACATGGTGAATCATGTGCTTGAAGGTGAACGGGCAGCCTCGACGGTCGCGTAATTCACACATCATGTCGGTGTCGTACACCATTTCTATGAGGTCGGTGGTGGTACCTTTCCAGTAATAATTCTTGTGTCCGGGACTTAGTTTTAGCAATTGTTCCATCTCTTTTCCCAATTGACTGATGGCCTTGTTTATCCTGTTTCTTTTCTCTTGTTGGTCTAGTTGTCTCTGATTGTTTGAATAGATTTCGTTCATGTTCTGATGATTAAAAAGGGTTGTTATCTTGAAAACTGCTGCTCATATTCAGAAGTTTCGAAGGCAAAATTACTGTGAATGGTGGAAATATAGGTTCACACAATCGGTACATCTCGTTAATCGAGTTTAACGAGATATATTATAACAAAGTAGAAAATACTCTTGACGGAGTCTACTTCTCACCGTTTCCGAGAAGTCTTTTGCTCAAGTATCTCACAGGATACCATACGGATAGCCATCCGGCAGCAAGCACTGTGATGAAGATAATGAGGATGTCGTCGTAGTGAACACTTACGGGATAGGCGTTCACGATGAAGTTTCCGCTGCTGCTACCAAGCGATACAAGGCCGTAACGTTGTTGTAACCAACAAAGCAACAAACCCAAGCCGATGCCTACAACGGCACCGATGAGCGAAATCATACGACCTTCAAATAGGAAAATATGGGTTATCTGTTTATCGGAAGCTCCTAGATTGCGCAGTGTGACGACATCGTCTTTCTTATCAATGATGAGCATGGAGAGTGATCCGATGATGTTGAAACAAGCCACTACTAATATAAATGAGAGGAACAGATAGGCAATAATCTTCTCTATCTGCATGATTTTGAAGGTATCGGCTTGTTGTTCGAAGCGGTCTCTGACAGTGTATTTATTACCTGCAATCTGTTGCATTTGCGCTTTTACCTCGTCGAGGTTACTCCCGTCTTTCAACCGTATTTCGAGCGAAGACAGCATGCCTTGCTGTCCAAAGAGGTTGCGAGCGAAGACGATGGAGGTAAGGATATAGTTCTTGTCGTATCGAGCTTGATTGACAACAAAGACTACACCGGCTGATATAAGGGAGTCTTGCACGAATCCACTTGAAGGGTCTGTCATGTCGAGCTGCCCTTCGCGTTGTGGTGCATAGATTTGTAAGAAACCGTTCCAACGTACTCCGATACCTAAAGTCTGTGCCAATCGGATGCCCGGAATACCGTATTGGAGGTTTCCGGCGTGCAAATCAAACTGTCCATCTCCGTAAAGTATGCTCTTGATATGGGTGAGTTGGTCGAAGTTGTCGTCCACTCCTTTGATGGTCACCATCGTTTGTTGACCTTGATACATGGCGAGTGCCATGTCTTCCACGCTCTCTGTTGCCACGTCTACTTGTGGAAATGCCTTGATTTTCGTGAGGATTGGATCATCGGCGGGAGCTGTTTTCCCTTTGGTAGGAACAATCTCCAGTTGCGGGTCGAAGTTGGTAAATAGTGTAGCAACCAAGTCGTGAAACCCATTGAACACGCTCAGTACAATGACAAGAGCCATTGTAGCAACGGCTACACCCACCACCGATATGACAGAAATCACGTTGATGGCGTTCGTACTCTTTTTGGAAAAGAGGTAGCGGCGGGCTATGAACAGTGGGAAATTCATGTAGTTTGAAAAGTTACCGGTAACTCGATTAGTCGATTATTCGAATAATCTAAAAGACTTGTTAACTCGTTTACTTGTCTCCTAGTAAACTCTCTTACTTCTTCAGCAATTCGTCTATACGTTCGATATAGTCTAAGGAATCGTCGATGAAAAAGCGCAATTCGGGGATGATACGTAACTGATTGTGTACGCGTTTGCCTAATTCGTAGCGGATGGTCTTTTCGTTTTTAACGATGTTTTTGAGCATTTCTTCCCCTTTTTCCGATGGGAATATACTCAAATATGCCGTACAAATACTCAAGTCGGGGCTGATTTTAACGCGTGTCACACTCACCATGGTGCCGTGCATCAGGCGTGTTTGCTCCTGAAAAATAGTTGCAATCTCTTTTTGGAGTAAGCGCGATATGCGGTTTTGTCTTGTCTCTTGCATAGTCTAAAACATATATGTTGTAGGGCAAAGTTACAAAATCTACGAATGTTAACATTAAGATTCTTTTACTTTTTATGTTTAATTAGCACCTCATCGGTTTATCCTCAGTATTAAAAAATACGTTTTAAGCATCTTAATTCTTCTCAATTCTTATAATATTGAGAAGAATTGCGTATCTTTGGCGCGTTCAATACTTGATAATATGATAGAAATTCCCCCTGTAATAGATGATATTTAATAATTATCAGACGACTCAATTCATCGTTGCGCATAAATATCAATCTTTATCAATAGACTTGTTATCAAACGTAAACAGGCTGAGAAGGATACAGCCAATAGATTCTTTCATATTGGTGATATTAATGAGCGGCAGGCTCAAATCATCAAGATTTTCGATGAGAATATCAATGAGATTCTTACAGTCAAAGATGCTCAAGTGCGTTTTATGATTAGTAACAATACTGTAAAGACTGATATTATGGGGCTTGTGGCGAAAGGGATACTGAGAGAGATAGCCTTGAATAAGGTGAAACGAGGTTACGTGCGTACCGACGAATTCGATGAAATAGTCTATAGCTATTAAAGGTTTGGAAGTATGTATCAATCTATATTCGCAATAAAAATGTTGCAATCATGAGAAAATACTTGTTTTATATAGCCATTGCTGTGGTCTTGGCGGGATGTAGTAGACCTGTAAAGACCGAGCAGGAAAGGAGTCTATTTGTCAATGATGTGGTCATTAAGACTACGCCGGTAAAGAATCAAGGAAGCGGACAACTATGTTGGGCCTATGCCATGTTGGCCACCATTGAGAGCGAGCACTTGATGCGAGGCGACTCGGTGAATATCTCTACAGCCTTCATCACCCGCATGCGATTGCAGCAAATGGCCCGTGCACGTTATTTGTCGCAGGGTGCTAGTATCTTCAGCTTACGCGGGATGGCACCGCTACTCATTGATATGCTGATGACAGTGGGGGCAGAACCCTATGATAGCTATGAGGATAAGGATGGTTTGAATGTCGCTGTATTGAGTCGAAAGGTAGCTCGTTTGGCCGATATGTCCGCTTCTCGACGCATTGGAATCGATAATATGACTGAGCAACTCGACAATATGCTAGACCGCGCTATGGGATATATGCCGTCACGCTATGTCCACATGCTGGGAGCAGAATATACTCCTTTGGAGTTTGCTCATAGTGTTTGTGGCCGAGACGAGTACGTCTCTTTCACGAGTTTTGCCCATCATCCTTGGGGCGAAGAGGTGGCTTTAGAGTTGCCCGATAACACCCAAGGTTTTCGTTTCCACAATCTTCCCATCGATGAATTGATGAAACGTATTCGTAAGACATTGGCAGAGGGGCATCCGGTATGTTGGGAAGGGGACATCAGTGAGCTTGGATTCGATTTCAAGCAAGGTGTGGCCGAGGTTGATGAGCACGACCGTAAGGCCACAGATATACGCCGCTTAAGCGACTTGCAACACTTCTTGACTACCGACGACCATTGTATGGAACTTGTAGGATTAGCTCGCGACTTACAAGGTCATCGCTATTTTATTGCCAAAAACTCGTGGGGTACGCATAATAAATATGGTGGCTTCATGTATCTAAGTGAAGATTATGTGCGACTGAAAACCGTAGCTGTGGTCATGCCACGTACTGAATGATAATCGTATCAAGGCATTGGTGAAATGTCATTTTGTTCATTAAACCTTATTTTTCGTCTCCTTTTGTTGTTCGTATCAATAGTTTTCATTATATTTGCTTGCAAGATACATTACCTTTTAACATCTCTAAAGAGGATAAATAAATAAGAAATGGAAAAGATAGACAACCTAGACAAGAAGATACTTAGTATTCTTTCTAACAATGCACGTATTCCTTTTAAAGACGTAGCAGCCGAGTGTGGTGTCTCGCGTGCAGCCATTCATCAGCGTGTACAGCATTTGATGGCCGGTGGAGTCATCACCGGGAGTGGTTTCGATGTCAATCCTAAGAGTCTGGGATATTCTACTTGTACTTATGTGGGGCTCAATCTAGAGCGTGGAAGCATGTACAAGACAGTGGTAGAGCGTATTGAGACTATTCCTGAGATTGTGGAATGCCATTTCACAACCGGTCCTTATACGATGTTGGTGAAACTCTATGCCCAAGACAATGAGCAGCTTATGGACTTGCTCAACAATCAGTTGCAGGGTATTCCCGGTGTGGTGAGCACTGAAACCTTGATTTCATTGGAGCAGAGTATCAAGCGCGAAATACCCGTCAAGATAGACGAAGACACGAAGAAATAGTAATTACATGGAATCTTTTAACTTAGAGTCGCATCTCAACGATATTTATGCGACGTTTCCGGAAGGTAATCACCGGCCGATTATCGGGTTGACGTCTGATCACGCCGACATCGATGCTACGCTGCGCGACCGATATTATAAGCAGGTTGTAGCGGCTGGAGGAACGCCCGTTATCATCCCTCCTGTGGCCGACCGCCACGTCATCATCAACACACTTGAACATCTCGATGGGCTCATCTTGACCGGTGGGGCCGACGTGAATCCTCTTTGGACGGGCGAAGAACCCGAATCCGGTGTGGGGCATGTGAATGGTGAGCGCGACTTAGCCGAACTTCTTATCTGTCGATTGGCCTTGAATCGGCAGATTCCTATATTGGGAATATGTCGCGGTATACAAACTTTGACCATTGCTTTAGGTGGGCATGTACGGCAGGACATGGGTACGACGGAAGTGAAACATTCGCAGAATGCCGACCGCACACTGCCTACGCATAGCGTTCGGATAGAGCAAGATTCCTACCTATATCATATATACGAGTCGGAAAACATCTTTGTCAACAGTTTCCATCATCAAGCTGTTGACAATCCGGGCAAGCATCTCCGCATTACGGCCAAGGCTGCCGATGGCACGATAGAGGGGGTGGAGAGTACCGAGTATAAGTCCTTCTTGGGTGTGCAGTGGCATCCCGAATGGCTCGAAGCCGACGGGTTGAAGCTTTTTTCTTGGCTTGTGAAACGGGCAGCAGAGTATCGTGAGGCATGCGATGTACACAGTCGTGTGTTGACGCTCGATACCCATTGCGACACGCCAATGTTCTTTCCACAAGGTATTCATTTTGAAAGGCGCGATCCACGCATCCTTGTCGACTTGCACAAGATGACCGATGGTCGACAAGATGCCGTCACAATGGTGTCTTATCTGCCGCAACCTCGTGAGGGTGAAGACTTTTCTCAATTAGTCGATTATGCCAAGATTCAGACGAGCATGCACCGTCCCGGTGCGACTATCACGCCTACACAATATGCCAATCTCATCTTTGATAAGATAGAAGAAATAGTGGCTGCGAATAGTCGCTATGTATCTATCGCTCGCACTCCGCAACAACTTTATGAGAATAAAGCGGCCGGTCGAAAGAGCATCATGCTGGGTATCGAGAATGGTTTTGCACTGGGTCAAGACCTCAATTTAGTGAAGCACTTTGCTGACCGCGGTATCGTTTATATCACGCTGTGCCATAATGGTGACAACGATATATGTGATAGTGCTGCTCGTACCAACCATACGCACGACGGTGTGAGCGAGTTTGGTGAAGAAGTGATTCGCGAAATGAACCGTTGTGGAGTTATGGTCGACCTCAGTCATGGTGGTGTTAAGAGCTTTTATGATGCTTTGGAGATTAGCCAGACGCCTATTGTGTGCAGCCATAGCAGCTGTCGCGACCTTTGCGATGTGCCTCGTAACCTCTACGACGACCAACTACGGGCTCTTGCGGCCAAGGGTGGTGTGGCACAAATCACTATTTATAAAGGCTTCCTATGTAAGAATCCTAGCGAAGCTTCCATTGTCAATGTCATGCAACATCTAGAACATGCCATTGCCGTAGCGGGCATTGACCACGTCGGATTAGGTACCGATTTCGATGGCGATGGCGGTGCTCCGGGACTAGCCGACTCTTCCGAGCTTATTAATTTCACCATCGAACTGTTGCGTCGACGTTACAGCGAAGACGATATTCGGAAGATATGGGGCGGCAACTGGCTTCGTGTAATGACCCAAGTACAGAATTACGGAAAATGAAAAAGAAACCAATCATCATCATAGTGAGTTTACTTGTATTAGCTGGTATCGTTTATGCGTTCGTTGGGGGATACGGTTCGCAAACAGAAATGTTGCCCGAAACCGAGGAAGTGGAGAAGGTCAATCCCGTAGGTCCGGCCTTTAATGCCGATAGTGCCTATGCTTTCACACAAGCACAGTGCGATTTTGGTCCCCGCTCTATGAACAGTGTGGGGCACGACCGTTGTGCTGAATGGATAGTGAATCGTTTTAAAGCTTACGGTTGTAAAGTCGAAATACAGCGTGCCGACCTTACGGGGTACGATGGAACTGTGTTGAAGAGCCAAAATATCATGGCTTCTTATCGTCCCGAACTCACTACTCGTATTTTGCTATGTGCCCACTGGGATAGTCGCCCTTGGGCCGATAACGATCCCGATTCTGCTAATTGGCACAAGCCTATTATGGCTGCTAACGATGCTGCTAGTGGTGTGGCTGTCATGTTGGAGATAGCTCGATTGCTCAATCAAGATAAGAAATTGAACATCGGTGTCGACTTTGTTTGCTTCGATGCTGAAGATTGGGGCACCCCACAATGGGCTGATGTTGAAGATGATGGAGAAAGTTGGGCACTTGGAGCACAGTATTGGGCGCAGCATATCCCGGGTGGTTATGCCCCTCGTTACGGAATTTTGCTCGATATGGTAGGTGGCCAAGGAGCCCGATTCTTCCAAGAACAGATGTCTAAGCAGTATGCTCCCGACATTGTTAAGAAAGTGTGGCGTGCAGCTAGGTCGGCCGGTTATGGTAGCTTCTTCCCCAAGACCGATGGTGGAGCAGTGACAGATGATCACATCCCGGTGAACGATTTTGCCAAGATTCCTACTATTGATATTATCCCATATTATCCAGATTGCAGGCAAAGTTCGTTCGGTCCCACTTGGCATACCCTTGCCGACGACATGCAGCATATTGATAAGAACACGCTCAAAGCGGTGGGACAAACCGTTATTCAGGTGCTGTTTATGGAGTAAAAGAGGTTTGTAGGCAAATGGAATAATAACTTCTATCCCGGTTTTTCCCTATTGTGGAAGGCCGGGATTTTTTTGATGCGCTAATGATTCCTTCTCCCATAGAGAGGGGGAGAAGCTAGAAAGGGGAGTACTTTAACCTGATTCGTTATGTATGGGTAACCCTTTAGGGCTTCTTTTTCATAACAATGGCCGGACAAATTGCCCGGCCATGATAGTTTACGTGCGCTAACGAGCGAGTCGGAAGTGTACGTTATATATGCTTTTGCACTTGCAAAAGCGTTGTTATATTATTCTTCTACGAGTGAGAAATCTTCTTTGGTTACACCGCAAAGAGGGCAAACCCAATCTTCAGGAATATCTTCAAATGCTGTTCCGGGAGCGATACCGCCATCAGGATCACCTACTTCAGGGTCATAAATATAGCCACATACGTCGCAAACATACTTCTTCATAATGCTTATAGTTTTAATTAATACTTTATATTTTAATCTTGTTGAGGGCAAAGATAGATAAAATATAGATACGCTCCAAACGGTTTTGGAATTATTTTTAGAAATAAATCTTATTCGATATGAGCTAGTCTGATTCCAACAACCGATAGCGTCGCTCTGTAAGCTTGTTAGCTATGGTCTGTAATGCTTTGTTGCGTATGAGCAAACCTAGGATGCCCAAACCCATCAACGCGATATAGTTCCATGGTTGAGGCAGCAGATAATGCAGCACTCCGTACACGATAATGGCTCCGAATACGGACATGGTGGCAATGTAAGCTTTCATGTCGAAGCCTTGATTGTTAAATACCGAAGCACCAAAAAGGTCGGCCCGTTTCGATGTGAGCGTCAATGCGATGAGTACCAGGTCGACAATTCCGAGCCCAAACACGACGATGGCTACCCAGTCTATGAGCTTATGATTCATCCAAATATAGATAGGCAGGATCGTAATAGAAGAGATAAGGGTGAGCGCGGTATACATGTTGTATTTACGCCGGAGTAGCTGTTCGATGTCAAAAGGCTTCGTCCAAAGTCCGTGGAGATAGTTGGCTTCGATGCCAATGCCCCATTGCCCGATACCCATGGCGGCAGCTGTGAGAGCTAACAGGTTCCATGCCATGGTGAAAGACTCGCCCGACAGATTGGTGTAACTATAGTTATACGCATTGAAAAGGAAACAGGCTATGAGTATCCAAAAGGATACACGCAGGCGCTTGATGCGCATCAGACGTCGCAAGTCGGTTAATAACCCTGACCGTTGTATACTTTTGGTGCGACGTGATGAGGTTTTACGCTCATCGGGATAATTCTCCAGCCGATTGGTATAGTAGAATATCGGGGCGATGAGGAGGGCGATAATCAGCAGTGTGACGATGGCATGTGCTCCACCGGAGAGTGCGAATGGGTTGATGGTATGGAGGAAAAGGCATATCAAGCAGAAAGGCAGATAGATGAAGACAGGCAATTTGTACTCCCAACCGTGGGCTTTGTGAAAGGCCAATATCAATGTGGCGTTGAGATAAGATACAGCCAATGATACCACGAACATGGCAAGGCTGCCGCGATAGATGGCTAATGGAAGGAGTAGAAGTGGATAGAATAAGGTTATCAGGTCGGCGCTTAGAGTGATGTATAGCAGCCATGTCCACTGACGAGAGGGGATGGGACGCGTCTTCACGAAGTCGCTCATGTCTGTATCGGGGTGCATGATGAAGAGCTTCATGATGAAGTCCGGGATGAGAAAACCAATGGCTATCATCGATACAACAGCCGTGTCGTCGCCCTGTTTGAGTAGCTGCCATGCCTTTGCGCCCCCAACTTCAAGGGCTATCCAAGCACAAAGTAGCGTAAGAAAATAGAAGTATGCTGCTACAATGATAGGTCTCCATTCGAAGTTGCGACGCTTCTGAACGAGCCACATGTGGAGAAGTAAGCGTATCATTGGGCTATGAAATAATGGTTTAATTCGTCAAATGCGCTGCCGGCTTCGTTGGCAATGTCTTTGACGATGTACCCTTTCTCCAAGAGAAGGATACGGGTAGTCACATCGGTAATGTAGTTTAGGTTGTGGCTGGAGATGATAACGGTGGTGCCAAGTCGCTCATTGAGTCGCTTGATATGGTGTGCCACAGCTATTTGTGACGACGGGTCGAGGTAGTTAAAAGGCTCGTCGAGTATCAGTATTTGGGGCTCAATGAGCATCGCACCGATGATTCCTATCTTTTGGCGGTTGCCCTCTGAGAATTCTTTGAGGTATTTGCCGGTGCCTAACACCTCGTCGTGCATGAGGTCGCTATATTGTTCCAACCGCATTTTTGCAATGTCGTGGTCGATTCCGTAAGCGTCGGCTATGAATTGGAAATACTCTTCGGGTGTGTAGAAATCAATGAGGAAACGACGATCTATGTACGACCCTGTGTAGTGTTTCCACGTCGTGTCTTCGTTGACAGGGACTCCGTTGCTGAGCACTTGTCCCGTTGTTGCCTTAATCAGGTCAAGCATTAATCGGAGCAGGGTGGTTTTCCCTGCTCCGTTGTTGCCTACCAAGCCGATGATTTCTCCGCTCTTGAAAGTGAGTGTGTCGATACTAAGAGCTGTCTTTTCGCCATAGACTTTGCTCAATTCGCATAATTGTAGTTCCATGAAATGATTTAATTTAAGTTTCGCCGGTGGCTCGACTTGGGAGTTCTTTGGAGTTAAAAGGGAGTTAACGGAAGATAACAGACACTTGTCGGATACCTCCCACTAACTCCCTTTTAATTTCCGTTAGCTCCTCAGATTATTTCACCCACTTGTCTAATACAGGTTCGGTGACTCCTGTGAGTTCGCTCTTCTTCTCGTCGTTCAGTTGCTCAAAGATGACGATCTTGTTTTCGCCTTTCTTCAAGAAACATCCCGGTAGGTAGAGCGTTTGCTGTGGTCCGACCTTCCAATAGCGTCCGAGGTTGATTCCGTTTACGAAGACGATGCCCTTACCCCATTTCTCCATATCGAGGAAAGTGTCTCCTACGGTGTCCAATTTGAATGTACCGCTGTAGAGAACAGGTGCCCCGGCATTGTATCCGGCGGGCATCTTATCTACGTTAGGCATCTCGCTCATAGGCAGACCGCGCATTTCCCAGTTGCCTGTAATCTCGTTTCCACCGATGGTGATAGGCTCGATGATACCCTTATGGTTGGCTGTGATGCGTGCACCATAGTTGATACGGCCAAAGTTTTCGACCAAGATGTCGAGTGTACTGTTGAAAGGTACGTTTATTTCCAAGCTGTCCTTGCCGGTTACACGGTTCAGTTCACCCACCTTTTCACCATTGATATATACTACGCCGAAGTCTGCGATGCCCGGCACTTTCATCATTCCGCTGATGGGTTGGTTGAAGTGTCGACGGTAAAGTACATATCCATGACCTTGATTCAACTGCTCAAAATTGAGCGGAGTGTCGCTCTCTACGGCTTTTACACCTTCTAGCAGAGTGAGTACATCGGCTGTCTTAGTGAGTTTGATTTGTGGTATCGAGATGACAGGAATGCGCTCCGGAACTGCCGGAACCTTATATTTTACCGACTTGCTGAGCAACTCTCTCAGTGCATTATACTTAGGAGTGGCCCATCCGGCTTCGCTGATAGGAGCGTCATAGTCGTAGGTTGTCATGTCGGGTTGTATGTCGTTCTTCTTCGCATAGTTCGCTCCTGAGGTGAAACCGAAGTTGGTTCCGCCATGAACCATGTAGTAGTTGAAGCTTACACCGGCATCCAAATATTTCTTGGTCTGCTTCACTATGCTCTCTGTAGAGACGAGTGGACGCTTTTCATTCCAGTGACATAGCCAACCGGGATAGAATTCTGCCACCATGTAAGGGCCTACACCGTTGTTGTATTCGTTTACGGTCTTCTTTAAATTCTCGATGTTGTCTTCGCCATTAGCAGTGGGAAGAATGCCCTTAACGGCTCCACCTTTGAACAGCCAACTACCATCTGAGGTGAATCTAGGGATGTTGAAGCCCACCTCGTCGAGTATTTTTACAATCTTGGCATTGTATGCTTTGTGTACTTCTAAGGGTATATCCTTGCGTTGAGCCACGTAAGAACCGAACTCATTCTCGGCTTGTACCATGATGATTGGACCACCATTGGTAATTTGAAGATCCTTCACTTGGCCGGCCAACTGTGTCAAATACGTGCGACAAGCTTTGAGGAAAGCTTCGTTATCGGTACGGATAACCATATCTTTCTCGTTCTGTAACCACCAAGGATAGCCACCGAAGTCCCACTCTGCACAGCAGTATGGGCCGGGACGGAGTATCACCATCAAGCCTTCTTCGGCTGCGGTCTTAATGAATTGTTTGATATTATGGTTGCCGGTTGTCCAGTCCCATACGCCCGGAGCCACTTCGTGATGGTTCCAGAATACGTATGTAGCCACGGCATTAAGTCCCATAGCCTTCATCATCTTCAGGCGATGGCGCCAGTAAGGAGCCGGAATGCGAGCGTAATGCATCTCTCCGGAGTGGAGTTGGATAGGCTTTCCGTCGTACAAGAAATTACCCGATTGAATAGCGAACGTATGCTTTACGTTCTTTGCTGCATGTGCTCCTACTGTCAAAGTAAGGAACAGTGCGGTACAAAATAATTTTAAATGTCTCATATTTAGGTTGATGGTTATTAGTCAATAAGCCCATAGCTGGGGCTGCTTTTCGTGCAAAGATATAGCAAATTTTCCGAAGTCGTCTCGCTATTGTGTGAACTTTTTATATTTGTTGTGAAAAGATGAAGTGTTCATGGTGCTTTTATTGTCGGAAAATATGTATATTTGTGTCGTCCAAATATCAGTAAATATAATGGAAGCAAACACTCTCTTTGAAAATAGGTATCGACTTTCGAAGGCCATGATGTACGATTTTGTGAAGATCGTATATGGTATTAAAACATATATTCTCGCTTTTGCTTTAATCCTACTGTGTGCCTTTTATATTTGGGATATAGCATACTGGAAAGGCGATACGGTTGGCGGTGTGGTCATGCTGGCTATTCTTTTGTTCGGCCTCATGGCCATATCTCCTTACTTCACAGCCCGCCGCGGCTTTAAAGCTATGCGGAAACGCACCAAGGCTTTGCATGGAGTGGAAGACCCCGAAGTATGTTTTGAGTTCGGAGACAGAATCGTATGCCACGTCAATGAGAATGTATCTTATTATGACTACAGCCAAATCTTAAAATATAAGGAGCGTCCCCATGTCATCGCCTTGCTGCTTTCGAAGAACACGGGTATAATGCTCGACCCTCAGGGTTTCACCGTTGGCACCTTGGAAGATTTCAGGCGATTTATCGAAAAGAAGTGTCTGCAGGTGAAGAAGAGGATGTAAGAGGTTATCCCAGTAGGTCGGCTGGGTTACAACAGAAAAAATCTTCGGCTTTCATACCACCTTCGCCATCAACCAAGGAGTTGATAGGATGGAATTTGTCTCTAAATACTGATAGGGCGGTGTTAGTGGTCTCGCTATTGCTTTTTACCTCGATGGTGGCAATTCTACCGTTCTTGTGGATAATGAAACCTACCTCGTCGTTTCCCTCTCTCCAGTAGTTGAGATGGTAGCGATGAGTAAAGGCATAATTAATCAGGTGACCCCAGCATCTTGGAGATTTCCTATCATCTTGGTCAAAGATACAATTTCTCCCGAATAAGAAGCTCCCAATTCAAATGTTTGGCGTAGTAGTGCAGGCTTATTGACCACGGAATTGTATAAGATGTCTTTGTTAATGGTTGCATCGACAATAGTGCTATGGACATAAGCTCGCCATCGTTCTTCATTCTTGATGAGCGATGCACTTCCCGGATAGCCTACGAAGAAGATGTATTGTTCTAAAGAATAACCAAAAGCATCGCGCATTTCGGGGTACGACCAGTGCGACATTCTTATTTCTTCGAAGCGTCCCATGAGCGACTCTGATAGTCCGTGGAGGAGCATGATGCGCGAGGAACCAAGCAGGATAACCTTGATATTGATACCGTTAAAAGTATCGGCATCCCATTCGCGTTTTACGGCTTCGCTCTAATTATTAATTTTTTGTATCTCGTCTATGATGAGTATGCATTCTTGAAGTGCCTCTAATCTCATCTTGGCTCTTACATTTGCCCAACAATCTCCTATCCAATCGGTTTGTGTGGCGGGTATGTTGTCGGCTGTAAAAAAGGAAAATGGCAAGTCGGTGTCATTCAATACTTGGCGAATAAGTGTTGTTTTGCCAACTTGTCGTGGTCCCATAACTACTTGGATGAATTGCCTCGGCTCTTTCATTCTTTGCATTACCGTATGATATTGACTTCTTTTATAGACCATACTCTTTATATTTTTCGACACGAAATACAATATTTTACTCAACGGACTGAGTAATTTTACTCAATAGACAGAGTAATTTTACTCAATAGATGGCGTGAAATTAGTATAAATTATTAATTACATATTCCGTTAAGAAAGAACGGATTCGATTAAAATCATCTAATCGTTGTATAAATTCTGTATTTAATTTTGTGTCAAAACATTTCATTGGTAGCCTCATTGTTTTCTCCAATAACTCTCCGACATATTCTATACCAATATTGAAATTAACTTTGCTTAATACGACAGAACTTAAAGTATTGGATAATATATAACCCCCAAAAAAAGATAGCTGAACAAGAGATAATCTCAATATCGTATGAAGGTTTTTCTCCACAACTCCTTTATCAATGATTGATTACGCGAGTTCGGGATAAAAAAAGCATTTAAA
>NZ_KQ960652.1:18623-25905 GCF_001553265.1 Prevotella sp. DNF00663 | reverse complement strand
GAGAGTATATCAATTTTGACACACCCTCATATATTAATGGAGTAAATACAACTAGTCTACTTATCAACTCGTCAACTTGTTAACTCTTAGGGTATATGTTGATGAAATAAGAACTTTGAAATAGGCTGCTTGATTACAATGCTTCGAGCATGCGTTTGATAACTACTTCGGCGCTAATCTCACGGTTGGCAGCTTCGGGAATAACGAGGCTGTGCGCACCTTCAATCACGTCGTCGGTGACGATGAGGCCGCGACGCACTGGCAGACAGTGCATAAAGTATCCGTTATCGGTCCATGCCATGTGCTCGGCATCTACAGTCCAATTCATATCTTGGCAAGTTATCTTGCCGTATTCGGCAGGATTGGTGACGCCCGGATTGCTCCAGTTCTTTGCATAAATGAAGTGAGCACCCTCGAAAGCTTTGTGTTGGTCGTATTCTACGCGTGCGTTTCCCACAAATCGCGGGTCGAGTTCATAACCTTCAGGATGCGTAACGACGAAGTCAACATCAGCTCTATTCATCCATTGGGCGAAACTGTTGGGTACGGCTTGAGGCAATGTGCGACAGTGGGGTGTCCATGTGAGTACCACTTTCGGGCGTGCAATGGGCTTATGTTCCTCTATCGTGATGAGGTCGGCAAAGGCTTGTAGCGGATGTACTGTGGCTGTCTCCATGGCAAAAACAGGCTTTCCGCTATATTGAACGAATTGATTGACGATGGTCTCTGCATAGTCGAAATTGCGGTCGGTAAGCCCTGCGAAGCTGCGAATACCAATGATATCGCAGTAGCTAGACATCACTGGAATAGCCTCAAGTAGGTGCTCGCTCTTGTCTCCATCCATGATAACGCCTCGCTCGGTTTCCAGTTTCCACGCACCGGCATTCACATCTAGCACGATGACATTCATGCCTAAGTTCATTGCCGCCTTCTGTGTTGAGAGGCGAGTACGCAGACTATTATTGAAGAAAATCATCAGCAAGGTCTTGTTTTTACCCAATTGCTGATACCCGAAACGATTTTGTTTCACCTCTTGAGCTTCGGATAATGCTGTCCGAAGGTCTCCTAAATCCTCGATATTGAAGAATGTTTTCATATAAAGTCTCTCTTAATAGCTTTCCCACGAAGTCTATATGATATAATAGGTGGGATATGGTTGCCGGTTAATATGAATGGTTGATAATCTCTATTTCACTTTTTGGGGAAAGCCGGGGAGGGACTTCTATTCCCTTATCTGCCCATGTCCTTCTATCAACCATTTGTAGGTGGTCATCTCTTCTAGTGCCATTGGGCCACGCGCGCCGAGTTTCTGGGTGCTGATACCAATCTCTGCTCCGAGCCCGAATTGTGCTCCATCAGTGAAACTAGTGGGTGTATTGACATAGATACAGGCTGCATCTACCATGGTTTGAAATCTCTCTGCAGCAGCTTTATCTTCGGTTACGATGCTCTCACTGTGCCCGCTGCCGTATGTGTCGATGTGTTCGAGGGCTTCGTCGAGACTGTCTACGGTGCGAATACTCATTTGCATGCTCAGCCATTCGGTGTTCCACTCATCGTCTCCATTGATGGGTACGAGCAAATCGGTAGGATAATTGTCGTGCAAAGCAATCATGGTGCGGGTGTCGACATGTAGTTTTACACCCTTTAGCGCGAGTGGTTCGCAGAGTGATGGTAGGTCGTTGAGTCGGCTCTCGTGTATTAACAGGCAGTCGAGAGAGTTGCAAACACTGCATCGACGTGTCTTAGAATTACACACGATATCGCGTCCGATGCTGAGTTCTCCGGCCTTGTCGAAGTAGCAATGTACCACACCTGCCCCAGTCTCAATGACCGGAATCTTGGCCGTATCGCGTACAAAATCAATGAGATGCTTGCCCCCTCGCGGTATACATAGGTCGATATAGCCCACGGCATTGAGCATTTCGGCTGTGGCTTCGTGGCTTGCCGGCAGTAGTTGTACGATATTACTGTCAACTCCGGCAGTATGAAGTACATCGTGGATGAGGTCTACTGCGGCTCGACAAGAGTCGATGGCATCGCGTCCACATTTCAAGATACAGGCGTTACCACTCTTTAGGCAGAGGGCGAATACATCGAAGGTGACGTTGGGGCGAGCCTCGTAGACGACGCCGATGACACCAAACGGCACGCTTACACGACGTAGATGGAGTCCATTGTCGAGTGTTTTCTCCTTTAGCGTATGGCCTAATGGTGAGGGGAGGGTGGCTACCTGACGGAGGCTGGCGGTTATTTCTTGTAGTCGTTCGGGCGTGAGCATGAGTCGATCGTACATCGGATTGCTCTCGTCCATGCGTGCCAAATCGCGCTTGTTGGCCTCTAATAACAGGTCGGAATGGCGACTGATGGCCGCAGCCACATATCCAAGCAGCGCGTTTCGTTGCTCATCGGTCATCAAAGCAAGTTGTCGGCTCGCCTTTTTTACGTCTCGGAATGTTTGTTCTAAAGCCATAGTCGATGTGTTTTGGTTATTCCATATACATGTAATCGTAGTGTACAAGCGGCTTGAGTCCGTGTTTACCAATATGCGTTTGCGCCTCTTCGGCACTGTAGGCACTGCGTCCTACGGCCACCGTATGGCCTTTTGAATCGATGATATTGATAATATCTCCCTCTTCAAAATCGCCTTCTATAGCAGTCACTCCCACCAATAACAGGCTTACGGTCTGCTCTCCCTTCAAGGCCTCTGCGGCTTTGTCGTTGATATGAACCAATCCCTTGGCGAAGCTTTCGCTATGGGCTATCCATTTCTTTACACCCGAAGTAGGAGTCGGATTCGGCCTAAACTCGGTGTGTATGGTGCTTTGTGGATGTGTAGCCAGATTGATAAGAATGTTCTCAGTCTTCCCATTGGCGATGAGAACCTTGATACCTTCCTCGGCCACTTTGCGTGCAATGTTGGTCTTGGTAATCATACCGCCACGGCCAAATCCGCTTTTCGTGCTCTGGATGTATTCACTGATGTCGCTGTCGTAGTTCACTACGGGGATGACACGGGTACCGGGTTCGGAGGGTGAACCGTTGTAGATACCGTCTACATTACTCAAGATGACCAGTGTATCGGCATCCATCATGGAGGCAATAAGACCTGAAAGTTCATCGTTATCGGTGAACATCAGCTCTGTAACACTCACGGTATCGTTCTCATTGACGATGGGTATAACACCGTTTTCGAGCATTACCGACATGCAAGCACGTTGATTCAGATACTCTCCACGAGTGGAAAAGCTCTCTTTCATGGTCAATACCTGTCCCACATGCACGCCATATTCGCGGAACAAATCATAGTAAAGACCGATGAGCTTTACCTGTCCGAGGGCAGAAAAGAGTTGGCGTTGTGCCACGCTATCCAGCTTTTTAGACACTTGTAGCTCGTTTCTACCACTGGCCATGGCGCCCGATGATACGAGAACCACCTCATATCCATTGTGTCGAAGCCACACGATTTGATCGACAATGGCCGACATTCGGGTTACATCCAGCTTCCCGTCGTCGCGTGTGAGCACGTTGCTACCAACCTTTACTACGATTCGTTTCATTGTTATTTGCAGTTTACCAGTTTACGAGTTGACAAGTTAACGAGGGTTTCGGTTACTCGATTATTTGGTAAATCGAGTATGCAAATTCTTGTCAACTCGTCAACTTGTCTCCTTGTTAACTATTTCCTGCTCCGTCTTTTTGCCTGATTTCCACGCGTCTAATCTTACCGGAGATGGTCTTCGGAAGTTCGTTGACGAACTCAATGATGCGTGGATACTTGTAAGGAGCGGTGACATGCTTCACGTGGTCTTGCAATGTTTTGACCAGTTCGTCGCCCGCTTTGTCTTTCCAACCGTCGGCTAGAACGACCGTTGCTTTCACTATCATGCCACGAATGGGGTCGGGTACGCCTGTAATAGCGCATTCCAAGATGGCCGGATGGGTCATCAGAGCGTTTTCAACCTCGAACGGGCCGATGCGATAACCGCTACTCTTGATGACGTCGTCGGTACGACCGACAAACCAATAGTAGCCGTCTTCGTCGCGCCAAGCCATATCGCCGGTGTGGTAGATGCCGTTATGCCAAACCTCCTTGGTGCGCTCTTCATCGCGATAATAGCCTTTGAAGAGCCCTAAAGGTTTCTCGTCGCCTACCTTGATACAGATTTCTCCCTTCTCACCATCTTCACATTCGGTACCGTCGGGGCGCAATAAGTGGACATCGTATTGCTGATTAGGCTTGCCCATAGAGCCCGGCTTCGGCTTTATCCAAGGGAATGTACCGAGCGTCATCGTTGTTTCCGTCTGTCCGAAACCTTCCATCAAGCTGACACCGGTGAGTTGTTTGAACTTCTCGGCCACTGATGGATTCAATGCTTCTCCGGCTGTTGTGCAGTATTGTAGACTACTTAAATCGTATTGAGAGAAGTCTTCGTGAATCATGAAACGGTAGATGGTAGGGGGAGCACAGAACGATGTAATGCGATATTTCTCTATCTGTCGCATGATTTTCTCGGCTGTGAACTTCTCATGGTCGTACACAAATACCGCTGCACCGGCAAACCATTGACCGTAGAGTTTGCCCCATACGGCTTTTCCCCAACCAGTGTCGGCCACCGTCAAGTGGATACTATTCTCATTCAGATTGTGCCAATAGATACCTGTTGTCAGGTGCCCAAGGGCATAGAGGAAGTCGTGTGCCACCATCTTGGGTTCTCCGCTGGTACCACTGGTGAAGTACATCATCATGATGTCTTCGTTGGTATTCACGTGTTCGGGGCGTTTAAAGGGCGGTGCTTGCTTCCATTCCTTGTTCCAATCGTGGAAATGTGACGGTACGTGAGGGCCTACGCTGATTAACACTTTGACCGTTGGACTGTCGGGCAACGAATTGGTTATCTGTTCAATGATGTATTCGTCGCCGGCACAGATAATTGCTTTCACGCTCGCACCGTTGTTTCGATACACGATGTCGTGAGTGGTTAGCATGTGCGTAGCGGGAATGGCTATGGCTCCTAACTTATGTAATGCCAACACCGACAACCACCACTGGTAGTGGCGTTTCAAGATAAGCATCACCTTGTCTCCATGTCCGATGCCCAGACTTTGATAATATGAAGCCGTTTGGTCGGTCTGTTCTTTCAAGTCTTTGAACGTAAATCGAATCTCTTCTCCTCGTTCGCTAGTCCACAATAAAGCCAGTTTGTCGGGCTGCTCTTCAGCCCATACATCCATCACATCGTAAGCAAAGTTGAAATTTTCGGGTACGATGAATTGCAGATGTTTGGCATAATCTTCCTCCGAAGTAAAGTGGGTCTGTTTTAAGAATCTTTCTATCATTTCGCATGCTTGATTAGATGACTACACAAAGGAATTTAGCTGGCTCTCCTCCCAATGCACGCATGCAGTGGGGACGACGTCCATCGAAGTAGATGGTATCGCCTTTTGACAGAACCAATTCTTTGTCGTCTATTGTTATTTCTAGTTGTCCTTCAATCACCGCGTCAAACTCTTGTCCGTTGTGGGTGTTCTTGTTATATTTCTTTCCGTCTGGTAACGGGTCTACCTGTGTCAAGAATGGGTCTACTTTACGGCCTCTGAAACCTCCGGCCAGACTCTGATATTTGTAGCTGTCGCCACGGTCTATCTCCGGTCCTTGGCCGTAACGAGTCAAGAAGTAGGTACTCATTCGCGGCTCTTCGCCGAAGAGCAACACGTCTAGGTCGATGCCATATCGTTTTGAAATCTTTGAAAGGCGATATACCGATGGGTCGGCTTCGCCGGCTTCAATCTTCAGATAGTGTTCCAAACTGATGTCGCATAGGTCTGCAACTTCCTCTGCTGGGATGTTCAGCACTTCGCGAAGGCCTCTCAGTCGTTGGCCGATTTGTTTGATTGATTCTTCCATTTTGTGGTTATTATGATTGATTTCAAGTCCAAAAGTACGAAACTTTTTCTTATTATACTGACGTGTGAAGGCGATTTTTTGGGCAGATTCTGAACATATCTAAAATTCTTGCGCACAACTATTTAGTGTGTGCAAGATTACACCTTATATTATATAGGGGTGTAAAAAAAGCATGTGAAAAACTCGTCTATATTTCTTTGGGTTTGCTGCAAGGGCATTTCAGCATTGCTGTTAAGCCCGTGCAGCATCACTGAAGAGGCTTTGCAGCAAGCTAAAAGAGCCTCTTTAGAAAAATAAGAGTGGGCGAGTTGATAAATGAACGAGTTGATAAGTGGGTGCAACGAACTATTTAAGTCCGGCTTTCAGCCCCCTAATCACGGCACTGGTAAAGCCTGCGTGTTCCATTTCGTTGAGTCCGCGAATGGTCAAACCACCCGGTGTCGTCACCTTATCTATTTCTATTTCGGGGTGATTTCCGTTGGCTTGAAGTAGTTCTACCGCTCCTTTTACAGTCTGTAGCACGATGTCTTTGGCCACATCGGCCTTGAAACCTAGTTCTACGCCACCCTCAGAAGCAGCCCGGAAGTAGCGCATGGCATAAGCGATACCGCAACTGGCTAGTGTCGTTCCGGCTCCCAAGTGTTGTTCATCGGTGATGTAGGCTTGTCCCAAGTCGTCGAAAATCTGCTTGATGGTGGCTGTTTGACCATCGTCGGTGCCCACTGGGACTATGAAAGTCATGGATGCTCTCACGGCGATGGCGATGTTGGGAATCACTTGAAAGAGTGGGGGGACGATACCATTTTTATCCAACCATGCTTTTAGTTGGTTGGCATCGACGGCAGCAGCCATATTAATGACCATCTGTCGAGTGTAATCCATGAAAGGTTTTACCTCGTTAATAACATGTTCAACCAACCATGGTTTAACCACGAAGACTACTACATCGGCATCTACTACGGCTGCCTTGTTGTCTGTGGTGACGCTTGCGCCGAGTTCGGCAAAGCGGTCTAGCTTGTCGGAATGGGGATTGGCTACGGTCACATCCGCCGGTTTTACAATGTCGCTTTTGAGCAGTCCTTCGGCAAATGAGCCACCCATGGCACCTGCTCCGATAATACTTATTTTCATAGGTTTATTTTTATGGGAGGAATGGGATATTTTATGGGAGATAACAGAAGTAAGCGGGAGTTAATGGGAGATGGTTTATAGGAGTTATCAGGAGTTATCTGAAGTTAATAGGAGATAGCGGACATTTGTCCATATCTTATACTTTAAACATTTGTCTATTAACTCCTATTTACTCCCGTTTACTCCCACTATCTTCTATTAAACATCTCCCATTAACTTCAGATAACTCCTGATAACTCCTAT